>JAJCZW010000153.1 GCA_029262155.1 Gemmatimonadota bacterium
GGAATCGCATCGAGTGGAAGGTTGCCCAGCTCGGACGGTCGGACCAGGACCATCGCGTGTTCGAACGGCGCCCTCCCGCCACGCGCTTTGACCTCGGGCGGCAACTCCTCCGCGGCGAAGCGACCCAGAAGGAAGGAATCGGGGTAGGATAGCCGAATCCCGAGTAGAGTATCGTTGACTTGGGCCAGCCCATCAGTCTCCGGCACCTGACCCTCAGGCCGGTCCATTTGGCAGGCAGAGGCGAGCAGGAGGCCGAGGCCGAAGGCAGTGGAGATGAACTGGGGCCGGTTCCGTGGCACGTCTCCCCCAAGGGATTCGAGTGTACTGGAGTGCCCCCAACGTAAGGTACAAGACACCGAACGGTAGTGCCGGGAGAGCACTCGGGTCGGCCGGACGGCTACCGACCTTGCTCTCGATACCCTATGTGGCCATGATAAACACTGGGCGCGGATGCGTCAGGATTCACCTTGATGGGGAGCATGACGATGCAAATCAACAGACTAGCCCTTGGGACAGTTGGCGCCGTGGGTGTCGCTGTTTTAGTTACTCTTGGAGTCGCAGCTCGTAATGCTGACTCCGGAACCGATCAATATGACAGTGTGGCGAACGGTACTGTCGTCACGGTTTATAAAGCGGCATCCTGTGGATGTTGTAATGCGTGGATCGACCATCTTGAAGCGAACGGATTCACTGTCCGAGCCGTCAATATGGACGACCTTAGTGAGGTGAAGGCGACCAGCGGAGTACCGAGCCCGCTGACCGCTTGCCACACCGGGATCGTGGACGGATATGTCGTCGAAGGACATGTCCCAGCCGATTTGATCAAGAAGATGCTGGCCGAGCGACCCAACATCGCGGGGCTGGCAGTTCCTGGGATGCCGATGGGTTCTCCCGGGATGGAGGGAGGGGGGAAAGACCCGTACGAGGTCATCGCATTTGCGCGCGGCGGTGCCACCAGCGTGTACGCCAAGCGGTAATCTCGCTCCCTACCACCGAGAAGCACCGATTAGTGGGAACGTAGGCGCACCGGAACGGCGACCCGGGTGTGTTCCCACTCAAGCAGGAGTGAGAGGCGGTCACCCACCGATCGTCCCGGGCGAATGGTGAAGGTGTCCACGAGATTGTCCATGGTCTCTGGTTGGACTACTCCCCGATCGATCTCCGTTTGCTCAAGGGCTTCGGTAAACGGAATCCCCCAGTGGAACGTCGACGTGTTCACGGCGAACTCCCAGAGTGTATCTCCAGGGAAGGTATAGAAGGAGTATCGTCCGGGCTCCAGGTCAATTCCGGCTATGGTCAACGGAACCGAGGTATAGAGCCGGGCTGGCTCGTTGGCACCGGTACGCCAGTAGCGGCCAGGTTTGACAAGGTTCCCAAATACCTTGCGGCCCCTCGCCTGGGGACGACTGTAACAGATCTGCACCGCCCCACCACCGAGTGGAAAACGGACCTTTTCGAGCGGGCTACTCCGGTGCCGGTAGGTACTCGGGCTGGTCCAGTCCTTCATACAAGGTCCCAGGGTCCACGACACGGGGACGTAGTAGACAGCTATGATTCCACTGACAACGATGCCCAAGATGGTCAAGATGGAGAGGAGGATGGTCCTACCCATAGTGTGTCTCCGACGGTTCTTCCTCGAAGGCGAACTGGATGAGGGCGTCGGAATAGTAACGACCTCAGGGTCAGCCCTGCATGCTACCGTTTGGTCATAGGGCAGACGATCCACCAGGGTAAGTATCTTTGGGCTTCAGGTCACCTTTTTGATATCATCTCGAAGAGTCTTGGTTTGAACTTCTTCGCCTCGGCGGATATCTGAGGAGATTCTGAGGTCGCCTGAAGATGCCTGTTGCACAGTACGTTCGGAGGATGTTGGATGACATGCAGTGATCTGAATCGCGTTCTGGCATCATCACTCCAGGCACTTGAGCGTGCTGGGCTTCGCCGTGTACTGCGGCCGATGGGTCCTCGACGCGACGGAGTCGTGATGCTCAACGGGCGAGCGGTGGTTGACTGTTCCTCGAATGATTATCTTGGGCTCGCCTCCGATCCGCGACTCCTCGAGGCCGCCCGCACGCAGTTGGGTGGAAGAGAGCTTGGGGTCGGTGCCGCACGTTTGATCTCGGGCAACCGGGAAGAGCATGGCAGGTTGGAACAGGCCCTGGCCACGTTCAAGGGCACCGAAGACGCCCTGCTCTTTGGGTCAGGATATCTCGCCAATGTGGGCGTCGTCCCCGCGCTGGTCGCTCAGGGGGACGGTATCTATGCCGACAGCTTGAACCACGCGTCCTTAATCGATGGATGTCGCCTTTCTCGAGGGACGGTGGAGGTCTACGCCCACCGCGATCTTGAAGATCTCGAGCGTCGACTCGCGGGTTCGGCGCATCGCTATCGGCATCGATGGATCGTAACCGATGGTGTGTTCAGCATGGATGGCGATCTTGCCCCACTCCCGGATCTGGTTGACCTCGCGGCACGGTTCGATGCTTGGCTGTACGTGGATGATGCCCATGCCACCGGTGTGCTCGGGAAAACGGGAGGAGGATCCTCGGAGCATTGGGGACTGGCGGCACCTCCAGAGATTACGATGGGGACACTCGGCAAGGCCCTCGGGACAACCGGGGCATTCGTCGCTGCTTCAGCTACGGTCATCGAGTTCTTGCGCCACCGGGCCCGAACCTTCGTCTTCACCACCGGAACGCCGACTTGCTTGTCGGCCGCAGCCAGCGTTGCGCTCACCATTCTCCACACCGATCCGGCGCTCCTGGGTCGCCTTAGATCCAACGTGGCCATCGCCCGCGGAGCCTTGCGGAGCAAGGGAATCGATGTCGGCGGCGATGCGGCCACGCCGATCCTCCCAATCGTCCTCGGCTCGAGTGCTCGTACTTCGCAGGTGGGTGAGGCACTCCTTCAGAGCGGGTACCTGGTCGGAACCATCCGCCCTCCGACCGTCCCCCCGAATACGGCCCGACTTCGAATCACGGTGAGTGCCGTCCACGATCCTAGGCAGCTGACAGGTCTCGCCGACGTCTTGTCGGTCGCGCTGGGGAAGGCATCGTGACGGAATTGTCCGGATCGCTCCTCGCCCGCGACCTCGCCGTGTGCTGGCATCCCTATACCCAGCATTTAGGACAGCAGCCTCTGATCCCTGTGGCGAGTGCCAAGGGTGCGTACCTTATCGACGCCGATGGACGCCACCTGCTCGATGCTATCAGCTCCTGGTGGGTGACGGTGCATGGGCACGGGCACCCTGCGATCGCGGAAGCGGTCGCCGAGCATGTCACGAATCTCGATCATGTGATCTATGCCGGGTGCACCCACGAACCGGCGGTTGGACTGGCCGAAGATCTCCTCCGGCGACTCCCAGGTGATCTGTCGCGCATCTTCTACTCCGATGATGGTTCGACGGCAGTGGAGGTGGCGCTCAAGATGGCGGTCCAGTATTGGCAGAACCGGGGGACCCCACGACACGTGGTCGTTGCCCTGGAGCATGCCTATCACGGTGACACCATCGGGGCAATGAGTGTGAGTGCCCGCGGACTCTTTACCACCCCGTTCCATGACCTGCTCTTTCAGGTGGAGCGTCTGCCCCCTCCCGAGTCTCCCGAGTGCCTTCCCGCGCTCGAGCGATTGTTGGAGCAGCGGGGCAACCAGGTTGCCGTCGTCATCGTGGAACCCCTGGTCCAGGCGGCCGCGGGGATGCGGCTATGGGGCGAGGAGGCGTTGCAAGCGATCGCCCGCATGGTGCAGTCCCACGACATCTTGTTGATTGCCGACGAAGTGATGACCGGGTTTGGCCGGACGGGTCCTCTGTTCGCCTGTGAACGGGCTCACGTCGCCCCTGACATCATCTGCCTGTCGAAAGGACTGACCGGGGGCGTGCTCCCACTTGGGGTGACGGCGGCCCGTGAGCCACTCTTCGAGGCGTTTCTAAGCGGCGATCGACGCCACACCTTTTTCCATGGCCATTCCTACACCGCCAATCCGATCGCTTGTGCAGCGGCCCGGGCGAGTCTCCGTCTGTTCGACGATGCTTCGGATGCCCAACGGACGATGATCGGTTCCGTCCATCAAACCAATATGGCTGAGATCGCGACCGCACACTCCGTGCTCAACCCACGTGTCCTAGGGACCATAGCGGCATTCGATCTGGCAGAGCCCGGTGGATACCTGAGCCCGGTGGGCCAACGTCTCGCTGCATTTGCACGTGAACGGGGGGTGTTCATCCGACCCCTTGGCTCAACGGTGTACCTCCTCCCTCCCTACTGTATCACTGCTGATGAGTTGGCCAGTATCTACCACATGCTGCACCAATTCTTGGAGTCTCAATGATCCGACTGGGAGTGACGGGGACCGATACCGGCGTGGGCAAGACGACGATTGCGGCGGCCCTCATTGCGCGGGTGCATGCGCTGGGGCGTCGTGTCGTCCCGATGAAACCGGTTGAGACTGGAGTGGGGCCGGGGGATGGTGGTGACGCCGCGCGCCTTATTGCTGCCGCTGGTGGGAAGCACTCCCTCGCCGATGTCTCTCCCTATCGACTTGCGGAGCCACTGGCTCCCACGGTCGCCTCTCGTCAGGCGGGAATAACGCTTGCGATAGAGCAGTTGGACCATGCGTTCGGGCGGCTCTCCACGCACGCCGAGTTGATGGTCGTCGAGGGTGCCGGAGGGTTGCTGGTCCCGATCACTCGGGATGTGAGTTTTCGCACGCTCTTTCGGCGATGGAATCTCGAGGTGATTATCGTCGCACTCAATCGACTCGGTGTACTGAACCACGTATTGCTCACCGTCGAAGCGGCGACGAACGTGGGTCTCACCGTACGGGGAATTGTCCTCAATAGTGGTGTGACCGTATCGACGGATCGTGCCGTGGTGTCGAACCTGGGGGAACTGAAAGGGCACGTTCCGGGGATACCAGTGATACCTTTCTCTCCGATAGCTAACGGGGACTCTCAGGTGACGCTCGCCGAGGCGGGCGTCCAACTCGACCCACTCATCCCGGATCTTCTCTCGCCGAGTGCGGGAGGAGCGGAAGATGGATGCCCATGACGACCACACCGAACTGGAAGATGTTTGCGACCCGCTCCCTCGCCGGCGAACTCTTGAGCCGTGAGGAGGCGCGGCAGGTCTTGACAGCGCCTGACACCGCCGTGCTCGACCAGGTGGCTGCAGCGTATGAGGTGCGTCAGCACTATTGGGGCAATCGCGTGCGGCTTCACTTTCTCCTCAACGCGCAGAGTGGGCTCTGCTCTGAAGACTGTCACTACTGCAGCCAGTCCTCGGTGTCATCCGCAGAGATCGAGAAGTACCCGATGATGGCGATAGACAAGATCCTGGCTGCCGCGGCCCGAGCGGCGGAACTCAAAGCAGGGACCTTCTGCATGGTGATCTCGGGTCGTGCCCCTGGGGAACGCACCTTTGGCAAGGTGCTCGATGCGGTACGCACCATCCGCGAACGCCATGACCTCAAGATCTGTGCTTGTCTCGGATTGCTCGATCAAGACCAGACCGCCCGGCTTGCCGAAGCCGGGGTCGAGACCGTGAACCACAACTTGAACACCTCGCCTAGCCACCACGAGTCGATCTGTTCCACCCATACCTTCGAGGATCGGGTGACGACCGACGAAGCGGTCAAGGCTGCCGGCATCAAGTCCTGTTCCGGTGGTATCCTTGGCACCGGCGAGACCGATGATGATATCATCGATCTTGCCTTGCACCTCCGCGACCTGGAGGTGCGGAGCGTCCCAATCAATTTTCTCATTCCGGTAGAAGGGACGCCCCTCGAGGACACCGTCACGTTGGATCCCCGGCGATGTCTCCGGATCCTTTGCCTCTTTCGTTTCTTGCTGCCGAGCCAGGAGATTCGTATCGCGGGGGGCCGGGAAGTGCATCTCCGATCGCTCCAACCCCTCGGCCTTTTCGCCGCCAACTCGATTTTTATCGGCGACTACTTGACCACCCAGGGCCAAAATGTGCAGGACGACTTTGCGATGATCCGGGATCTCGGCTTCGTCTTGGAACAGCCGGATGGGAGCCCACTCGACCAGTTTCCGGGCGATCTTCCGACGACCTATCCTCGTGCCCCGCTTCCGCTTATCACTGCCAAGGCCTGAATCCGACGCTCAGGACAGGGATCGGCGTCGGCGAAATGACACCAGCAGGCTGAATTGCCTGTGACCAAGGTTGATAACTCCTTATTCCATAAGAACTTAGATTGCCAAGAACCAAACCGTCCGAGCCCACGTTCAGGGAGAGGAGGGGGTGGAAGTGGTACCGATGTTGCACCTCGTGACGTTATCTTACACCAGATTGAAGTCTGACTTTCCAGTCATCAGTGAGTGTGTGTGTGTCAGAAGAATCCACTTCTCCGTATCAAGCTTGGCGTGAGGTTGTCGCCCGCTACCAGAAGCCGTCCGTTCGGGCAGCTATCGTGCAGTTGCTCACCACCGTGGTGCCGTTTCTGGGAATGTTGGGGGTGATGTACTGGAGCCTCAGCGTCAGCTATTGGCTCACGTTGGGACTCGCACTCGTGGCAGCGGGCTTCATGGTCCGGACGTTCATCATCATGCACGATTGCGGGCACGGCTCCTTCCTGCCGTCACGCCGCTGGAACGACATTGTCGGCTTCGTCACCGGAGTGCTCACCCTCACGCCGTACGTGCAGTGGCGGCGAGATCATGCCATTCACCACGCGACATCGGGAGACCTCGATGGGCGCGGACATGGTGATATCAATACCCTGACGATTCGGGAGTATCTCGCCCTTTCGTGGAAGGGGCGTCTCTGGTATCGCATTTATAGGAATCCGATCGTCATGTTTGGGATTGGTCCGCTGTGGCTGATGATTCAGCATCGGATTGGGACGCGGGATAGTGGGCGGAAGGAAGCAATGAACGTGATGCTGACCAATCTGACCGTTGCTGGCGTCGTAGTGACGGCGGGGCTCCTGATTGGGTGGAAGGCGCTGTTCTTGATCTGGTTTCCGGTCTTCATGATCGGGGGAGCAGCCGGTATCTGGCTATTCTACGTGCAGCATCAATTTGAGGATACGTACTGGGCGGATCATGGCGAGTGGAACTACGCGACCGCCGCCATTGAGGGAAGCAGCTATTTCAAACTGCCGCGGCCCCTGGAGTGGATCACCGGGCATATTGGGCTCCACCATGTCCACCACCTCTCTCCCCGTATCCCGAATTATCGGCTGCGTCGCTGCCATGAAGAAAACTCAATGTTTCACAGCGTCCGCGTGTTGACCATCCGGGAAAGTTTCCGCACGATTCGGCTCAAGCTGTGGGATGAGGACCGGCAGGAACTGGTGGGTTGGCGAGAGCTTCGGCGTCGGCTCCGATCTGGTTCATCGACATGATTTGACAACCGCCCGTCCGACCTCCAGAATCAGGGTATCTCTTGCCTGATGGAGGTCGAGACCATGACGGTCTATGCAACAGAGGCCATCCGGAACGTGGCGTTTGCCGGTCACGGTGCCTGCGGAAAATCCACCCTTGTTGATGCCCTCGCCTTTGTATCCGGAAGTAGTCGCCGACATGGTTCCATCGCGGAAGGAACCACCCTCACTGACTATACCCCTGACGAAATCGAACGACAGCATTCCATCAGCCTTGGGATGGGGTATGCCGAGTGGATGCAGACCAAGATCAATCTGATCGATACCCCTGGATATCTCGATTTTCTTGGCGAAGCAACCACCGGGTTATATACGGCGGATGCCGCCGTGATCGTACTTAACGGAACCAGCGGCGTCGAGGTTGGGACCGAAAAAATCTGGAGCATCTGTGATACACTCCAGATCCCACGCATTCTCTTCGTAACCCAGATGGATAAGGAACGGGCCGATTTTGAACGGGTATTCGATGATGTCCGTACCCACCTCAGTCCGAAAGTCGTACCGGTTGAGATTCCGCTTGGGAACGGCCCCGAGTTCCATGGCATCATCAACCTCTTTACCGGGAAGACCCAGGAGTACGACCCTGGAACCAAGACAAGCGAGTATACCGAGGTGGATCTTCCGGCAGGGTTCAAGAGCGCCTATGCCAAGTACGACGAGCAGTTAACAGAGGCGATTGCCGCGACGGATGATGAATTGCTCGAGCAGTACCTGAGCGGGGAATCGCTCTCCCGACCCCGAGTGATCGCGGCGCTCAAGCGTGCGATGATGGCTGGAGAGGTCGTCCCGATGTTCGTCGGGAGTGGGATGCTGACCTACGGCATCCGCACGCTTCTGACCGAAATCGTCGAACTCTTCCCCACGCCGGCGGAAGTATCGGTGCCGGTGGAGGCTCCTCTCGTGGGGAGGGTGTTTAAGACCACGTCGGAGCCGCACGTCGGAGACGTCACACTGTTTCGGCTCTATCGTGGCACGCTTCGGAACGGGGACGAAGTGTTCAATCCGGACCACGAAGTGGTTGAGAAGCTGAATCACCTTTCCATTCAACAAGGGAAGGATAGGATCGAAGTCGATCAGCTGCATGCTGGCGATATCGGGTCGGTGGCAAAACTCAAGGATACGCACACTGGCGACACCTTTTGTCAGGAGGCCAACCCGATATCGGCCCCGTCCATTCCGCTCCCAGAATCGATCGCCGTGTCCGGTGTCGTGGTGAAGAATCGAGGAGAGGAGGACAAGCTCGCGGCCGGACTTCATCGTCTGCACGAAGAGGATCCGACCTTCAATTTTGAGTACAACTCGGAACTCGGGCAGACGCTGATTCGTGGAATGGGTGAACGGCACTTCGACGTGATCCTCGGACGACTCCTTCGCAAGTATGGGGTCGAAGCCGAACTGGTCCGGCCCCGCGTGGCCTATCGCGAGACCCTGAAAGGCCAAGCGGCGGGTCAAGGCAAGCACAAGAAACAGTCTGGGGGACGAGGGCAGTACGGCGAGTGTCGTATCCGACTATCCCCGCTGCCACGGGGAAGCGGGTATGAATTCGTCAATGCCATTACCGGCGGCGTCATCCCTTCGAAGTATGTGCCTGCGGTGGATCGTGGCATTCAGGAGGCCGCCGTCCGTGGGGTGGTTGCGGGATATCCCTTGGTCGATTTTCGTGCCGAGTGCTACGACGGATCCTATCATGATGTTGACTCGAACGAGATGTCCTTCAAGATGGCCGGTATCTTGGGGTTCCGAAATGTCGCCCCGTCCTGTCGGCCGGTGTTGCTTGAGCCGTTGATGGATCTGACCGTGTGGACCCCGGAAGATGTCTTGGGCGATGTGTTGGGCGACCTGAGTTCGCGTCGGGGTCAGATTCTCGGGACCGAACCCGATGGGAGGTTGACCAAGGTGACGGCAGTCGTTCCGGAAGGGGAACTCTACCGGTATACCACCACGCTCCATTCCATCACGCATGGGCGAGGGACGTTCCACCGCGAGTTTCATGCCTATGCCGAGGCCCCAGCAGATGTCACTGAGCGGATCGCGGCCGAAAACAAGAGCGCCAAGGAGGACTAAGCCAAATGGCCTTCATTGCCTACCGTCCCGTGGAGAGTATTCCGGAGGCGGACCGGGTTTCCGATCAGGACAATATTCTGAGGATCCACAGCGTCCACTCCCGGACCGGACCGCTGCACTATGCGCTGTATCGAGAGTTGATGTATGCCTCCGGCCCTTTGACCCGCGTTCAGCGGGAGATGATCGCGGTGGCGGTGTCGGCGACCAACGGGTGCCGGTATTGACTAGTCCATCACGGGGCGGGTCTCCGTCGGCTACTGACACAGGCGTCGCATGACGCCGACAGCATCAATCAATTGCTAGCAGACCTGGCCTCGGATACCATCGGTCCGTCGGTCGGGCCCGCCGATCGTGCCATGCTGGTCTACGCCCTCAAACTCACCCGTACCCCATCCACCATGGCCGAAACCGACCTAATGCCTCTTCGGGAGGTGGGGTTCGATGATCGGGCGATACACGATATCTGTGCGATTGCTGCCTACTACGGATTCGTCAATCGCATTGCCGATGGTCTCGGGGTCGAACTGGAGAACGGGTGACGCTGATCGCCGCCATCGTCCAAGCGGAAGCGACCGGCATCCTCGCATCTGCATTGGAGCAGACCCGGGCCTTGGCGGTCGAAGCGGTGGCCGCCGGGGCAGATCTGGTAGCGTTCCCTGAAACCTGGATTCCGGGATATCCGGTCTGGTTGGACGTCTGTCGGGATGCCGGGTTGTGGAATCATCCCCCAGTCAAAGAACTCTACCGCACCATGGCCGAACACAGCGTCGTGGTCGACGGGTCATCGGCATCTGCACTCGGCACGATTGCACGGGACTGCGGTGCCACACTGGTCATGGGTGTGGTCGAACGGGTGCCCTCGGGGACAGGATACGGAACACTCTATAACACGCTCTTGACGTACGGTCCCGATGGAGCACTCCTGAATCACCATCGGAAGCTGGTGCCAACCTACACCGAACGATTGCTCTGGGGACAGGGAGACGCCGATGGGGTGATGGCGGTTGATACCCCGGTCGGTCGCGTTGGGGGATTGATCTGTTGGGAACATTGGATGCCGCTTGCCCGTCAGGCGATGCATCAAAGCGGCGAGGCCATTCACGTCGCCGTGTGGCCCACGGTGCATGAGATGCATCAGGTGGCGAGTCGACAATACGCGTTCGAAGGCCGGTGTGTGGTGCTGGCGGCGGGAGGGCTTCTCCAGGCGCGAAACCTTCCGTCATCGCTGGAACCTCATCCTGATCGGGTGACCGGTCCCGACCAATGGGTCATGCGAGGTGGAAGTGCCATCATTGGTCCGGATGGTCAGTATGTGGTCGAGCCGGTGTACGACACGCCGGAGATTCTCCTGGCCGAGATCGATCTCGACGATTGCCGACGAGAGCAGATGACGCTCGACGTCGGCGGGCATTACGCTCGTCCTGACTGTTTCTCGTTTACGGTTCAGCGCGGGAGACGCCAATAGGAGATCTCTCTTGACGGTCTGTCGTGCCGTCCGGTACCATTGCCCTCGTACACACCCTTTGACCAATCTCTTGAGTGTCTATGCCAGCTGCCACCCCGTCCTGTGTGTCCTGTCAGGCGGAACTCCCGTCTGACGCCATCTTTTGCCCTGCCTGTGGGACCGCGACCCCCACCGGGATTTCGACAGGCGCGACCCGCGAGGCACCCGGCGGGTCGTCGACCGCAGTCCGTCTCCAACAGGTCCTGGGGACTCAATACGAAGTCCGGACGCTGATCGGTCGAGGTGGGTTCGCCGATGTCTACGCCGTATGGGACACCCGCCTCAAGCGAGAGCTGGCCGTCAAGGTCCTCCGACCGGAGTTGGTCCTCTCCGATGTCATTCTCGAGCGCTTCCGGAGGGAGGCGGAAGCGGTCGCGGCCCTTCGGCATCCTGGAATTCTCCCGATCTTCGACGTAGGTGAAGGCAACGGCCTGGCCTATATCATCATGCCGCGAGTGGAGGGAGAGTCGCTACGCGCTCGACTGGAGCGTTGCCACACCGCGACGGCCGAAGAAGTGGAGATGATCCTCTTGGAGGCGGCAAGCGCCCTGAGTGTGGCGCATGACGCTGGCATGGTCCATCGGGATATCAAGCCCGAAAACATCATGTTGGAGGGGAAGAACGCTCGGGTACTTCTGATGGATTTTGGGATTGCCAAGGCGGTCGATGCAGGGCAGGGGGAACTCACGCAGTCGGGAGTGATCATCGGTACACCGCAGTACATGAGCCCGGAGCAGGCCGCGGGGGAGCGGGCGGTCGACCATCGATCCGATCAGTATTCACTGGCAGTGGTTGGCTACCGGATGTTGACGGGACAACTTCCCTTCGAGGCCGACTCCATTCGCACGGTGCTCTATCGACAATTGATTGAGGTCGCCCCGCCTGCGCACGAGGTGAATCCAGAGATTCCGGTGGAGCTGTCCCAGGTCATTGCTCGTGGGATGGCCAAAGAGCCGGCCGACAGATATCCGAACATGGATACGTTTGCCGCCGACCTGATTCGCCACCGCGCAGGCGATTCGTCAGGAGCAGTGAGTGGTGTGCAAGGCCTCCGGGCGGTGGCTGAACTGACCCCCGTTCCCGAACCTGTTGCAACCGTTCCGACACCCACGACCGTCACCCCCATCCCAGCGCGGTCGCGAACGACTCGTCGCCGTGTGGGTTGGATGGCGGGAGTTGGAGCCATCGTCGTGATCATCACCGCTGCAGCGATCACCCGGACTGGTGGGGGGGCTGGGGTCACACGTCAAACCGCCGTGGCCGACTCTGCTGCCGTGGTAGACACCACGATGCCGAACCTCGCCGCAACTGTTGTGGACGCCTCGCCCACCACGACTCCGGCGCCTACTCCGACCTGCACACGACTGTTCGCCTCGCTCGATTGGGATCGCGCCCTCACGCGATGCCGATCAGAGGCTGGAGCCGGGGTTGTTCGAGCGCAACGAACGCTCGGCATCATGTACGAACTCGGTCACGGCACTGAGGTCAATCCAGACAGTGCCGGGGTCTGGCTGGGCCGAGCTGCCGATGCTGGCGATGCGGAGGGGGCATACCGTTTGGCTGGATTGGTCGACGTGGGGCGAGGAGTGCCGCGCGATCGGGAGCGGGCAACCGCCCTCTATCAGGTTGCTGCGGAGGAAGGTTTGCTGGAGGGGATTCTGGCACTTGCTCAGCGCTACGAGAGTGGGATCGGGGTCAAACGTGACGATTCCCAAGCCTTTACCTGGTATCGGCGGGCCGCCGATCGAGGACATATTCGCGCCCAAGCGATGATGGCGGTCATGTATGGTCGGGGTCAGGGGGTGGAGCGGGACAGGGGAGAGAGTGTGCGGTGGCTCCGGATGGCGGCCAATGGGGGCGATGCGGAGGCCCAGTATCAACTTGGTATGGCCTACCTGAAGGGCGATGGGGTGGGAGAGTCGGAAGCCGAAGCCCTCAATTGGTTTGAGAAGGCCGGAAAGCAGGGTCACCGCGATGCGCTTGACCAGTTGCGTCGCCATGGTCGCTGAGCACCGGGATGTTAGGATGTTGTCAGCCTTCCGTCCAGGCATGACTCGCCGGTTATAATCCAGCGATGTCGACTTCACCCGGTCGCAATCGCATCCTGATCGCCATACTCGGCGCCTCCTTCTTGATCACCTTGTTTCTTGCCGTGCAGGCGCACTTCGCGGTCACCTACCACCGCATGACGGCTATGTCGGTGCTGCAGGACTATGCAACGCTGGCGGCCGATCAGCTCCGGAATCGCGCTCAGGGTGCCATCGCCGTCGAAGCTAACGGAATGCTCGGCGACATCCGGGGTTCGCTTCCGCTGACTTCATCCCAATCGCCGGTTCATTTTGAGCGAACCTTTACCCCGGAACTCATCTTCTCGTTGCCACCACAACCTGGGGGTGGTGGGACGGCGGTGCGCTCTGACAGTGGTACGGTCTCCGGGGCGCTCCTTGGGTGGATCGATGACGCGGTGCGCGCGGGGCTCGCCGAAGCCAACTCGTCGTGGTATTTCATTGGGCTGGGCGGACTCTCACCCGAGGGAACGCTGGTGCTGTTTGCGGCTGCCGATGGCGCAAGACCGGCGGAGAAGCCGATTGTAGGGTTTGCGATCCGCCCCAGCGAGTTGGCGCCAGTCTTCTCTAAGATTGGGGTATCCGCGCTGCTCCCCGCGTCGCTTACCAACGGCGCACGGGTCGATTCCGGGGTTGCCCTCCGCGTCACATTGGGAGACACGGTGCCGGTTTTCCAATCTTCTCAGGGATCGGGCACCGCCGGGTTTCGTGGCGTGGCCGCCTTTGCTCCCATGTTCCCCCCTCTGCGGGCCGAAGTCGCCATCGAGGAAGGGATGGCGGGGCGCCTCTTGATCGGTGGCCTGCCGAAGTCGCGCCTCCCGTTGATCATGGCACTGGCCGCGCTGACCGGGGTGCTCCTTCTGGCTGCCGTTTTCCAACTCCGGCGAGAACACGATCTTGCCCGACGGCAGGCCGACTTCGTGTCAAGCGTCTCTCATGAATTGCGTACTCCGCTCGCGCAACTCCGAATGTTTTCTGAGACGTTGCTGCTCGGGCGAATTCGTACACCGGAGGAAGAACGCCGGTCACTCGTGATTTTGAACCAGGAGTCCCGGCGTCTCAGTCACCTGGTGGAAAATCTCCTGCATGTTGCTCGGTCGGATCGCCGAGAGATCCGGATTACTCCCGAGCCGGTTTTGCTCGCACCCGCACTTCGGGACATCTTGGACGGGTTTCGACCGCTCGCCACCGCTCGGCGGATCACGATCAACACTGAATTCGACGAAACGTCGACCGCCATGGTCGATCACAATGCGCTGCGCCAGATGGTTCTCAATCTGCTCGACAATGCGGTCAAGTACAGTCCGTCGGAGTCAGCCATTGGGGTCGGCACATCCCAGGGGGCCGAAGGCAAGGTGCGTATCCGTATCGAGGATCAGGGACCTGGTGTTCCGGTCGCCCAACGCGAACGGATTTGGCATCGTTTCTCTCGGTTGAATCGAGATATCGAGTCACCAATCGCGGGATCAGGTATTGGTCTGGCCATCGTACAGGAGTTGATCGAGGCCCATGGCGGTCGGTGTTGGGTCGAATCTGGGCCCTCGGGAGGCTCGCGATTTATCCTCGAGTTCTCCGGGCATTCCGGAGGTACCGGAGCGATCCCGGAATATCCCACGTGGAGGGCAGGGTGACCACGCATGTCTTGGTGATCGAGGACAACGAGGACCTGGCCTTTGGCCTCAAGAACAACTTGGAGATCGAGGGGTATGAGGTCGACGTGGTGCACGATGGGATGAAGGGGGTCGCCGCGATTGAGCGCACTGCGCCTGACCTCGTCATTCTTGATCTCACCCTTCCGGGGATGGATGGGTTTCGGGTGTTGCGGACCATTCGGGAGCAGGGAATCAGCGTCCCCATCCTGATTCTGACGGCTCGTGATGCGGAAAGTGATAAGGTGCGTGGGCTCAGGCTGGGTGCGGACGATTACGTCACGAAACCCTTTGGCGTGTTGGAACTCCTCGCGCGGGTCGAGGCGGTGTTGCGTCGGGGAGGTCGCGGTGCCTCTGACGAGGGGCCCATCACTTTTGGGGATGTTGTGTTCAACCCGGCCACCCGGGAGGTGCATCGGGCTGGCGAGTTCGTTGGACTCAGTCCAAAGGAGTTCGATCTGCTGGCCGCCCTGCTCAGGCGCGAGGGCGCGGTCGCTCCACGGGGGGAACTCATGAAGGAGGTGTGGGGTTACCAAACGAATGTGTTGAGCCGAACCGTCGACACACATATTGCCGAGCTTCGGCGAAAGTTGGAGCCCCATCCTTCGACGCCGAAGCACATACTCACTGTCCGCAAACAGGGATATCGCCTCCAGCGGTAGAATTCCACCTCCCCTTCGGTGGCCCGCAGGGACTGATTCCTGTTGGTGGCCATGATCTTTGGCATGTGTTAGACTTTGACCCTCATTCGTCACCTCGGTGGCGGCACAGATGTGCCTTTTTCCTCATGCGCGGTGCCCTCAATGCGTTCACTGGTTCTACAACTTGCCTTGGCTTTGGTCGTGATGCCCCATGGGCTGATGGCGCAGTACCCTGGTGGTGCTATCGACGGGACCAATCGGGTCCGCGCTCGGTTCCTCAGCGAAACGCTCCAGGAGGTGAGTAAGCTCTTCGGTCGGTACAAGGACGCATTGCAGGACGATGCTGTGGACGAGGCCATCAAGTTCTTTGAGGATGAAGGGTTCTATGCCGGAGTTCATGGGGAGTCGATCCAGGGGAAGGACGATATTGCCCGGCATCTGCGAACGAGGGTTGGTGTCACTCGTGGATATCGGACCACCACCGTCGATTTTGTTGCAAGCGGTGCGATGGCGTACCTGTATGGTCGGTTCTCCCGACTGGTGACCGACATCGGCACGATTGAGGTACCAGAGCGTGGGAGTTTCGTCGCCCTCTTTTATCGTGCTGGCCGCGACTGGAGAATCCGTTCCTATGTCGAACGTTTGGATGCGGATTCTCCCTAGTTCCACCCCCTTCCTGGCCTCCAGCGTTGTCCGACAATCGGGTTGGTTCATTCTGCTGGTGGTCGGGATGCTCACTCACCCGCTTCAGGCTCAGATCGTCGTCGTCCGTGCGATCGATGAACGGACCCAAGAACCAGCTCCCAGCGCCATCATCAGTCTGATCGATCAGTCCGGTCGTACCGCCGATCGAACGCTGACCGATTTGCTCGGCCGCGGCATCCTCCATGCCCCAGCTGAGGGGGTATACCAGATTCAGGGGGATCGGATTGGATTTACTTCAACGATATCCGAGCCGATGCGACTACAGGTCCGGAGCGATACGATCACGATTCGCCTGATCCTTGGTGTGGAGCAGGTTAGGCTCCCAGATCTGATCGCGCGTGGCAGTCAGGTGGCATGTGGCATCGACGGGGTCGCAGGGTCTACCCTGGCCGAAGCCTGGGTCGAAGCGAAGAAGGCGCTGACGACGGCTGCCCTCACCACCGATCTGGTGCGCCCGCTCCTCGAACTCCGAATGTTTGAGCGCGAACGCGATCTCCGCGATCGCGTAACGTCGGATCGAACGCTCCGTGTCAGCCGGACCAACGGTTCGCCTTTTGTCACCGTGAATCCCGATGTGCTCTGGCAAGAAGGCTTCGCCAAACCCGATGGTGATCGGGTCCTGTACTATGCACCGGATGCCAATCTCCTTCTGATGGATGAGTTCCTTGAGTTTCACTGCTTCCGGCTCGTCTTCGACCGACGGGACCATCGTGGGGAATTAGGCCTCGGGTTCGAGCCGCTCCCCGATCGCGAGGTAGCTGAGATCGAGGGGACCCTCTGGCTCGATTTGAAGAGTGGCGATCTACGGAAGATCGAATTCACCTACGTCAATCTCGATGAGAAATGGCCCGACGATGCCGAAGCAGGGGGTATGGTCTCGTTCAATCGGGTTCCCGGCGTCGGATGGATCGTCGACAACTGGTTTATCCGGACCCCACGCCTCTCTCGGATGGTTCCCCAGGATCGGGGATTCCGAGACCCTGGAAGCATCGACCTCGTTGGATTCTTTGAGACGGGCGGCGAGGTCCAGATTGTCGCCCAGCCAAAGGGGCCCTCCGTCATCGCAGGGAGTGTGTGGGACAGCCTCGCCGGGGCACCATTGCCGAACGTGCGCGTTGCTCTGTCGGGTGGAGATCCCTCGACCATGACGGATTCTCTCGGGCACTTCCGGCTGGAAATGTTGTCGGAGGGGCAGGTCGCTCTCTCCATGACCCACGAGCGATTCGCGCTCTTTGGAATTAGGGCTCCTGAGAGCATTTCGATTGCACGAGATCTCACCGCGACCGTGGAAATGGCGATCCCGTCCTTGCCGGTGCTTCTGGAGCGGTTCTGTGCGGGTCCCTTCGCGGCGGACACCTCAGTAGGGGCGCTTCTGGGTCTCGTGGTGGATGCGACCGGTCAGGTTCGACCCGACGTTTCGGTGGACATTCGATGGGCCACCGCCCGAGTGGCCCAAGAGGAGCGGGCTCCCACCATTTCGGCCTCCGATCGACGGATCGAAACCGCGACCGATGATGAAGGACGGTTTAGAGTCTGTGGGATTCCCCTGGGGGCGACCGTGACGCTCCAGGTCGGTGAAGGGAATCCCGTTGGGACCTTCACGATGGAACAACGGCTCGTGCCGGTTGTCCAGCATCTCGCCAATTCGTAGGTCCTCGCGTTCCGCGAAGGCTCCCATTCCGGCAAAGCCGTCATTCCCGCAAGCCCTAGGCGTCTCCCTACTGCGATGAGATCAGGTCGCTGGCGCTTTGTGCGAGGCTATCTGTCAGTCGCTCTGCCCGCCGACGATTAGATCGGGCGATGCGCTCCCAAATCCAACGCCCGATAGCCCCACCGGCCACGGCTCCGCCGAGCGTGAGAGCGAGGGTGGCGGCAGCGGCGAGTCCGTTGGAGCCGGCGACCCCAACTCCAATGATGGCCCCCCATCCCACCGGGACCAACTGCAGCACCACGCGAAGTCGATTCGAAATCCTACTGGTCACTTGCAAGTGGGTTTCGTCGTCCGTGGGAGTGATCGCAACTTGGGTCATCCGGAAGTCGCGGGATCCGTCGGTGATAGTGGTCCAACGCACCGTCCCCAAGGCTTCGGTCACCGTTCCCGTGGCCGACACATGATCCTCCAAGGTCTGGGTGAATCGTTGCATCGCGTCCCTGGTGAGACGACCGGGCACCGCACAAGCGATGCGGACACCGGCAGGTTGGCCTAACCAGCGCGTTGGGGTCCCGCGGACACGAAGTTCGGCGAGCGCTTGGCGGACAGCTTCGGCCGAAAAACCAACCTCGCGCGCGATGCCTTCTAACTCATGCTGCGTCAACCCTCGTGCAGCGCCACTCTCCCCCCGCTGTTCTTCCAGTTCGGCCGCCCGTCGGAGGACCAACGCGACTTCTTGGTCGCTGTAGCGCTGGCGATGTGGTAGTTCAGCCATGTATCACCGTGTGGAGGTCATCAAGGTATAGGGTGTCTGTCCCGAAGGTCGTCGGGCTAGCGAGGCACGAACTCCCATCGTACCTCCACCGTCATCGTCACGACAACCTCTGGCGTGAGAGGTACGCTGATGCCGGAATCCGATCTCGCTTGGTGTAACGTGGTGTTGTCGTGAGCCGTGGTAGGCATCACGGTCATCGAGCGAAGTGCGCCGAGTCGTCCACCGCCGGCGATGGCGAGGGCAAAGGCCTCTCCCTGTGCGAGCTTGAAGGCTTCGGCAAGCGCGACGCGACGGGTAGGGATCAGTGTATCGGAGATGAAGGTGACCGACGTGATTCGGGTCGCCCCGGCGGAGAGTGCAGCGGCGAGTGTGGCGCCCACTGTTTGCGGATCAGCGATGGTGAGCCCGAGGGTCGTTCGTGCCTCGAATGGGGGAGCGGATAGCGCTGAATTCGGGGCTGCCACCGGCGAAACGGATAGCGCCTGGACGGTAATCGCACTCCGAGCGACCCCGGAACGAACCAGCGCCTGTCGGACGCGATCGGTGAGGGCGGTATTGGCCCCGAGGGCAGTCGCTCCGGTTTCACCGAAGCTTCCGATCTCGATCGATGCCCGCGCCCGGTCGGCAGGGAGCCGGATGACACCGGTTCCGGTGACCACGATTTCGGGGATGTTCGGCGGAGGTGCGGCGACAGGGATCTGGCCTCTGAGCGTAACGGGGAGGGTTACCGAGAAGGCCGCCAGGGTCACCAATCGAAGGGCTAGTCGTGAGGAATGCATGAGCAGTCTCCCTCTCCATTCAGATACAAGTGGCGTAGGCCTCAGTGCGTCGCCCGATGGGAGCTGACACAGCGTGGGATTCATGCAATTGCTGTTAGGCTCCCGGCCCTCGTTGAGTCAAGCGAAACAGCACGATCGCGGCTCGCTTGGCCTGCAGCGGCAGGGTGCTAAGGTTGGCGGTTTCATCGACCGTATGCCCACCGGTTCCCATGAGTCCGAGCCCGTCGACTGCCATCGTGACCAGGCCGGCAGTAAACGAGATGTCGGCGGCGCCGGCACGGGCAGGATCCACCGCCGACACTGGCCCTGCACCCAGGTCACGACTGGCTTGGTCGATCATGGCCAGCAACGTACGATTCCCATCGGTTGGCGCCAGCGGTGGGTACTTGTCGATAAACTCGATCGTTGCGGAGGTCTCTTCGTAGTGCCGTTCGGTGAGACGGCGCATCCGGACTTTCGCACTGGCGAGTTGTTCCGGTGTGATCGTCCGGAGATCGCCTGCGATGGTTCCGTGTTCGGCGATCACATTCGTCTTTCCAAACGCGGTTCCTCGGCCCTCCTCAGCATCGAAGGTGAGCGCCGTTCCTCCGATCATCACCCCAGGGTTGAAGGTCAGGAACGGTTCAGTGGACAGGGAGTCGTGAAAGGCGGTCAGGATGCGAGCCGCCTCAAAGATGGCGCCACTCCCGATGTCGCTCCGAAAGACCTGGGAGGAGTGGGCTGGGCGCCCCGTCGTATGCACGAACCAATCGGTCGACCCGCGGCGGCCGACCACCGCTGTGCGGGGGTTCCCATCACCATCTTCGAATCCGATTGCGATATCGGCCCATGCTGCTGCGGCCCTCAAGTCTTGGCGAGCCAACGTGATCGGCACCCCACTCTTCTCTTCGTCCCCGGTCAACACCACCGTCACTTGAATCTGATCGAGGAGCCCCGCCTCATGAAGCGCACGGAGGGCGAGGAGCATCACGACATTGCCCCCCTTCATATCAGTGGTGCCAGGTCCCTTTGCCGTAGAGTCATCGATCACAGTGTACTGCTGAAACGGTGAGTCCTCCTCGAACACGGTGTCGAGATGACCAATGAGAAGAATCTTTGGTCCAGTGCCGGCTCCAATCCGCTCGGCGATGAGATGGCCAGCGCGTCCCCAGGGAGTGCCATCGACCCAGCGGGTCTTGAACCCAAGTGACTCGAACGCTTCGGAAAAGAGTGTGCCGACGGCAACGACCCCGGGGAAGTTCATCGTCCCGCTGTTGATATTCACCGTCTTTGCCAGCAAGGTGATCGCGTCGGGTACTCCATGATCGACAGCGGCCGTGATCCGGCGTTCGGCTGGGGAGAGCCCCTGGGCTTGTAACGGGGTCGTCATGCAGAAGGCGAGGAGGGCAGTTCGAAACACAGGCGACTCCAGAGATGAAAGCTGGGTATACGCGTCGCCAAGTAAGATATCGACCTGCGGCCGGTGTGGGGGAACTTGGTTGGGCTGAGGGTTGTGGCCCCGGTTCGATTTACTTCACCGGGATGGTGATCTCGGCGAGCAGGGCCCGCACGGATGCGACGGGAACGCCGAGATTGGATCCTCCAAATTCAGGAAGGATCGCGGAGTTGACCGCGACGACTTTCCCATCCAAGCTCATGACCGGGCCACCGCTCCCACCGTGCGTTGTCTCCGCATCGTACACGATCGCTTGGGTCGTGACTTGGCCCACAATGCCTTGGCTGGCGAGTGGGGAGATGTATCCCCCCGACCCTAATCGTTCTGCCGCCTGCCAGAAATCAAGATCAGGTTCCTGAAGGAGCCGAGAAACAACCGTAGCATCGGTGCGCGCCATCAAGGCGCGAATGCCCAAGGGGTAACCCAGTACGAGTACTTGGTCGCCGGGTTGCGGTGGGTGATCATCGAGCGCGAGTGGGGGTACTTTCGACGCGAGCCCCACGATCTGAATGACGGCGAGGTCGGCGGTCTCGCTTGTACCGAGGAGTTTGGCGCCGAGTCCGTGTGGAATCTCTGGTGCGTAGGTGCCGAACCGGCGCATGACCGGAGTGTACCCCTTCTTGATCAGCTCGGCGGCGGCTCCCTCCGATTCCCACGGGAGGGCGACGTGCCGGTTGGTGATGACGAGGCCGTCACCGGACACGACGAAGCCGGTGCCGGTGTAGAGGACTTCGAACAGCGGTCCCTCTCCATCGAGCGTGATGGCGGGGTCGCCACCGGCCGATCGGATGACGGTACTATCGGGGCCCAATGTGAATCGCAGGGGCTTCCCGCTGTTCGGCTCGACGAAGCCATAGGCGCCGAGCAGAAAGACGGTTGACCGCGATGCCATGGCGATGACCCGTGCAGCAGCGCCGGAGCGGGTCTCCAAGGCGCCGAGTCGCTCGGATGCCTGGGTCAGGCTATCACGCACCTCTCGCAGAACGGCGAGCATGCTCCCGGGTGTGGACGGGTTCTGTTGTGACTCGGCCATCTGTGAGGCGAGTGATGCGAGGTCGGCACGATCGCGGTCGAGCGTGTCGGCGAGTTGGTTGTTTTGACGCCCTTGGGCGAAGACCGTAATCACCAGACCGACCAGAACGGCTGCCACGGTCAGGCGGAAAGCGAGCGTTGTTCTGGTCGCGAGTTCCATTGGAATTCCGCCCAGAAGAACCTTGGCCTGAGACCACACTCCCCCATCATGATATTGCGCGCAGGCCCAACAGTCGCTGAAAACATCGCGAAGTGCCTTGTAGCCTTTGTAGTCGGCTGAATGGACCCGGAATCGCAGAACAGGCCCTCCCGATCCGAGTTCGATCACATCGCCCGAGGCGAGAACCAACTGAGAAATCCGTTCCCCATTGACCCAGACTTTGGCTTCGTCCTGGGCAGTTAACTGGTAATGCTGTCCTCGGGGCTCCAGGGTCGCGACGATCGGGCTGGTTGTACTAGGCCGGACGCCAGCCTCTCGACCGGGTTGGACCGAGAGAGGGATGCGAGCACCCGAAAGGCGTACCGCCTCGCCGCGATTGGGCCCGGAAAGGTGTACCAGGACGGGAATCGACGTGTTGGTCTCGGTATCGGCCATGGGCACTCCGGTGAGGGTCGCGCCTAAGAAACGTCGCCGGCCCCGTTCCCGGTTCCGAATCGCTGTTCAAGTAGCTGTTGAAGCGGAAGGAACTAGGGGGTTGCGGCGACGGATGACCACCACTGCTGGAGGTCGGCCAGTTCGGCCCGGGCCCCGAGTACGCGGAAGAGGTTTTCCGCGGCGGTGACGTCGTCTTGGGCGTTGGCGAGTGCACCGAGTGCGACGAAGAGTTCTGCTCGGGCACGGAGCGTCTCCGCCTTGATCAGGGCGCTGCCATGGCGGTCGGCGAGGGCTAGCGCTCGACTAATCGTGGTGCGCGCTTGTTCTTGCGCACCCATTCTCGACTCCGCGGTCCCAAGGAGGCGGAGGGCGTCGGCTTCTCCCACCGGGTCTTCGAGAACGCGATACGCATTGGCTGCGTGGCGGGCTCCCGCCGCGGCGACCTCGGGCTCGGACCGCAACAGACTAAGCTCGGCCCGTCCGGTGCGGGCCATCGCAATCAAACGCTCGTTCTTCGCTTCGGTGGCGAAGGCTACCGCTCGGCGTTCATGACGATCAGCCTCCTCGATTTGTCCCAGATCGCGAAGGGTGATGGCCATGTTATGATAGGTCCCCGCCAGTCCATCGGGACGCCCAAGCCTCTGAAACGCCGGGATCGCGAGACGATAGTGTGCGAGGGCGGTCGCGTGCCGTCCCTGAACGTTGGCAAGCATCCCCAGGTTGTTGGTCGCACGCGCCACGATCAGATGGTCCTCGGCTGCGGTAGCCCCCTGTCGTGCCTCTTCGAACGCCGCTTCGGCCTTGGCGAGATCTCCCAGTTCAAAGTGGGCCGCTCCGATCATGATGGAGCACTGCCGTATGGCAGCGGCGTCGAGTGCGTTGCGTGCCTCCCCCAACATGGTCTCTAATCGCTCACGTGCCAGGACAAACTCCCCCTGACGCAACTCTGCTTCCGCAACCATGAACTGCATGTCGAGTGGGAGCGTCGTCTGGCAAGCACGCGACAGGTTCCGTACCGCACTCCAATCCTGGTGTGCGGCGAACCGACGCATCGCCGTGCGATCGGGGTGGGAAGACAGGTCAGGTGTCATCGTGTGTCCCGGACGAGCCTCAATACATCACGGCATAACGTGTGAACCCAGTGATCTTGGCTTCAACCTGCTCCGTAAGCGGGTTGATTTCGCTCTCGAGCCCTTCCCATGGGCTGGTAGAGGTTTCTTGGCGCCAGATGGCAAAGGTCTGCTGTAGGGCCAGGTCAAGGGCGTCAACCACACCATCCCCGTTGAGGTCAGGCTCCGTTTCGGTCCACTTGAACCAGAGCCGGGCCTGTCGCTTGGGATCGAACTGCAGCCCGGACGGTTGGAAATCCACAATCAGGTTGGTGGAGTCCGAAACAGTCATGGTGATAAGAACAGAGTCGCCATCGGCGAACGGTTGGCCGTTCGGGTAGTTCAGGAGTGAACGCTTGTCGACCTTGATGCGAACCAGTTCGGTCGAGTCGGGGTTACCCGGTCGGGCGTGGTAGTAGATCGAGGCCCGCCGCGTCTCTCCCTTGACCGCCCAAAAACTGACACTGAAGACGGCGAGCGATGGTGCACCCACCGCATTCGAGAGGAAGGTGGGGGTGTCATCTGCTCCCATGGAAAGGAGAGGAACGGTTGGATCGGTGCCGGTTGGCAGTCCGGTGTTCTGACAAGCAGCAAGGACAACCAACGAAATGGCGAGTAGAGGTGTTCGGCGGGTCATGAGGATATCTCCTTCGGGACTTTGGGATGCGTGGTTGGGGTATCGAGTAGTCGCAACAAGCGAGTGCGAGATATGGCGAGACGGCGGGCTGCTGCGCTCTTGTTGCCGTGGCAAAGGTCGACCATGGCCGCAGCGGCACTCCGAGTGATCTCATCGATGGTTGCTGGGAACGGCAGCGCGTTCGAAACCGTGGGAGTCACATCGGAACGGAACGCGAGATCTTTGGTTCGCACCTCCGGCCCGATTTGTAAGAGGACTGTGCGTTCCATCAGGTTTCGAAGTTCCCGCACATTGCCGGGCCACGGATATTCCCGGAGACTCTGACAGGCCTCGGCGGAGAGTTTGGGGCAGGGCACAGAGTATTCCGTTGCAAACCGATCGAGAAAGTGCTCCGCGAGGAGCACCACATCCCCATCCCGCATACGGAGTGGAGGAAGCTCAATCGGGAGGACGTTCAATCGGTAATACAGATCTTCGCGGAAGCCACCGTTCCGGACGGCTTCAGCGAGATGGACATGGGTGGCCGCGAGGACCCGAACGTCGACCTGCTTGACCGTCGTGCCGCCCAGTCGGCGGATCGTCCGCTGCTCCAGGAATCGAAGGAGCTTGCCCTGAAGAATGAGCGGGAGATGACCGATTTCATCGAGGAAAATCGTGCCGCCATCCGCGACTTCGAACAGGCCCGGCTTGGCCGAACTGGCATCGGTAAACGCACCCTTCTCATGTCCGAAGAGTTCGCTCTCGAGGAGTTGCTCTGGGATGGAGGCACAGTTGAGATCGACGAAAGGCGCGTCTCGTCGAGGACCGTTGTAGTGGATCGC
This sequence comes from Gemmatimonadota bacterium, assembly GCA_029262155.1. GTDB lineage: Bacteria > Gemmatimonadota > Gemmatimonadetes > Gemmatimonadales > GWC2-71-9 > OFTM291. The sequence continues at coordinate 24,868 of JAJCZW010000153.1, forward strand.
TCGAGCGAGGAGTTCCTTTCCGGTACCCGTCTCCCCCGTAACGAGCACCGTGACGTTGCCACGAGGGATGACACGAGACGCAAGTCCAAGTGCAAAACGGAGCGCTGGGCTCGACCCTAACATGCCATCGAACCGATACCGTTTCTCCTGGCTGGTGACGAAACGGCCTTGGGCGAGATGGCTTTGCCGCGCTTCGCCCTGACGTTCCAGCCACGATCGGAGGAGGGCCAGGTCGTCGGGGAGTGCGAAATAATCGTGGGCACCGCCGGTCAACAACGACACCACCGTTCGGTGGCTCGTCGTTGCCCCCACCACGACGACCCGACCCCCCCGAAGCTCCGACCGCTCCGCCAGGAGATCTCGGGCCAGATCTTCTCGCCCGCCAGCCGATATGATACGGATGGCGTCTGAATCGGTCGTATGCCACTCGTTCGCATGATCGGTTCGGACCAAGGTGTAGCCGAGATCCTCGCTCAAGGACGACCAAATAGTCTCGAAGGAGTCACTCATTTCGAGTAACTCCAATGTGATTGGTGCGTCGGTGGCGATAGCGAGTGTAGTGGTCACACTTCCCCTGGGGTAGGCGTTGCGTGGAGCAACAAGGGAGGGTGCAAGCAGTAGGCCGAATACCAAGGATTGCCTCGTAGTCGATAACCTCTTGGTGATAAAGAAGTTACGAATGGTACTCCAGCTTGAGCGGCGTGGGTGGTCCATAACGAAACAATCCAATTGTATCATAACGATACGATCACCATGACCGGATGAATGAGAGCCCGAACTGGTGTGCGACGTAGGGTTTGTCCGGGTCATTCGACCGGCGGTTTTCGAACTCGTAGGTCATGGTGATGCCGAGTGCCCGCCATGGGTAAAGGGTCCACTCGACTTGGAGTTGACGCTGTTGGTCTCGTCGGAAGGGGTTGTCCGGGAGTTCATCCACCACCCGCGAGCGATAATGTTTTGGGCGGTACTTGCCCTCGACCGATACCTCTCCAAAGGGGCCGCGGAACTCCATCTCCGAACGGAGGGTCCAGCGGTCGTAGTCGTGGCGGTCGCTTTCGGAGTCGTTCCGCTCGACCCGCCCCCCGACCGACCAGCGGACACTCCGGATGAGTTGTTGTCGGACCTCCACGTCGAGGTAGCGGTTAACGGCATCTCGGCTTCCATCGCCACCGAACCGACGGAGTCGGGTGGTCCCGCGGAGGCGGAGCCTCGTGCCGGAAGGCGGTCGCCATTCCAGTTCTTCGGACAGGGTGTATTGATCGCCGAGGTCACGATCCTCCGATGACCCCTTGAGGGTGACGTTGCCCTCTGTCCGGAATGCCAGTCGCCGTGTCGGGCGGGCGGACAGGGCGAGTTGGGCGTCGTGGCTGACGCGATTCCAGCGATTCCGAATCGAGTAACGATGTCCAGCGGCCTCATATCGCAATTCGATCCAAGGGCGGACGGCCTGGTCTTGGAAGAAGAACCCCATCCCCACGACACCACCGACGGCGGCCACAGGAACATCTTCGTGCTCGATGTTGCTTTCCGCCACCATCGAGGTTCGGAATTGATACCGGAAGGGGGCGGAGGGCAGTTGTCCCCAAAGCGTATGTGAGGTCAGCAGCATACCCACGGTGAGAACGATGATGCGTGTCATGGCGTGTGTCCTAACCTATTGCGACAGCATTTCACGAGATGTGGTGTCGCCTGGGCCCGACTGGGGATGCGTTGACTAATGGCGACATGTCGGATGAGAGCGAGTGTCTCATATCGATGGACGGTGGCCTCATCGATTGACTCGGCGGCACGGTAGCCCGCGAGCAGAGGAGCACGGAGCGCAGTCAAGGGGCCTTCGGCTCCATGGCGCCGAAGATCGGCCTCGATCAGGTGGGCGCAGCAATTCCCGATGTCGAGCGCCGGGTCGCCACGGGTGGCGAGGTCGAGATCGAGGAGGGTAATCCGATCGGGACGAACCAAGAGTTGGTCGGGATAGAAGTCGCGGTGAATGGTGGCGGGACAGCCGCTGGGCAGCTGATCCACGATCCGGGCGGCGCCGGACCGCAGTTCTTTTGCGATCGGGCCGTACTCCGAGGTGACCGAAGCCAGTCGACTCAGTTGTTTGTCGAGGATGGCGAGTTCACGGGTTGGGTCGTGTCGACGGTCCACCGCGGGTGCGAAGCGGTGGAAGGTGGCGAGTGCTTGTCCGATGCGATACGAGGCCTCCGCCCCATGAGGTCCGTCAAGGGCGAGGGCGCCAGGGATACCCGGGGCCTCCCCCTGGAGCCAGAGATTGAGGGCGGGGATGGTACCGAGCACTGGTGGGACGTTGGCCGGACCGGGGCCATCCCACCGGAGGGGAGTTGTGGCGAGCGCCGTATGCAGAGCCACGGTGCGCCGATCGAGCCCGCGTGCGCGCATCTTGCCTAACACCGAGAGCTGCCAGGTTCCATCTGGAGCTGCGAGGCGATATCGAATGAGGCACCGTCGACCGGGCTTGTGCCTGATGATCGACGCGGCGGCGAGCCGGACTTGGTCCGGGATGGCGGTGTGGTCCCGTACCGTGCAGAGCAGGTCCCGCTCCACGACGGCCGGATCCAGCGCGGCTTCCAACCATGGGAGGCGTGGATCGAGGCGTGATCGGACTAGGGGCATGTGACCAACCGCCGACCACCAAGGACGGGCGCAAATCTTGTTCGGCTTGCCTCCAGCAGTTGCTCCGCACGGTCACTCCACCCCGGTTCCCGATGCCGGAAAGGATCGGGGACAAGGTTCAGGCAGCCGATGCTGGTAAACAGACTGACCCGACGGTCCCACTCCGAGGACCGGGCACGATACCCGACGCACAAGGCCTCCCACAGCTCCTCCGCACGCCGCGGATCCAAGCGTCCTCGAAGTACATCGCGCTCCAAATGGGCTCGGAAACAACCCAAATCCTCTGCGGCGTCGCCAACCTGAAGTTGGTCAAAGTCCAAGAAACCAACTTTCCCCCGGTCGATGAGCACCTGCTTGGCATAGAAGTCACCGTGGATGGTGGCTGTCGGTGTGCTGAACTCGTCCAACGCTCCGATCAGTGACTGAACGTGGGTGCGAATGACGCCGGCTCGGGCAGGGAGGAGGCGCGTCAACATCGGGGCCAGACCCTGTAGGTGATCGCGAAGATGGTCGCTGAAGCGTGGTTCGGTTCGGAGGTAGCTCCGGGCATGGAAGGCGCGCAGTGCTTCGCCGACCGCCTCCACTCCCCGTGCCGGCCACGTCGGGTCTAGCGAGAGATCGACCAGTACCTTGCCGGGAACCCACCGCATCAAGAGCGTTTGGGCGCGGAGATCGTGATTGATGAGTGCCGCCGTCGCGTATTCCGGCGTTGGCGGAACCAAGGACGCCCCCCGAAGGGCCGCATGATAGCGATTCCGGGCGTGCACCTTGACCACGCATCCCTCGGCGTGGTTTTCCGATCGAACCCTGAGGACCGCGCGACGCTGAGGTTTGTAGCGGAGGATCGTTGCCGTCGTCGGGTCGGTCGAGGGGAACGGCCACGCTTGTCCCTGGTGGGTGAGCAACCGACGGAGGGCAGGCAGGTCAGGGTCGTTGGGGAACACCCGTATCAACAGTGGTGCTGTCTGGCAGAGCACCCCCATCGTTCCGAAGGGCCCACCGGGTACTGCATCTGCTTTCCGAAGACGGTACTTCCCTTCCGCCCGTTCACTGGCGGTAATGACGTATCCATCGATCCGTCCCTCATCCGTCTCCAACTGCAGGCCGGCCAGGCAACTGGTTCCAGGTTTGTACCGGAGATAGGTCGTGGTGAGGTCGGTAACGCGCCCGGGGTACTCTCGTTGGACGAGGGACAAGAGACGCTCGGGGTCCAGTACCATCTCCAACCCCGGAAGCGTAGGGTCAGCCGCAATGAGATTGCGATCAGCCGGCGATAGCATGACGATGTGCCTCCTGGATCTGCCCATGGTCGAGCACGATCTGACGATCCGCACACAGTGCCAAAGCGAGATCGTGGGTGATGATGAGTGTGGTTCGATTCCGCGCGAGGTGATCGATGGAGTCGGTGACGATCGATCGGTTGCCTGCGTCGAGACCGGTGGTCGGTTCATCCAGTATGAGAATGGGGGACGGCCGGAGTGCGGCCCGCGCGAGTGCGATCCGCTGCCGTTGGCCACTGCTCAGGGTTGATCCACGTTCTCCGAGAATGGTCCGATAGCCGTCGGGCAGCTGGCAAATGAAGTCGTGAGCGTTCACCAATCGTGCGGCCGACTCGATCGCATCTTGGTCGGCGGTGGGGTCTCCCTGACCGATGTTTTCAGCAATGGACACCCCAAATACCAGGCTATCCTGGGGCACCAAGTTGATCTGACGCCGGAGCGAACGTACCTGAAACCGACGGAGGTCCACCCCATCGATGGAAATCGATCCGGAGGTGGGGTCATAGAACCGAAGCAAGAGGCTGGCGATGGTGCTTTTGCCGTGACCCGACGGGCCGACGATCGCGACCCGCTCGCCGGGCTGGATCTGGAGGGAAAGCTGGCGCAGGACCGGCACCGCGGCGTCGTAGCTGAAGCTGACATCGTCGAAACAGATCGCTCCCCGGAACGGGGGGGCCGGAATCGCGTCATCGGCATCGCGGATATCCGATTCGTATTCGAACACCTCCAGCAATCGCTCCCCTGCGGCCGCCGCCTTGGCGAGGCGGTTCATGTACTTGGCGAGGTCACGCACTGGCTTCAGTGCGCTCTTGAGGTAGCTCAAGAACACGACGAGATCGCCCACCGAGACCGAACCGGCAAGGGCGAGATGGGCCCCAACGCCCAACACGGATGCGCTTGCCATTGCGGTCAATACGTCGACCGACCGCTCCAACTGTGCGGCCAGGCGTCTCCCCGCCACATCGTTCGCCTTATTCTTATTCTCGTTACGTGCGAGCGCGCCGGTCACGGTGTCTTCGAGGCCCATCGTCTTGACGAGCTTCATCGCCCCGAGGGTCTCGGTCATCGACGCGGCGACTTTTCCCTCACGACTCCGCTGTTGGGTTGCCGCACGATGAATTCGGGGGACCAGCTTGACGGCCGCGAGGGCAAAGAGGGGGAGGGTGGCGATGGCCACCAATGCAAGCCGCCACTCCATCCACAACATCACCCCGGCCAACACCACCAGGGTCAGCATATTCCCCACCAAGGGGAGCACACCGGTGACGAGCACATCACGCATCAGATCGACATCACGACCGAGGCGCTGCACCAGGTCGCCACTCCGGGCGCGTGAATGAAAGGCGAGTGGCAGGTGCTGCAGATGTTCGAACAGCCGAAGGCGGATTGCCGACAAGATGCGGTTACCCGCGATCGAAAATCCTAGGGTGTTCAGGAAGGTGGCGAAGGCTCGGCCCGAAGTCATGAGCACGAGGGCGATGGCCGCAAGGAGGATAGCGATGCCCGGGGAGACGGCGGTCCAGCCGTTAGGCCAGCCTGTGGCACCCTGTCCCAAAACGCTATCGAGGATGAACTTGAGTGGCCACGGCTCGAGCGTCTTGAAGAGGATTTCTCCGCCGAGTGCGGTGGCCGATCCGAGCAAGAGCCAGCGTTCGGTGAGCACCTCGTTGCGAAAGAGCCCTACCAGACGCCGGAGGGCGCTTCCGGGTTGGCGTGCAGCCATCAGAAGGCCACCCCGATGAGGGAGGCGAAGGCGGGCCGTACCCGAGGGGCCCGGGGCAGATCCAGAATCCGCTGCGCGACCCGATCCCAGGTGTAGTGCGTTTCCACGAGTCGGCGGCCAGCGTTGGCCAGCCGGGTGCACAAGCTCGGATCCGCGGCGAGCCGGACGATGGCGTTTGCCATGGCGGGCACATCTCCAGGTGTGACTAACAGTGCCGTCCGACCATCGATCAGGGTGTGGGCCAGCTGCCCGGTGCGGCTTGCGATGACCGGGAGCGATGCCGCGAGATATTCGAACACCTTAAGTGGTGAGAAATAGTTCTCTTCCCCGGTGGGGTAGGGCGCCATCGCGATATCCATCTGGCGGAGAAGACCTGGGATCTGGTCCGGCGGCACCGCTCCGGTCCAGGTGACCCGATCGGCGCATCCGTGCTGAGCGAGAAGCGCTCCGATCGATTCGCGTTCCGGCCCGTCGCCGACCAGGAGCAGGTGTGCCTTGGGCAGCCGGTTCACGATGGCGGCAAATGCTTGGGCAAGGCCGGTCAGCCCGTGCCATGGCTTCATCGTCCCCACGAATCCTACGGTGAATCGTTCCGGATCGCGTGTGGTGGCCCCAGCGAACTTGCCGGTGTCGACGCCGTTCGGAATGACCGAGATGCGGGTGCTCCGGTCGCCGAAATGACGGACATAATCGGCCACACCGTCGGAGACCGCCACCACCGCGGTGGCGACACCCACCGCCCGCCGGACCACTCGTTCGGCTTCTTCGACGGAGGTCAATGCGCGATGGCGCTGCGCTTCGCGGATGAGGGGCGCGTTGACTTCGAGGATACCGGGAACCCCGACCCGACTTGCCGCTTCCATCCCGGCGTAGCCCCAGAGACCGTAGCGCTCATAGATCATATCGAACGGGCCGGCGATGGCGATCTGCTGCGACAGATCATTGTTCGCCTCGTCGATAGCGGCACGCGAGGGCGATGCCAGAGAGGGGAACCCCTGCAGGTCATGGATCGGGAGGGTGGACAGATCGACGGGAACGGAGCCGCCGCGGCGACTCGTAAAGAGATCCACCGTGGCACCCTGGCGATGAAACGCACGGATAATCTCTTGGACGTGAACGGAGCACCCCTTCTGACCACAGACTGGCACTCCACGATCGGTACTGATATAGGCGATACGCATTAGGCGACTTCCGCCGTAGAAGTGAGACAGGATGAGGCGTGAAAGACGTCTCGAAGGCGGGCGCCGTTGTAGGCGAGGTCAAACTCGCTTTCGATCAGTTCACGAGCGGAGCGGGCTCGCCTTGAGGCTCCGGCCGGTTGCCGGAAGACGGCGGTAATGGATTCCGCCAGGGCCCGGACGTCGCCAGGTGAGACCAAGAGGCCGGTGTGTTCATGCCGCACGATCTCGGGGATTCCTGTGACGCGGGTACTGATACACGGCACCCCCATCGCCATCGCTTCGAGTAAGACCGTCGGAAGGCCATCCCGATCGCCGCTGCCAGCGACGACACACGGCGCGACGAAGGTGCTTGCACGGCGCATCTGTTCCAGAACAAACGGACGGGGTCGGGCCCCCAACAACCTGATGTGATTCTCCAACCCGTGAGTAGCGATCTGCTGATGTAAGGCGGATTCGAGCGGACCGGTTCCGATGATTTCACATCGGAAGGTGACCTGTTGGGCTGCCAACATGACGCAGGCGTCGATCAGGTCGGTGAACCCCTTCTTCTCCACCAGCCGCCCGACGGCCAGGATGGTTCGGGGCGTCCGGTGCATGCTGGCCCGCGGGATGGCGGTGAGATCGAGTCCGTTATAGATCCGGACGATAAGCCCAGCCGATGCGGGGGCGAGATGCGTGAGATAGCGAACGTTGTAGTCGCTCACCGTCACCACCTGATTGGCGCCGCTGATCTTGGCGATGAGGTCGGTGTGGTCCACCGACTCGTGGTAGATATCCTTCGCGTGCGCTGTAAAGCTGTAGGGAATGCCGGTCATCCGGGAGACAAGACGAGCGACGGTAGTGGCGCTGGTCCCGAAGTGCGCATGGAGATGCGTGATGCGACGAGTCTGCACCATGCGGGCGATGTCCCGGGCCTGCCGATGTTCCCGCGACTCGATGGGCCGGCCCACGGTTAGGGACGGGCCGCTTCCCTCCAGATAGGTCACGGGGTAGTGCACCTCCGACGCTTCCGGTTGGCGTTGCCGTTCGGTCGGTCGGCGGAGCGCGAAGATGTCGACCTCCAAGCCGGCGGCCTGATGGGCCAACAACTCCGACACGATGAATGTTTCGGATAGTCGGGGGTAGCGCTTGAGGATATAGGCGACTCGCATGGGTTAGCTCACCTGTTCGAGGAGGGACGTGACCGGGAGACGACGACGTGCCGGCGGTGCAGAACGGACAAGAGCCCGTGAGAGCAGCCGGACCCGTGCCAAACCACCAAAGTCAAGAATCGTGCGGGCATCGAGGGGCGGAGCGGTGTCTTGGGAGAGCCAGCTCGATATCGCGTCTGACGTGAGATCATTGGGGTGGAGACAGTCCAGCACGCCGAGTCGGGCGAGGCGTTCGGCGCGAATCAGTTGCTCGGTGCGGGGGTGGACCCGAGGCACGATCAACGCGCGACGCTGGGCGGAGAGAATCTCGGTGACGGTGTTGTAGCCCCCCATCGCGACGACATGCTTGGCCCGACGGAGGAGCAACCATGGGTCGGCGACGAACCGAACCACTTCGAGTCGTTGCTTGGTTCGGGCGACATCTTCTAACGCTTCGAAATCAGCGGCCGGAAGGTGGGGTCCGGTCACGATTAACCCGGTGGTATCGTCGGGGTACTGGGCCTGACTGAAGGCCCGGGCAACGTCGTACCCATCTTGGCCGCCGCCAATCATGCAGAGGGCGAGAGGACCATCGGGGATGGTGTGATCGAGCCAACGAGTCGTGGCGTCGGGTTTCGATGCGAGGCGTACTGAGGGGTCGAGATATCCGGTGTGATGAACTTTGCTGGCGATCGACGCGTCGAAGCCATATTCCACGGCAGGGTCGCTCACCTTAAGGTCGCCGTAGACCCATATCGCATCGTAGCTCGACCTTATCAGGTTCCAATTGTCTTGCGCATCCCACTCGGCGCGCACTTTCTCAGGCGCGTCGAGGATGTCGCGAAGCCCGAGAACCCATTTGGTCCGACGCCGTTGCCGCATCGACGCGATCGCGGGCCGAAGTTCGCCGGCCATCCCGCCAGGTACCTTGTCGACAACGACGAGGTCGGGGTTGAATGCCTCGAGGGCGGTGGAGAGAATCCGCTGGCGAATGGCGATCAGCGAATCGTAGGTTACGGCGAGGCTCCGCGACTGATAGGTGCCGTCCGGGTCTTTCCGCACCGCCGGAAGAGCCAGACACTCCGTCCCCTCCGGCGCCCGCCAAGCACACCCCTCCGTCGCGCCCATAATAAGGAGGACTGCGGCCCGACGTTGTCCGCCCGAGAGTGCCTGGGCGAGGAGGAGGTTCCTCCGCATATGCCCGAGTCCCATGGCGTCGTGGGAGTAGAGAACGATCCGTGGAATCCGGGGGGGGGGGGACATATGGTGCCTTTCC
>JAJCZW010000154.1 GCA_029262155.1 Gemmatimonadota bacterium
GGTTCACCGGAGTCGATTTCTACGGTGTAGAGGCGTTGCTCACGGAGGAAGAGCGGGCGGTGCGGTCAACGGTACGTGCCTGGGTCGACGAACACCTGATGCCGATCATCGGCGACTGCTACATCGAGGGGCGCTTCCCCAAAGAGTTGATCCCCGGCATGGCCGAACTCGGACTCTTCGGTGCCAACCTTCCCGAGAAGTACGGGTGTGCCGGCCTCAACAACGTCGCCTACGGCCTCATCATGCAGGAGCTTGAGCGGGGCGACAGTGGCATCCGGAGCTTTGCCTCGGTCCAAGGGGCGTTGGTGATGTACCCGATTTTCGCTTTCGGCAGCGAGGAGCAGAAGACCCATTGGCTCCCCCGCCTCGCGTCGGGCGACGAGATCGGATGCTTCGGCCTGACCGAGCCGGACTTCGGGTCCAATCCCGGTGGGTTGATCACCACCGCGCGGGAAACCGCCGAGGGGTGGGTGCTGAACGGGACGAAGATGTGGATCACCAACGGATCCCAAGCTACCGTGGCCATCATTTGGGCCAAGACCGGCGACGTTGGCGACAGCAAGTCGATTCGCGGGTTCATCGTCCCCACCGATACGGCCGGTTACACCGGAAAGGACCAGAAGGGGAAGCTCTCACTCCGGGCCTCCGACACGGCGGAGATCCATCTCGAGGATGTGATCGTCCCGAAGGACGCGATCCTCCCGAAGTCTAGTGGACTCAAGAGCCCGCTGCGTTGCCTGACCCAGGCGCGGTACGGCATCAGCTGGGGGGCGATCGGTGCGGCGATGGCGTGCTACGACGAAGCCCTCCAGTACGGGATCAACCGGGTCATGTTCGATCGGCCGATCGGCGGCACCCAATTGCAGCAGGCACGGTTGGTGGAGATGCTCTCGGAGATCACCAAAGCCCAACTGTTGACACTGCAACTTGGGCGTTTGAAGGACGCGGGCACGATGAGGCCCCAGCAGGTGTCATTGGCCAAGCGCAACAATGTCAATATGGCGACCGAGTGCGCTCGAGAATCTCGGCGATTGCTCGGTGCCAACGGTATTCTCGTGGAGTACCATTCGATGCGGCATCTGGCCAACCTCGAGTCGGTCTATACCTACGAGGGCACCCACGATATGCACACGTTAATTCTGGGTCAGGAGATTACCGGGCTCAGTGCGTTTTAGCCGCGCCTCCCTGGCGCTTCACCAGCACACGGGACGATCTGCATGAAGATTGCCGTCTGTATCAAGCGGGTGCCGGACACCGAGCTGCGTTTTACTATCGCCGCCGATGGACAATCCCTGGATTCGACCGGGATGAAGTACGAGATCAGCACCTTCGATGAGTACGCGGTCGAGGCAGCCCTCCGGCTCAATGAGGCCCACGGACCCGGCGAAGTAACGGTGGTGGGGCTTGGCCCTGCCGCGCTGGGAGAACAACTCCGTCGGGCGATGAGTATGGGGGCCGACCGCGCCATTCACCTCACCGCCGACGAAGTGCCCTTCGACGGCGCCGCCATCGCCCACGCACTTGCGGATGCGTTGGAGGGACAAAGCTACGACCTGATCTTGTTCGGACGGAATGCGACTGACACCGGCAACGGCGTGGTCGGACCGATGGTGGCACACCAACTCAACCTTCCCTGCGTGACCGGGATCTCGCATCTGGAGATCGGGGCGGGTCAAGGCACCGCGAAGCGAGTCCTGGAAGGGGCGGTGGAGACGGTGACATTTCCGTTGCCCGCCGTGCTGACGATCGACGAAGGGTTAGGCCGGCCGCGCATTCCTTCCCTCAAAGGGATCATGGGCGCCAAAAAGAAACCGTTAGCCGAAAGCCCGGCGGAGCTCGGGCCGGTCCGGGTCAGTGTGACGGCCTTGGCACCGCCGCCTGACCGACCCCCGGGTCGGATCGTGGGGCAGGGTGCCGATGCCGTCCCGGAACTTGTCCGCTTACTTCGTGATGAAGCGAAGGTGCTCTCATGACCTCCATACTTGTCTTCGCCGAGACCCGGGAGAATCGCCTCCGCCAGGTAGCGTTCGAGGCGATCACGGCTGCACGGACGGCCGTGGATGCTGCAGGTGGCGGTGAGGTCCATGCGATGGTCGCCGGTTCTGTCGGTGTCGGGTCGGTGGCCTCCGACCTCGGCCGGTATGGGGCGGACGTCGCGTTGATTCTCGAAGATGCCGCCCTTGAGCGATACAACGCCGAGGCAGTCGCGGCAACGGTGGCAGCCCAGATCACCGCCGGCGGGCACCGTGCCGCCCTCTTCTCTTCTTCTGCGGAGGGTCGGGATATCGCTCCCCGTGTCGCAGGCATACTCGGTGCCCCGATCGCGGCGGATGTCACGGCGTTCACGCTCGATGGGGATGCCATCACCGCAGTGCACCCGGTCTACACCGGAAAGGCGATCGCCACGTTGCGACTCGAAGGGACCCCGGCGGTGCTCTCCCAAAGGCCCGGTGCAGTCAGTGCGGTGGAGGCTCCGCGGGAGACCACGGTTGAATCGGTGCGGCCCGCGATCGATCCGGCCAGCGCCCGCGTGGTGGTGACCCAGCTTGGAGCGGCGGTTGGCGGGACCCTCGATCTCGGCGAGGCGCCGGTCATCGTGGCGGGAGGACGGGGCCTTCGGGAAGCGGCCAACTTCGCCCTGGTCGAAGCCCTGGCCGATGCGTTCGGAGGCACCGCCGCCGTGGGCGCCACCAGGGCGGTTACCGACGACGGCTGGCGCGATCCGTCGGTGCAGATTGGGCAGACCGGGCGGCTGGTAAGTCCAGATCTCTACATCGCGGTCGGGATCAGCGGGGCGATCCAGCACCTGGCCGGAATGCGGACCAGCAAGGTGATCGTGGCCATCAATCGGGATAAGGATGCCCCGATCTTCACCGTGGCCGACTATGGGATCGTGGGGGACCTCTTCGAGGTGGTGCCCAAGTTGACGGAGGAGATCAAGGCCGCAGTCGACCACAGGCCGTCGTAGGGTACCCCGGGCATGGTGCCCTGACATACTCGATGAAATCCCTGCGTTATATGTTCTCGAGATGGGTACCACATGTTTATTGGTCAAAAACGTCATTCGTCCACCCTCGATGCAACGTTGAACCGCATAGCCACTAGTGCAAGGGAAGTCCGAAGGAAACTATATGGGATCGTCTGCTGAACTACGCCTCTATTCATCCTGCTGTGTACCCCAATTCGGGAGACAGTGTGGGTTAGCACTTCGGACCTGCCATGTGGAGCATGGTGCGGTACGGTGGAGGTGACTGATACCCCAGGACCGAGTGGGGCGCTACCGCGTTGTAGTCGGCGATCCAGTACGGAGTCTGCTCCAGCCCGGCCGCCGACGGTAGTGTGATCCGCCCCCGCCAACCGTTGAAGGCTGCTTCCCCTATTGTGAGCCGCTGGGTTCGTCGAAGGAGTGCCGGATTATGGTTCCTCGTCCGAGCTCTTGCCGCCCTTGTGTTGTTGATCGCGTCCGACTCGAGCCCAAGAGATCTGTTCGGCGGGGTCAGTGTGGGGCTCTACATCACCGGGCTGGTCACCGTGCTCTCTGTGGCCGAGACGATACGACAGAAGGAAGCGCTACTGGCTGGCAACCTCGGCATAGGGCTCCGTGCGTTGGCCCTCACGTCGCTCGGGACAATACTCGTCCTTGAGGCGGCGCTCACGGGGGCTCGATGGGTGACGATCCACTTCTGGTAGGGGAGTCCATCGGCAAGCTGTACGGCGGCCGTGCCGTCCTAACCTCCGCCTATCTGCGAGCAGCAGCCGGACGGGTGACCGCGCTGGTTGGCCGAAACGGGTCCGGCAAGACTACCCTGCTGAAGATCGCCGCCGGGTTAACACGACCAACCCACGGTCACATCCGCTATGATGGCACTGTCTCCCACTCTCCAAGGCTGTGGAGTCTGGCGAGGAGGGGGTTGTTCTTCCTCTCAGCAGATTCGGCGTTTCTTTCCACGAGCCGTCCGCTTCGGGAGTACCTCACCGCTATTGATGATCGGGCGCGGGCCACCGGGCATACGCCCGAACCGATGCCAAAGGACCTTCGGGATAGATCGCAGGATTCGGTGCGTACGCTGTCGACTGGTGAGCGTCGACTTTTTGAACTGATGCTGGCGGAACGGACGTTCCCCAGGTGCGTGTTGGCCGATGAGCCCTTCCGTGAGCTATCGCCACAGGGAATCGCGTCGGCATCCGCCATCCTGCAACGGCTGAAGCAACGTGGGTGCGCTATTGTCGTCAGCGGACACGATGTGAACGATATCCTTCCGTTGGCCGACGAGGTGATTTGGGTCGTTGCCGGCACCACCCACCTCTTGGGGTCCCCCGCTCAGGCACTCGAGAACTGGGAGTTCAAGCGTGGTTTCCTGGGGAAGCGCTCGATCGATGCCTAGGGCCAATGGACCTCAACGAAACGAGGCCGTACAACGATGGGTTCATCGTTCCACGGCCTCGGGCCTTCCGTACGGCCTTAAATCACGCCCGTCGTGCTGGACTACTTGAAGACCTTGAACTCCCCTCCGCGATACATCGCCCAGTAGGCATTCAAGTCGGTCTTGACCTTCCCGCTCAAGAGTACGACACCAAGCAGGTTGGGGAACGCCATGCCGAGGATCATCAAGTCACCAAAGTTCAACACATTCTGCGCCGAGATGATCGAGCCCAGGAAGGTGAAGATGAGGAAGATGATCTGGAAGACCCGTGAGGTTCCGTCCCCAAAGAGGTAGCTCCAGCACCGCTCCCCATAGTAGGACCAGCTGATCATGGTCGAGAAGGCGAAGAGGAAGACCGCGATCGACAGAACGTAGGGGAACCAGGCCAGGTGCTCGCTCATGGCACGAGAGGTCAGGGCCGCACCCTGGGCGTTGGCGATGAGGCCGGCATACTCGGGGTTGTTGTAGGCCCCGGTGATGACGATCACAAGCGCCGTCATGGTGCACACGACGACGGTGTCGATGAACGGTTCGAGGAGAGCGACAATCCCCTCGCGGACAGGATACGCCGTCTTGGCGGCGGAGTGCGCGATCGCGGCGGATCCGGCACCGGCTTCGTTCGAGAACGCCGCTCGTCGGAAGCCAGTGACCAAGACGCCGATGAACCCGCCGTAGATTGCTTGCGGATTGAACGCCTCGGTGAAGATCGAACTGAACGCGGCCGGTACGGCGTCCATGTTCGTGAAGATGATGAACAGCGCCCCCATCACGTAGAGGACCACCATAAACGGGACGATCTTTTCTGCCGTGGCGGCGATTCGTCGGATCCCACCTATGATCACGACCCCACCCAGGGTCATCATGATCAGCCCATAAACCCAGGGGAAATCGCCCAGGAAGGGGAAGGTCTCCTGCATGGCGTTCAGCGATTGGTTGACCTGGAAGGTGTTTCCACCGCCAATCGAGCCGCCGATGCACAGCACGGCGAAGAGCACCGCCAACACCTTGCCAAATCGGGGGACGCCGAGTTCGCCGAGGCCTTTGGAGAGGTAGAACATCGCCCCACCCATGACCCGACCGTCGGGACGTACCTCGCGATACTTCTGTCCCAAGGTGCACTCGGCAAACTTGGAACTCATCCCAATGAGGCCGGCCATGATCATCCAAAAGGTGGCGCCCGGTCCACCAGCGGCGATCGCGATGGCCACGCCGGCGATATTGCCCAATCCGACTGTCGCCGACAAGGCGGTGGTCAAGGCTTGGAAATGGCTCACTTCGCCGGCATCACTTGGGTTACTGTACTTGCCCCGGGTGACGTTGATGGCGTGCTTGAACCCGCGCAGGTTGATGAAGTTCATCCTGACAGTCAGGAAGATCGCACCGACGATCAGCCAAAGGACCACCAGCGGCAGTTGATGGTC
>JAJCZW010000155.1 GCA_029262155.1 Gemmatimonadota bacterium
TGATCCTCATGTCGCTCGTCTTTGTCCTCACCGCCCTGCAGATGGACATCCAGTGGTCCACACTCCTTCAAGGAACCTTTGTCCCCTCCCTTCCCGAGGGAAGCGCTTTCGTCGCACTGGGCTTGGTTGGGACGACTGTGGTTCCGTACAATCTCTTCCTCCACGCCTCGGCGGCTCGCGAACGATTCCATGGCCGCGGCACCCTGTCGGATGCCCGCGCCGACTTGATTATCGCGATTGGGTTGGGCGGTCTCGTCAGCATGGCCATTACCGTGACCGCAGCCCAGAGTGGACTGACCGGAGTCGCCACCGCCGGAGATATGGCGCGGCAGTTGGAACCGGTGCTCGGAAGCTGGGCGCGGATCCTGTTTGCGCTCGGGCTCATGGCAGCTGGCCTTACCTCGGCCATCACCGCCCCACTCGCCGCGGCCTACGCCCTCTCGGGAGCCTTTGGTTGGCGGACCGATCTGAAGACGCCTCGCATCCGAATGATCTGGATCACGGTCCTCGGCGCGGGGGCCCTCTTTGCGGGAAGCGGCGTTCGTCCGGTATCAGCGATCCTCTTTGCCCAGGCCGCTAACGGCGTGTTGCTACCTCTGATGGCGGGGCTTTTGCTGTACATCGCGAATGATCGGTCTATTCTTGGAGACGCTGTGAATCGACGGACCGCCAATGTCCTCGGTGCGATTGTCGTGCTGGTGGCCACGGTGCTCGGGGTCCGTGGCGTCGCATCGACACTCGGCCTCGGATAAGCTCGGTACCCGAAGGATGCTCCCCTCAATAAGTTGTGCTGCATACGAGACTCTACTGGGATTGGATTCATGACCTTTCGAATTGCCATTGTCGGGGCGGGACCCTCCGGCTTCTTCCTCGCGGACAAGCTCCTCAAGCAGGGGGATGTACCCCTGACGGTGGATTTGTTTGAGCGACTCCCTGCCCCGTATGGGCTGGTCCGATATGGCGTCGCACCTGATCATGAAAAGATCCGAGCCGTCACCAAGGCATTCGACCGATCGGCTCGGCAGAAGGGCTTCCGCTATTGGGGAAACGTCGAAATCGGGCGCGATATCCTGCTCGACGAACTCCTCACCCACTACGACCAGGTGTGCTTCACGACCGGGGCCCAAACCGATCGACGGCTCGGCATCCCTGGCGAAGACTTGCTCCACAGTTACCCGGCGACCGAATTCGTGGCGTGGTACAACGGGCACCCCGAGTTTCGGGAGCATACGTTCAACTTGGATGCGAGCTGCGTTGCGGTCATTGGGGTTGGGAACGTCGCGGTCGACGTCGCTCGAATCCTCTGTCGCACCCCGGAGGAGCTTGCCCGAACCGATATCGCGGACCACGCCCTTCGGGCACTCACAAACAGTAAGGTCCGCGAGGTCCTCCTCCTGGGTCGGCGGGGACCGACGCAAGCCGCCTTCACCACACCTGAGGTCCGAGAGCTCGGCGAACTCGCCGGGGCAGATGTCCGGGTTGTCGAGGAGGAGGTCCACCTCGACTCGCTGAGCGCAGCCGACCTGGAGGCCGAGGACGATGCAGCCACCAAGCGGAAGGTGGAGGTACTCCAGGAGTTTGCCGGACGACCCCAACGTGACGCGAAGCGCACGCTGACGATTCGGTTTCTGGTGTCTCCGACCGAGATCTTGGGAGATGCGGCAGGTCAGGTCCGCGCAATCCGCCTGGTCAAGAACCGGCTGGTCCGTTCCGCCGCCGGACGATTGTCCGCCGAGCCGACCGACGAGGTGGAAGAGATCCCGGTGGATATGGTGTTCAGGTCCGTTGGGTATCGAGGAGTTCCCATCGTCGGCCTTCCGTTTGATGATCGCCGCGGGTTGGTCCCGAACATTCAAGGCCGGGTCGTGGATTCTGCCACCGAGACGACGGTGACGGGGATCTACGTGAGTGGATGGATCAAACGTGGCCCCAGCGGGGTGATCGGGACAAACAAACCTGATGCGGCGGAGACAGCAGCTGTGATGCTCGAAGACTTGAGCACCATACCGCGGGCCGGTCGACCGCGGCTTGATGTGGCGACACTGACCAAGGAGCGCGGCATCCGAGCCATTTCGTTTGCCGATTGGGAACGGATCCGCACGGTGGAAGAGGAGCACGGACACGAGATGCATCGTCCACGTGTCAAGTTCACCACCGTGCAAGAGATGCTGCAGACCCTGGCATAGCCTCTGGCGCCTGCGACGACCGCTGATCGGAGCCGGAAACCCTTCCCACCTCTTCCCCGTAAGGTTTTTTACACCTGCAAGAGGAGATCTCGTCATGCCCCGAACCACCCCGTTCGCCCCTGAGACGGCTCCGCCCCGACGCGGCTTTCTCGCCCGCCTCTTGGCTGGCACCGCCGCCTTGGCTGTGGGACCACACCTCGGGACCTTAGCGGCGGAGGAACCCGGGCAGCCAGGCCGGAGGCTCCAATCCAGCGGGGAGTGGGATGACAGCTGGGTCACCCGGATCACGGCTCCGCATCGCCAAGTCTTTGACTCCCCTGAGATCGAGGAGGGCGTCGCGTTGCATCAAGCGCGGACGTGGATCCAAGGATACAAGGACGTCTACGGCACTGACGATGGCCAGCACAGCGCCGTGATCGTTATCCGGCACCGAGCGGTGGCCATGGTCATGCAAGATTCGGTATGGGATCAATTCGATCTGGGGAAAGACCTCAAGCTCAAGGATCCCACCACTGGCAAGTGGGCCCGACGCAACCCCTTCATCAACGTTCAGCGCGGTGACCGCTATGCCCGTGTTTGGTCCGATGGCGGGCTCGATACCTTGATGGAGCGAGGCGCGATCGTGGTGGCATGCAACCTCGCGTTGCAACGGTTTGTCCGGATGTTCGCCAAGGAAGAGAAGCTCGAGCGAGAGGCCGCTCAGGCCAGGATGGTCTCTCAACTCGTGCCTGGGGTTGTGTTGCAGCCTTCAGGAATTTTCGGCGTGACGCGAGCCCAAGAAGCGGGATGTCATTACATCCGTTCGGGGTGAGTCGCTGCTTGGGGTGGATGGATTGGAGATGAAACGGCCCGGGTTCCGGGCCGTTTCATTGGGGCTAGGGAACGATGACCGGAATGTCTACGATCGTTGCCCCCCAGTGAAATCGGAGCGTCGCGTCCCGGGAACCAACGAGCGGAAAGGAGAAGGCCATCACTTCCATGTGTGGTCCAGCCGATGTGGGAAGATCAACTCTGAGCGCATCCTGATCCGCCCCCGGGTAGGGACTGTGGTTGACCCCGGTTGCCCGACTAAAGATGACGGTGAACCGATCGCGGCGGGGAACCATCCAGATAGTATAGCGCCCCGCTGGCAGGCGATGCCCGGCGATAGAGACCCCGGTCGAGAGGGCGATCTCAGTCGCCTCGTCGGCACCAGGATTCCATGGCTGATCGTGTGGCACAATCCCTCCGAAAAGGGATCGACCCCGGGCGGTTGGGCGGTTATAGGTAATCGTAACGTCGGTCTCGTTGATCGTTTGTCCGACCGAGCCAGGTTGACTGAGTCTCTGGGCGTTCGCGGGCGGAGCATAAAGGACGCTCACCAGCATCAGGCATCCGGCGATAGTATGGATTCTGCTTGGCATTTGATTCAGGATTCCCGGGTCGGGCGCTCGGTGGCGGGATGATCCCCGGGCCCCGGCAGCGTGATGGTCTCGCCCCCTGCCTCCTCGGCAGCGAGCAGCTCGTCGACGTCGGCGTAACGGTAGATCACCGGTGCGTTGTGCTGGAAGAGTCCACCGGTATCGGCCGTCGGGCCGTAGGTACTGTAGAGACTCTGCGAGAGCGCTCGGAGAATGGTGGTCAACTGACCCCGATGGTGACTAGTGTGCGCAATCCGGCGAACCAGAATCCACGCCCGACTCCTGGTGGTATCGAAGAACTGCGCTGGCGCTTCATACCACTCCTCAGTCTGTTGCCGTAGGAGGTGGAGACGCTGCAGACTCGCATCGGCATAGTGCGCCAGAAACCCGATCCGACTCTCGGTTGGGGGGAGTGGGGCCAGATCGATCCCCAAACCAAGCATCTTGGTCATCCATACATCTTCACTGATGCACTGATGCACCATCTGCTCGAGAGGGGTCCGTGCTCGTGGTTCGATGCGGAAACCGAGCTGCGCATCTGTAAACTGCGACCAGACCGTCAGCGTCTTCAGCCGTTCGGTTTCATAGGTCTCGACCAAGAAGTCATACCGGGACACGAAATCCCCTCAGGTGGGAGGAGCCGAAGCGGAGGATGCTCATTCCCTAAAGTACGACAGAAAGCTCCTCAACGGTTCCATCTGTCCGCCGCAGAGGATTCCTGTCATCACCCATCGCGGGGAGAACGGGTGGTCGTCTTCCGCACCCTCGGGGGGGGGCGAACCCAGTAGAGGGTGCCCCTACGGGACGAGAGCCGTTCCCGTGAGAGACCAAACTCCGTTCGCGAGGATCAAATTCACCCTCGGTGCCGTCGTGGCCACCACAGCACTAGAAACGCGGTTACTCTAAGCACTTCAAGCACTTAGATGACTATATCAGAGCGCGGAGGATAGACTTGGGACCGGAGCAGAAGGCTGTAGCAACGAGAATCGGGGTGACCGCAGGTACGGTTTACAACTGGGAAAACGGGCGAACGGAACCGGAGGGGAGGTTCTTCCCTCCTCTAATCGAGTTCATCGGGTACAACCCGCTTCCGACTCCCAGACACGGGGTCAGGCGATCCGGCATCGAAGACTGCTACTTGGGGTGTCCCAGAAGCAGCTCGCAAAGCACTGTGATGTGGACGAAGCCACGATCGGACGCCTCGAAGCCGATAGACCCTGGATGGGCACGAGGCTGACAAGTGACGTGCTAGAATTCCTCCGGCTAGGAAAACTCATCGTTTAAGTCATCCGCGATGTCCTGAAGCGCTACGGCCTTGCGGATGGCGAACACGATGAGATGAAGGGAACGCTCGTTACACCTGTCCAGTTCTGGTCCAGGATTCTGAAAGAACTGCCCTGATGGCCCGTCTTGTGTTTGGTGCTCCGTGAGCCTGGGGGGCAGCCCGAGTTTCCCGCATCGCTTGTTGAGGGAGGGAAACTGAATGACGCAGGACGATATGTCACGGTGAGCACGGCAGCCTGGCAGGCACGCTCTGGTGGTGAGGTGAAAGAGATCGTAGCATTGTCTTTCCTACAGATGGCATCATTACTCTCTGTGGCCCGTCGCAGGGATACGTTAGTGGCGCGTGTCGTGGTTCGAGAGGGGCCCGTCGGAGCTCACCTTCCTGGGGACACACCCGCGTGATCTCTAGCCCCATCTGGCCGGTGGTGCGAGGTTACATTCCAGCCACCCTCGCGGGCTGCCCCTGCGGTCCCACGACACGGTTTCCCGTCAGCCACCGCAGAGTGGCTCCAATCCGGAGGAGGTCGCCCCGATGGTTCGATTTCGAGTCCGGCGTGCGGTGCTAATCATCGCTCTGGCTCCTCCCGCCCTCATGGCCCAGTCTCGTGAACCGTTCTCGATCCAGGCAACGGGTGCCTATCTCTTCCCCACCACGGCCTCAATCTCACGGGAAAACAAAGCTCGGAGTGGGTGGGAGGTTCAGCTCCGCTACACCTGGTCCCGGGCCTCCCTCGGCGTGGGGTATCAACGTAGCGCAGCGTTCCTGATGACCCTGGACGCTCCGGGGCACCCCGAAACACGGGACGTATTTACCACGGATGCGGTGTCGGTGTTCTTCGTGGAACCGCGTGTCGTGGTAGCCGCCGAAAGAACAGTGGCATCGTATCTCAGTGGGCGGGTAGGTCTCTGGAGACCCATCTGCGTGGGAGCGCTGTGCGATCGGGCGGCGAGCCTGGGCCTGGGTGGAGGTCTCGGCATCCTCGTCCGTCTTGGCGCTCAGATGACCGCGGATGTCGGTGCACAGTATTACTCCACACGGATCGACCGTGGTAGGCAGGTGCCGAGCGTCACTGTCGGCTACATTGTCGGCCGCCTGGGACTGAGCATCGGGCTCCGGCCCTCCCGCTCCCCGGGAGCCATGGAGCACCTCCACTCACCTGACGCATGATACTGTCGCCCAGCGTCTGATCGCGTGTTCCCTACTCCTCAGGCGGGACCCCGGCTGACGGCGATGCTTGGTGCTCTGGCTTCAATAACGCTTGCGCTGGGCTTCTTGATCCAGTGGGTGACCCTAACACACCTGGGACCAGGGATCGCCACCGACGCACTCTTCGCGGCCCTGGCCATTCCCCAACTGCTTATCGTGGTGGTGGGGAATCCCATCGTGCACGTTTTGGTTCCCCTCCTCTCCACGGAAAAAGAACCCGCTCGCGGTGCCCTTGCCTGGACTTTCTTCCTAGGGGCCGCCGGGGTCCTGGGCTTACTGGTGATTCTCCTCTCACTCAGCACCCGCGTGTGGGTTCCCGTCACGGTGGCCGGGTTCCCCCCAGCGGGGAAGACACTCGCGGCTGCCCTCGCCGTCATCCAACTACCTGGCGTAGTGCTCATGGCCATGGGGATGGTGCTCCGTTCCGTGAACCACGCCGGTGGAAAGTTCATTTGGACCGCTTGTGCGGCAAGCCTCGCAGCGGCCGCCTCGTTTCTTTTCCTCCTCTGGGCACTCCCGCGGCTTGGGATACAGGGTGCGGCGTGGAGCTATACGTTGCGGGCAGGTCTCGAGATGGTCCTACTCCTGCCTGCTCTTGGCCGTCCTAGGCGGCCTGCGTGGGGGAAACCGGTTCGTCAGTTCCTGCTACGTTTCCGACCCCTCGTCCTTGGCTCCTTGTACGAACGCACCGAGATCATCCTCGACCGGTTTCTCGCCTCGCTGACACCGGCTGGCGGACTCTCGCTATTCTACCTTGGCCAACAGGTCTGGGGTGCGGTGGGACAAGTCATAAACCATGCAATGGCCGCTCCGATCGTTCCCGAACTCGCCCAAACAGCGACTGGTGGCAACTGGCTGAGATATAGGGGCCTCGTGCGTACGCGACTGACCTGGGTTCTCATCCTGACGACGATGTTAGTCGGCGGCATGGCGGCGTTCGGGGAACCCGTGTTGATCCGCGTGTTCGGCATCCGTAATGTTACTCCGGAAGACGTTCGAATCCTGTGGTTGCTCCTGCTGCTCCTAAGTGGGCTGCTAGTGGGTAACCCTAGCAGCCATCTCCTGCTCACATCGTTCTACGCGACCGGCGATACCAGAACACCTACCAAAATCGGAATGGCCAGCTATACTATTGGTGCCGTCTGCAAGCTCGCGGGGTTCGCCTTCTTCGGGCTGTTCGGACTGGCAGCGGGCACCAGCGTCTACTATCTCCTACGGTCCTGGATGCTATTCCATGCCCTCAGGCGGCGTATCCCTCTCCCACCCCTCTCGTGACGTGGCTGCGACCTCCGTCGGACATGGCGATTCACCCCTTCGCGTGTTTTTCGTCATTCCCGGACCTCGCACGGGAGCCTCCATGGTATTTGCAAAGCGTCAGGCCGCGGCCCTCGCGACCCAAGGCCACTTCGTCCATGAGTTCTATCTGGCGTCCCGCACTCAACCGATCCGGGTGTGGCATGAGTGGCTCAGGATGCGGCGAGAGATCCGTTTGTTCAACCCCGATATTGTCCTTGCGGCCTTTGGGACAGTAACGGGGTTCCTAACCGTAACAGCCACCGCCAGGCCAACGGTCATAACGTTTCGCGGTAGCGATCTCAATCCCTCCACCACCGATCCTTGGCTGCGATCGACCGTAGGCCGATTCCTGTCCCAGATCGCTGCACTCCGCGCCACCCGAATCATCTGTGTGTCGCAACAGCTACGTCGGCGGCTGTGGTGGCACGGTGAGCACACAACGGTCATTCCAACTGGTGTCGATACACGGGTGTTCCGGCCGATGTCTCGCGCAGTGGCGCGTCATCTTCTTGGCTGGGATGATGGACCGGTGGTGCTGTTCTACGCTGGCGGGGACCCTCGGGGGAAGCGGCTCGACGTGGCGGAGGCCGCGCTGACTAGGTTACAACAGCAACTCCCCGGGGTTCGGCTCGAGGTGATGCGAGGAGGAGTGGCTCCAGATCGAGTTCCTCTCTACATGAATGCGGCAGACTGCCTCCTCGTAACCAGCAACCATGAAGGTTCGCCCACGGTGGTTCAAGAGGCCTTGGCGTGCCACCTACCCATCGTGACAGTGCCGGTGGGCGATGTGGTGAATAGGCTTGCGGGGGTTCAGACGTCGGCCATCGTTGCCCGTAACCCCGATCTCCTCGCAAGGGCGATGGAGCCGATTCTCTGCAATCTCAAACGAGCCGATAGCGCCGCCGCCGCACATCGATGCGCTAACGAGGTGGTCGGAGCCCAAGTGCTAGACGTCCTCCGGGCCGCGACCAAAGCTTGATCCTTCCAACCGGTGTGTTCGTCCTCCTGCTGGGAGTGGCCACCGCAGCCGTGCTGACCCTGACGCTGCTCGTTTGGTGGCGCACCCGGAGTATCTGCTTTCCGATCGGCTTTGCAGCACTCTATTTTTGGTCCTTACACGGGGGCTGGTTACTGGTTCGCGATATCGCGGTCAATGCCCAGCGAACGCGTTATGAGTACTTATTCACCAAGCTGTTTCCTATCCAACTCGACCTGAACTACGCCCTGATGCTTGTGCTGTATGCCGGATTTATCCTCCTCATCCAGGGGACGGTCCTTTTCCTCACTCCGTCGGAAGATGCCACCCAGAGGAAGTCGGAGCCCGTCTTGTACATTGCGCATACGACTCTGCTCCTGATCACGTTGCTGTGCGGGGCTGGAAGCTACATCCTGATCCGCCCATATCTGATGCAGGCGCTTGCGCTCAATCTCCCGGTCTACGGGACGATCAGCTCCCAGATGATCACGAGCGCCATTCCGTTTTACACTGTTCACCAGTTACTGATAGGTATCGCTCTACTGGCGGGCGCCATTGGCCTCGCAAGCTATGCCTCGGGTAGCCGCCCTCGCTATGTGTCTGGAGGTCGTTCACGTTGGCTTCTCGTCGCGTACATGATCATTCTCCTAACCCTCGCCGGGTTCTCTTCTCTCCTGGGCAAGAAACACGAACTCTTTTTCGCCCTGCTGACCGGTGTGGTATGGTATCTCACCAACTCCCGCACTCCGCGCCGCCTCATGGTCATGGCCATCGGCGGGCTCGGGCTGCTTGCCCTGGGGTTCGTGGATGTCATTCGGGCCGTCCCGTTGACGGGGTTGCGAGGGGATGGGGCCGGGTTCAAGCTGACCGATGCGGTGACGGCCCTGGTCTCGAGCAACGAGGCTTTCGGTGGCCATTTCTCTCTCTATGGAGTGCTCCAGCAAGACCTTCCGCTGACCTACGGTGCCAGTTTCGTGAGCCTGGCATCGTCGGCGATTCCACGCGCTTTCGGAGTACCGCGTCCCCAGGACAGCTACGGTTATTATGCTCAAGGGGTGCAGGCGATGGAGGGCCAACAATATTCGATCCTCCACACGACCGGGTGGTACTTGAATTTCGGTGTGCCGGGTGTGGCCCTCGGTGCGGTGCTTCTCGGAGCTCTCTGGGCCTGGCTCTATCGTCAATACGCTGGGACAAACCCGCGAAGGTTTCTGCCCGGGAGAGCTGCAGCTGCCTTGGCGTTCTGCACCTTCAGCGTGGGGATTCCCAAAATCATCCGGGCCGGGCCAGAGGCATACAAAGGGGTCGTCATTGAGCTCCTGCTGCTACCGGTGGGACTTCTGCTCCTCGCTAGCTACCGCATAAGTATCCACCCGCGGCATCACCCTGAACCGACGGACCAGCATGCCCCAACACTCTGACTCCCAGCCGTTCGGCCCTCGCGACGCCTCGCTCGTCCTGCTGGCAGCGGTGCTGCTTCGGAACATCCGGTGGCTTCTCGGCATCCCGGCCTCAGCGATCGCCCTGCTGGTTGCGATCCACTTCCTTCGGCCACAACAATGGATCGCCCAGTCCCGCCTCATGCCCGAATCCGCCAATCGAGAATCAGCCGGACTTGTGGGGCTTGCTGACCAGCTGGCCCTGAGCATAGGGACAGGGCGCGAGACGGAATCGCTCGATTTCTATATCGACTTGGTTGCGTCGTCCAGCTTTCTGGATTCGCTCGCGCTCACTCGCTTTCCAACACCCGATGGCACCATAAGCGGGGGCGAAGCAACGCTGCTGGACATTATGGACATTCGGGGAGCTACACAGACCGAGCGGCTCCAGCGAGGCCGTAGCCGCTTGCGACGGGACGTCACCCTCCAGCCGCTTCGAAGATCCGGACTGCTCGTGGCCACCACCCGGGCCTTGTCACCGGCCTTAGCGGAGGCAATGAACCACCGAGTATTGGACTTGGTCGATGCGTTCAATCAGACCAGGCGCCAATCGCGGGCCTCGGCCGAGGGCAGGTTCATCGAGGAACGCCTCCGGGTGGTGCGAGATTCCCTCGCCTCCGCCCAAGCAGAACTGATCGAATTCGCCAGGCGCAACCGCCAACCGTCGAGCACCTCCCCCGAGCTGTTCGTGGAGCGATCCCGCTTGGAGCGGAATGTCGATCTCCTGGCCACCTTGCACAGCCAACTCGCCCAGTCCTATGAACGTGCCCGACTCGATGAAGTCCGTAACACACCTGTTGTCACGATCGTCGACCCACCGGACGGCACCGCCCAACAGGGAGCAACATTGGGGCGGGAGATCGTGATTGCGGTGGTTGTCGGTGGGCTCTTCGCCCTGGGCCTTGTATTCCTGCTCGAACACGTGCGCCAGCGCATGAAGACGCCCGAAGAACGGGATGCGCTTCTTGGGGCATGGCACTCGGCGCGGGTGTGGTCTCATCGTAAGACCCCCCATCCTAGACCTCCAGAGCATGTTAGAACCGAGCCAACCCCCTTCGC
>JAJCZW010000156.1 GCA_029262155.1 Gemmatimonadota bacterium
CAAGATTGAAACCGACTTTGCCGGCCGCGCGCTGACCTTCGAAACGGGACGCCTCGCCAAGCAGGCCGGCGGCTCCGTGCTGGTGCAGTATGGGGACACGGTTGTCCTCGCGGCGGTGACCGTGTCGCCGCGCGTCTCCCAGCTCCCGTTTTTTCCTCTGACCGTCGAGTATCGAGAAAAAACCTATGCCGCCGGCAAGATTCCCGGCGGATTCATCAAACGAGAAGGCCGTCCATCGGACAAAGAGATTCTCGCGTGTCGTCTGATCGATCGCTCGCTCCGGCCGCTCTTTCCTGAGGGGTTCAAACACGAAGTACAGGTGTTCGTCACCGTGGTTTCCGCCGACCAGGAAAATGACGCGGATGTGATGGGACTGACAGCCGCCTCGGCTGCACTCACGATCTCCCCGATCCCGTGGGCTGGCCCCTTGGCGGCGGTCCGCGTAGGACGCGTCGACGGGAGTTGGATTCTGAACCCCACCTTCCAACAATTGGAGTTCTCCACCATTGACTTGGTGGTGAGCGGCTCCTCCGATTCGATCGTTATGGTTGAGGGTGGTGCGCTTGAGATCTCGGAAGAGGAGCTACTCGAGGCGCTGAAAGTGGCCCAACGCGGGATCAAAGATCTGGTGGCGATTGAGGAACGCATCATCGGCCCGGCCGCAAAGCCGAAGATGGAGTGGAAGGCGGCGCCACATGACGAGGAATTGGCCGCTCGGGTCAAGAGCCTTGCCGAGAAGTCGATGGCCAAGGCGATCAACGCGAAAGACAAGGCCGGGCGTGCGGCATCCCTGCGCGAAGTAAAAAAATCGGTACAGAATGAATTGGCGGAGGCGTACCCGGAGCAGGGACGCGCCATCGGCAATGAGTTGGAGGAAATCGAATACAAGGTCATGCGGGCCCAGGTCCTTGAGAAAGGCGAACGTGTCGATGGCCGGGATCCCGACACGGTCCGTCCCATCACCATTGAAGCCGGGATCTTGCCACGGGCCCACGGCTCTTCGCTCTTTACCCGAGGCGAAACGCAGGCCTTGGTTGCCGTCACCCTGGGTACGTCCGATGACGAACAGCGGATAGATAGCATTGATGTTTCCGGCGAAACCACGAAGTCCTTCATGTTGCACTACAACTTCCCGCCCTATTGCACCGGCGAAGTCCGGATGATTCGAGGAACCTCCCGGCGAGAGATTGGGCATGGAGCCTTGGCGGAGCGGGCGCTGCAACCTCTCCTTCCCGATTTCGAGTCGTTTCCCTACACTCTTCGGATTGTGTCTGAAATCTTGGAATCGAATGGATCCTCCTCAATGGCGACCGTCTGCGGGGGGAGTCTCTCGATGATGGACGCGGGGGTTCCACTCAAGGCACCGTGTGCGGGCGTCGCGATGGGATTGATCAAGGAAGGGAAGAAGGTGGCGATCCTTACCGACATTCTCGGCAGCGAGGATCATCTTGGCGACATGGACTTCAAAGTCGCGGGTACGGAGAACGGCATTACCTCCGTCCAAATGGACATCAAGATCCAGGGCCTCGATCTCAAGATCATGGCCGAGGCGCTTGCGAAGGCCCATGCGGGTCGGATGCACATTCTGGGCGAAATGGCGAAAACGCTCTCCGCGCCACGCGCGGATCTGTCACCCCATGCCCCGCGGATCTTTACCATCCAGATCAAGCCGGATAAGATCGGTGACGTGATTGGGCCGAAGGGGAAGACGATTCGGGGAATTCAAGATGCGACCGGCGCCAAGATTTCGATCGAAGACAGCGGCATCGTGACGGTGGCGGCGGTGGGTGGCGAAGCAGGCGACAAGGCCCGCGAGATGATCAAGGCAATTGTCGCCGAACCCGAAGTTGGGCGGATCTATGAAGGCCCGGTCAAGAGTACAACTGCCTTCGGAGCGTTTGTTGAAATCATCCCCGGGGTTGAGGGACTCCTCCATATCAGCGAACTGCAGCATGCCCGAACCGAGAAGACCGAAGACGTGGTCAAGAAGGGTGACGTCGTCCAGGTGAAGTTGCTCGAAGTGGATGAGCGCGGCCGCATGCGGTTGTCGCGCAAGGCCCTCCTGCCCAAGGAATAGGCGGGTGCAGCCTGAGCGGCTGGATGAGCAGATCTTCCGGTATACGGCACCCAGCGGTGTGCGGGTGCTGGCAGAGGTACTTCCGACCGTGCGGTCGGTGGCGATTGGCATCTGGGTTCGGACCGCCAGCGTGCACGAAACATCCGCCACCATGGGCGTCTCTCATCTGCTTGAACATCTCGTGTTCAAGGGCACCGAGCGGCGGAGCGCCCAGGACCTCGCGCTAGCTCTCGAGGCCCGAGGTGGAAGCCTGGACGCCTACACCTCCCGCGACCACACCAGCTTCCAAGCCCATGTTCTCGATGACGATCTCCCCATCGCGGTCGACGTGCTAACGGACCTGGTCCGACGCCCCCTCCTACGGGCCGACGATTTTCAATTGGAACGACAGGTTGTGTTGGAGGAGATCCACGGTGTGCTCGACACACCGGATGATCTCGTATTCGATCTGCAAGCCCGAGCGTTATGGCCGGAGCACCCGTACGGATTCCCCATCCTGGGAACCCCAGATTCAGTGGGCGCGTTGACCGTGGCGCACCTGCAAGACTTGCATCAGGCTTGGTATGGACGGGAAAACTGCGTCATTGCCGCGGCGGGCAACTTCGACCCCGAGCAGTTGGTTGCCATGCTTCGGACCGAGGGTTGGTGGGAAGCAAATGGACGCAAGGTCATCCCGAGGCCGCCCCTGGCATTGGCTGGCCCTGCCGAACGGGGTCAAGCACACCACGAACATCGTGAGACCACCCAGACGCACATTGTCCTCGGCACTGATACCGTGGTTGCGCGCGACCCACGACGATATGCACTCGCGATTGTCGTCAATCTTCTTGGGGGAGGGATGTCGAGTCGACTTTTCCAGCGGGTCCGGGAAGAACTGGGGCTCGCGTATGCGATCTACGCGTTCCAGCATCTCTACCAAGCCGCGGGGCAGTTTGGGGTGTATGTTGGGACCCAACCATCGACGGCGGATCAGGCCGTGGACGTGATCCGCGAAGAGTTGGCTTCCCTGGCCACCAGCGGACTGACGAATGAGGCCTTGGCCAGTGGGAAGAGGCAGTTGATGGGACAACTGATGCTGTCGTTCGAAAGCCCTGGCAGCCGGATGCACCGGATGGCTTCCCTGGAGTTGCAACAAGACTCGTACCGCCCACTCTCGGCTGTGCTGGCCGATATCGATGCCGTTTCCTCGGAAGAGGTGCACCACGTAGCGGCCGAGTTTCTCGATCCTGATCGGCAGACGGTCGTTCGATTGGGACCATGACGATTGATTGACCCTCGCACGGTGAGACCCTCATGATCATCGGAATTCCAAAAGAGATCAAGACGAACGAAAACCGGGTTGCCCTGGTGCCCGCGGGCGCGGAGATGCTCGTTGGCGCCGGCCACACGGTCTATGTTGAGTCCGAGGCGGGGACGGGAAGCGGATTTCCGGATGATGCCTATCAGGCGGCTGGGGCAAGAATGGTGGGCACCGCCACCGAGGTGTGGGCCAAGGCCGAGATGATCATGAAGGTGAAGGAGCCGATTGCTTCGGAATGGCCCTCTATGCGGCCGGGGCAGGTGATCTACACCTATTTTCACTTTGCGGCATCGAGACCGCTGACGCAGGCAGTCATTGAATCCGGCGCAATCGCCGTGGCCTATGAGACTGTCCAGTTACCCCACGGGGAGTTACCGCTTCTGACACCGATGTCGGAGGTCGCTGGCCGGATGGCCGTCCAGGAAGGTGCGAAATACCTGGAGAAGGTTTACGGGGGACGGGGAGTGTTATTGGGTGGTGTCCCTGGTGTTGCGCCCGCCGAAGTCGTGATCATCGGTGGCGGTGTTGTTGGGATCAACGCCGCCAAGATGGCATCTGGTCTTGGAGCTGCCGTCACGATTCTCGATGTGTCCCTCGATCGGTTACGATACCTTGCCGATGTGCTGCCTGCCAATGTGAATACGGTGTATTCCAATCGCCATAACATCCTGGAAGCCTTGGCGCGGGCAGACCTCGTCGTCGGGGCAGTGCTCCTTCCCGGGGCCAAGGCGCCGAATCTGGTGACGCGAGCCGATCTCAGCCTCATGAAACCTGGCGCCGTGGTGGTGGACGTCGCTGTCGACCAAGGTGGATGCGTTGAGACCATCAAGCCGACGACGCATGAAGACCCGGTCTACTTCGTCGATGAGGTCCTCCACTACGGCGTGGCCAATATGCCAGGTGCCGTTCCGCGAACCTCGACGCTGGCCCTCACCAACGCCACTCTGCCGTACGCACTGCGGCTGGCGAAGGCTGGCTGGCAGGGTGCCTGTAGGGGGGATACGGCGCTCCGGAAAGGACTCAACGTTGTCGAAGGACAAATCGTCTATCGTGGCGTGGCGGAGGCCTTTGACCTCCCGCTCGTTGATGTAGAAACGGTGTGTTAGTGACACCCCCACGGATTCTGATCAGTCGGTTGCCTCATGGGTCAGGGATGCTCCTCCCGAGCCGTGCATCGGCTGGGGCCGCCGGATTCGATATTGCCAGCGCGGAAGACGGCGTGATCGACCCGCAGGAACGGCGTCTCTTTGGAACGGGGTTCGCGGTGGCGATTCCCGAAGGGTATGAGATCCAGATTCGCCCCCGATCGGGCCTTGCTTTCCGAAACGGGGTCACCCTGCCCAATACTCCCGCGACCATTGACAGTGACTATCGAGGGGAATTGAAGGTTGCGCTCATCAACCTGGGACACGAGCCGTTTCATATTACCCGGGGGATGCGTATTGCCCAATTGCTCGTGGCCCGCGTCGAACCAGCCGATTTCCACGAGGTTGATCAGTTACCCGCCACCGAACGAGGCGTCGGAGGGTTTGGGAGTACCGGTGTATGAACTACGGTGTTGCTTGGATCCAACGGACTTGTTGAAGTCTAAGTGAGTCATTACTTTAGGCCCATCCTGCGTACCCCGGTCGGTTGATGAAACTTCTGTCGTTCAACTTGGGCTCCTGGCTCCCCGCGAACGAGATTGCGGTGGATTTGGGGACAGCCAATACCCTCATTTACGTCAAGGGGGAGGGGATTGTCCTCAATGAACCGTCGGTGGTTGCCATCGAACGGAGCTCTGGGCGGATTCTGGGGATCGGCCTCGAAGCGAAGCGGATGCTGGGGCGGACACCGGACGGGATCATTGCGGTCCGACCGCTCAAGGACGGGGTGATCGCCGATTTCGACGTGACCGAGAAAATGCTTCGCTATTTTCTGAAAACCATCATCGACAAACACTTTTTTCGCGTCAAACCGAAAGTCATCGTCTGTGTGCCCTCGGGCATCACGGAAGTGGAGCGACGGGCGGTGCGGGACTCAGCCGAAACCGCGGGGGCCAAACAGGTCCTCATGGTCGCCGAGCCGATGGCGGCAGCGATCGGTGTCGGATTGCCGGTAGAGACACCAACTGGGAACATGGTCATCGATATCGGTGGAGGAACCACTGAGATTGCCGTGATCGCCCTCTCCGGCATTGTGTCCGACACGTCGATCCGCATTGGTGGGGACGAATTGGACCAAGCCATCGTCCAGTTCATGCGAAAAAACTATAACCTTTTGATTGGCGAACCCACCGCCGAGGCGATCAAGATCAAGATCGGATCGGCGTTCCCCTCGGGAGACGAGCGAGAGATGGAGGTCAAGGGCCGTGACCTCGTGAGCGGGATCCCGAAGACGGTTCGGGTGCATTCGTCCGAGATCCGAGAGGCAGTACAGGAGCCGGTGCAGCAGATCGTAGACGCTGTACGACGCGCGTTAGAGATTACTCCCCCAGAGTTGGCCAGCGATATCGTCGATCGTGGAATTATCATGACGGGTGGCGGCGCACTGATTCGAGGTCTCGATCTGCTCCTCAACCAAGAAACCGGCCTGCCGATTCATGTGGACGAGGATCCCCTCACCTGTGTGGTTCGCGGAACGGGCCGCATTCTGGATGACTTTGAGAAGTACCGCAACGTGTTGTACGCATAGGCGATGACGCAGCACTCGGATTGGTCGGTCACGAGACGAGATTCCGTCCTGTTTGCCGGCTGCCTGGTGCTCTCTCTCGTGGCGCTCCTCACCCCCTCGCAGTACTCCCATGCCTTTGCCAATGGCGTCCGTTCAACCGCGCTCCGACCGTTAGTCTGGACCCAACAGCGGGCCGAAGAGGGCCGCACCAGCCGAGCCCGGCTCGAGCAGGCGTTTTTCGCCCGCGACTCGCTCGCCCTTCTCGCCATGGATCAGGCGTTACTGGCAACCGAGAACCGGCGGCTTCGCCAACTCCTTGGGGTCGGTCCCAGAACCGGAACCCGCTTCGTGGGCGCCGAGGTGCTGCATCAAACGGTACCGACCGATGGCCGTACCTTGTTGCTGAGTGTTGGTCGGGTCGACGGCGTGGAGCCATACGACATCGTGCTGGCTCCCGAAGGTCTCCTGGGTGTCGTTACGGAAGTTGGGGCGCGATCGAGCGTGGCCAACACCTGGGCCCATCCTGAGTTTCGCGTCGCTGGCGTGACGCTTGACGGTGCGGTGCTTGGCGTCGTAGCGCCGAGTCCAGCCTCGCTTGCGACCAACGCGATTCTCGAGTTTCGGGGAGTGGCCTACCGCGATACCCTGGCCTTCGGAACCATGGTGGTGAGTGCCGGTCTCGGAGACGTCTACCCGCGCGGCATCCCGATTGGGCGCGTGATCGGGGTCCAACAAGAGCACCTGGGGTGGGAACGGGCCTATGCGCTTCGGCCGGCGGTGAATCCCGGGGTCGTTGCCCACGTCATGGTCATCCGTTCTGGGGGGCCGGCAATTACCTCCCTCGCTCCTGATTCGACAACGCCATGACCCGCGCAGAACGAAGCCGATGGGGGTTTTGGGGAGTCATGCTTCTCCTTGTCGGTCTCCAGTACTATGCCCGGCCACGGCTTTTCCCCGGACGGGGGGCTCCGGATTTCCAAATGCTGGCGCTCCTGCTCTTCGCAATGCGGAATCGTCCAGGCCCAGCGGCGGTCGCAGGTTGGATCGTGGGATTGTCGGTTGACATCCTTGGGCCGGCTCGCTTTGGGGCGGGTGCCCTAGCGCACACAGTTGTGGCGTGGATGGCGGCGTGGGGTCGTTCGGTCTTCTTTGCCAACAATATGATGGTGAATATTGGCGTGTTTGCCGGAGGTGTTTGGCTCCGGAACCTGATCATGCTCACCGCCAGTGGCACCTCGACGGCTGACCTGATTGCAACCGCAACCGTTTGGGGCCCCCTCCAGGCCCTCACAACTGCCCTGGCGGGGCTGCTCGTGGTCTTTCTTTTCCGGGATATCCTGACGGTGAGCGGTGGGCGATGAGTTATCTCGACCCACATCGCCTCCAAGGTAGGGTGGGGTGGGCCCAGGCAGGGTTGGTCCTTCTGTTTGTGGTCCTGGCAGCGGCCTTCTTCCGTGTCCAAATCCTCCAAAACGATCGCTATCGCCTTCGGGCCGAAGGCAACCGGCTCCGGGAAGTGGTGTTGCCGGCCCCTCGTGGAGCGATTCTGGATCGGGCTGGTCGGGTCATTGCCGAGAACGCGCCGGGATACAC
This sequence comes from Gemmatimonadota bacterium, assembly GCA_029262155.1. Taxonomy (GTDB): domain Bacteria; phylum Gemmatimonadota; class Gemmatimonadetes; order Gemmatimonadales; family GWC2-71-9; genus OFTM291. The sequence goes on from JAJCZW010000156.1 coordinate 7,623, forward strand.
CGTGAAATTATTCGCACCCTCTCGGGATTCGTTGCGTGCGGTACTCGATCGGTTTCAGGCCGTGGTTCCGCTGGATAGCGCCGCGATCGCGGAAGTGATAGCGCACTACAATGCGACTCCGTGGCAACCCGCCACCGTCTTGAGTGGGAGTCCCTTCGAGGTCATTGCTCAGTTGGAAGAGCGGCGAATGTCACTCCCCGGCTTAGTGGTACAGACTGAACCCAGGCGACGATATCCTGCCGGGTCGGCCGCTGCCCATATCGTGGGGTACGTCGGGGAGGTTTCGGAGGCGGAATTGGGGGGGGGGGGATTCGCCAAGGCTCGGCTTGGGACGATTGTGGGGAAGGGAGGACTGGAGGCTGAGTATGATTCGATCCTCCGGGGAGTCGATGGCGGACGATTCATTGAGGTCAATGCGCTCGGCCGCATGGTTCGAGAAGAGACCACCGCATTATCTCGGATCCCCACGCCAGGTCAACCAATCACGACGTCCGTCGATCTTCCGCTGCAACTCTACATCGACAGCCTCTGGCGAGCCGACCTATCAGAGTTCGCCGGCGCGATGGTCGCGATGGCCCCAGATGGGGGCATCCTGGCACTCTATAGCGCGCCGACGTTTGACCCCAATGATTTTGTGGGGGGGATTTCGACGACGAAGTACCGAGAGCTCACCGCCGACAGCGCAGGGAAACCGCTCTTGAATCGGGCAACCCAAGGCGCGTATCCTCCCGCATCGCCTTTCAAATTGGCCATCGCGTCGATGGCACTGCGTAGAGGGATTGTCGACTTCTCCACCCACATGGACCAGCCCTGTCGCGGTGGGTTTCGGTTCGGGAACCGAACCTTTCGGTGCTGGAAGCGGGAAGGTCATGGATCGCTCGATTTGACCGGGGCGATCGCCGCCAGTTGCGATGTGTATTTCTACCAACTTGGGCTCCGGCTCGGCCTCAGTCCCCTACTCGAAGATGGAATCCAGATGGGATTCCGAGAGTTGAGCGGCTTGGACCTTGGGGGGGAGCGGCGCTCGAATTTTCCAACCGGCACTGCGTACTATGACCGGCTCTATGGACCTCGCGGGTGGACCAACGCGGTCACCCTGAACCTCTCAATAGGGCAGGGTGAGAACGACCAAACCCTTGTCAACGTGATGCGACTCTACCAGGCGCTGGCCACCGATGGCACGTCGGGGACTCCCTATCTGGTGGCTCGGACGTCGGGGCAGGTCCGCGACCTCGGTTTGACACCCGAAGCCCTGCAAGGCCTCCGCGAAGCGATGATCGCGGTGGTACAGCGTGGGACGGCCGCCGCGAGTAAGGGACAGGACCTCAACGTGGCGGGGAAAACAGGGACAGCGCAGAACTCCCATGGTCCTGATCACGGGTGGTTCATTGGGTTTGCGCCAGCCGATCATCCCCAGATCATTGTCGGTGCTATCGTGGAGAAGGCGCTCCACGGTTCGAGCATCGCACCCTACGTGGTGAAGGTCATTCGGCGATTCTTGGAGCCCGAGAGTCGGGATGGTCCTTTGGACCTACAACTCCTCCTCCCCGCAGACTCTGCTCCACGTCCAGTGCTCATTCTCCCCGATTCGGTGTCCCGTGGAGCGGGGCCCTCATGAAGCGCGGACACACCGGTCGTGCGCTCCTGACCATCGTTCTGTTGCTGTCGGCCTATGGCATCCTGATGCTCTACAGTGCCGGCCAGACCGACGTGCCAACGTCCGCCACGGAGGCCTGGTCTCGTCAGCTGGCCTGGATGGGGCTCGGTGTACTCGTGGGGACCGTCGCCTCCCGGGTTTCGTTTCGTATCCTCGAATGGGCAGCTCCGGGGATCTATATCCTCTCACTTCTGATCCTTCTACTCACCCTTTTTTTGGGGACCGGCGCCGGTGCCGCGGCAAGCTCAAAGAGCTGGCTGGCCATCGGGGGGATTCGCATCGGACAGCCCTCTGAACTCGCAAAACTCGCGACGATACTCTACTTGGCTCGCTATCTCTCAGATCTTCGGGATGCCCCGCGGGGTCTCCGAGAGCTCTTCCGTCCCGCGATGATCGCTGGGCTCCCCTTTCTATTCGTCATGGCCCAACCCGATTTGGGGAGTGCCATCGTGTTTGTGGGGATCTTCTTCGCCATGCTCTTTTGGGCGGGCGTCCGGCCGTCCCTCCTCCTGATTATGGTCTCCCCTGTCATCAGCCTTCTTCTGGCGGTGGATACGCAGTGGTGGATCATGTGGATGGTGCTGCTGTTTGTGCTGCTCGTGCTTTGGCGAGAATGGGTTTCGGAGGGTGTGTTCGTCTATCTGGTTAACTCCTCGATGGGCGTCTTGGCCATCATGTTATGGAATCGACTGAAGCCCTACCAACAGCAACGGCTCATCACCTTTCTCAATCCGGAAAGTGACCCGTCCCGATCCGGCTACCAGGCGATCCAGTCGAAGGTCGCGGTTGGGTCCGGCGGATGGATCGGAAACGGTTTTCTCCAGGGGCCCCAAAAGCGCTTGGCGTTTATTCCCGAACAACATACCGATTTCATCTTTCCCGTGGTGGGTGAGGAACTTGGGTTCTTAGGTGTGTTGCTCGCGCTCGTACTGTTCTTCCTGCTCCTCTTTGTCCTCCTTCGGATCGCGCGACGCGCGGGGGACCCCTTCGGAAGTTTGGTTGCCTTCGGCGTGCTGGGGCTCTTTGCGACCCACATCCTTGAGAACGTCGGGATGACGGTCAATTTGATGCCGATCACAGGGATCCCGCTGCCATTCTTCAGCTACGGAGGGTCGTTTATTCTTACCTCCGCTATCGGAATTGGGCTGGCATATCGGGCCTCAAGGGACAGTCGACGTGCGACCTATCTTGAGATATGACAATATCTTAGCACTGAAGGTCTGGCGCCTGTCGTGCTGATGCCCCAGATTGATAGCAATGGATCGCGGCCCCACACTCCGGCGTCCACCTATTTCCCGGATCATTATCTATGGCTGTTATGGCCTGGTTTAAGAAAGAGCGAAAACCCCGTTCGTCTCAACGCGAGCGGTTGGAGATCCCTCGGGACGCTTGGGACAAGTGTCCCGACTGCGGTCATACCGACCTCCGCGAGAAATTCGAGCGATCGTTAGGGGTCTGCCCGGAGTGTGGGCATCATCGCCGCTACCATGCGGAGGGGTATGTGCAACTGCTGACCGATGGTGGCAGTTGGCGTGAACTCGACGCGGGGCTCCGCTCGATGGATCCCCTGGGGTTTGAACAGTATCCTGAGCGACTTGAAGCCAACCAGACGAAGACCCACGAGGAAGACGCCATCATTACGGGAGCGGGTCGGTTGATAGGGATGGCTATCCATCTCGGCGTCATGAACTTTGCCTTCATGGGCGGGTCGATGGGATCGGTGGTGGGTGAGAAGATCGGCCGCATCGCGAAGAGATCCCTGGCACGACGAATCCCCTTGGTGATTGTCTCCACCTCAGGGGGCGCCCGTATGCAAGAGGGTGTGTTCTCCCTGATGCAGATGGCGAAGACCTCTGCCGCCATCGCCCAGCTCAAGCGAGCGGCGATACCCTACATCAGCATCCTGACCGACCCGACCACCGGCGGGGTTTCGGCGTCCTTTGCCATGCAAGGGGATGTGATCCTCGCCGAGCCTGGTGCGGTCATCGGATTCGCCGGGCAGCGAGTCATCAAACAGACGATTGGGCAAGACTTGCCCGAAGGGTTCCAAACCGCTGAGTTCCTCTTGGAGCACGGCCAGGTCGATGACGTTGTGCCACGAGGCTCCCTTCGAGACACCACGGCACGGTTGATTCGGCACATGCAGGGATACCGCAACCACCCAGGCGAGAACGGCGCGGCCTGAGACGCGCCCATCGTCCGGGGGATAACCGGTGATCGGTGTGGACCGATCACCGGTTTTCTTGTCGCCCACCCCAGTAAGGTCTCGATGCGGTTTACCTATCCCCAAGCGGTTGCGTACCTGTTCCCCCGTATTGCCACCATCAAATTCGGGCTCGACACGACCCGGGCATTGCTCAAGGTGGTCGGCCACCCCGAACAGGTCATGCCGATAATCCATGTCGGCGGCACCAACGGAAAGGGCAGTGTTGCGGCATTGATCGGTGGGGCACTCTCCCGTGCGGGGTGGCGGGTCGGGTTATACACGTCGCCCCACCTCGTCTCCTTTCGAGAGCGGATGAAGGTTGATGGGGTACCGGTGTCGAAAGAGGCGGTGGCGATGTGGACCGAGCAGTTGCAGCCCGAGATGGAGCGGCTGGGAGCGACCTTTTTCGAAGCCACCACCGCCATGGCCTTCGCCGATCTTGCGCTACGGGGTGCGGAGATCACCATCGTTGAAGTGGGCCTTGGGGGACGGTTGGACAGTACCAATGTCGTCGCGCCAATCGTGTCCGTCATTACCCAAATTGCCGCGGACCACCAGAAGTACCTCGGCGACAGTCTCGAAGCGATTGCGGGAGAGAAGGCCTGGATCGCGAAACCCGACACACCGGTCATCGTGGGTGAGCCGTCGCGGGCCCTCCAAGAGGTCTTGCACGACGAGGCGCTGAAAGCGGTCAGGCAGGCCGATCCTACCGCAGAGCTTCTCTGGCATCTTGTTCCGCCCGACGCCACCTGGGAGGGACCATTGGCGATGATCGGTGACCATCAACGACGAAATGCGGCCATCGCGCATGAGACACTCCGCCACCTTCCCGCCCCATATCGTCCCCACGAGCAGGCGATCGCCGAGGCCTTCTCAACGGTTGAGATCCCGGGTCGGTTCCAGCGTTGGGGACCATGGGTGTTCGACGTCGCCCACAATCCTGCTGGAGTGGAGGCACTGGTCCGGACTATTCGCGCCTCTGATCTTCCGCGTCCGATTCACGCCCTCGTCTCAATTCTGGGCGATAAGGACTGGCCGGTGATGTTGACCGCACTCGATCAGGTGGTGGACCTGGGGGTGCTGACGGTCGCTCCGAGCACGGCAGAACGCGGGTGGAGTACTGACTGGCTGCATCGGTGGCTTGCCCGTGAGGATCGCCCGCCCGCCCGGGCCCGCTGGAAGTTGGTGGAAGATTTTCCTCAGGCGATCGCCCGAGCCAGAGCAGAGGCGGGTACGGTGGTCGTTACCGGGAGCTTTCATACGGTGGGCGACGTACAGGTTGTCTTGGGCATCGCAGATGTCGTCGATCACGAGCTGATCTCGAGATGACCCGGTGTCGGGGTGGTACGCGGTTCGGCGACACAGTATTTTCCTCTAGATGCAAGCCAAGGCCCTACCTGGATTTCGCGATTTCTATCCGGACGACGCCGCCCTTCGGGCGCACATTTTTCATGCATGGCGGGAGGTAGCCACCCGCTACGGGTTTGTGGCGTACGATGGCCCCCCGCTTGAGCCGCTTGAGTTGTACACCCATAAGAGCGGTCCCGAAATCGTGGAGCAACTCTACGCCTTCGAGGACAAAGGCGGGAGAAAGGTAGCCCTTCGACCGGAGATGACCCCGACGTTGGCTCGGATGGTGGCGGCCCGAGCGAACGGTCTGAAGAAGCCGATCCGCTGGTTTTCCACCCCGCAACTGTTTCGCTACGAGCGGCAGCAGCGTGGTCGCCTGCGAGAGCACTTCCAACTCAACTGTGATTTGATCGGCGAATCGGGACCGCAGGCTGATACCGAGATCATCGCGCTGGGGATCGACATCCTGCGCACTCTCGGACTGACCGCCGACGAAGTCCGGGTCCGTCTTTCCGATCGGCGCGTTCTGGCCGCCCTCTTGCTCCAAGCCGGTGTGCCGCCGACGGCACTCACTACTGCCTACCAAATTGTCGACAAACTGGAACGGCTCTCCCCCGAAGCGGCGGCGGAACAGTTCCAGAAGGCTGGTCTCGAATCGTCGGAGTCTCGGATTCGGTCCATTGCCAGTGTCCGCGGATTCGATGCGCTGCTCAAGGAGCTGACGGATGTGGGTGAAGAGGTGGTCGGCGGGGGGCTCCGTACGATCGTGGATGGACTTGCGGCCCAGGGTCTGGGTGACTACATCGAAATCGACCTCACGATCGTGCGTGGGTTGGCGTACTATACCGGACCGGTATTCGAGATATTCGATGTGGCGCGCTCCTTCCGCGCGATTTGCGGTGGGGGTCGCTATGACGGGCTGCTCAATGCCTTAGGTGGTGTTGATCTGCCCGCGTGTGGATTTGGAATGGGCGACGTGGTGTTGGCAGAG
>JAJCZW010000157.1 GCA_029262155.1 Gemmatimonadota bacterium
ACACATTTCAGCGTCTCCGCTCGGTGACTTCGCGGATTCAGGTGGGGAGTCCCGCCTACATCCTGGTCGATAGGAACATCGTGGTCGATGTCGCGACTGTGTGGGGAAGGGACCCTGACTGCCTTGCGATGTTCGCGTCAGGGCAGAAGGAAGGGTGTTGGGCTATCCCAACGGCGTAAGCTTCGGACCCCAGGTCAGAGAACGCTGAATCGTAGTCCTCAATCTGCTGTATACGGAAGTGATGGATGTAGTCACTCGGAGGGATATGCTCGCACCGCATCTGGGCCGGATGTATGAGGGCCCTTCAACAACAGGCCGACGCTGAGCGTCCGATGACGGGGGGGGGACTCCGGCAACGCGCACCCGCGCCTGACGGACGATACGACTCTTCGGGGCATAGATGGTGACCGGACGGAGATCGGACATCCTCGATCCACACACAGTCAGAGATAACTCGCTAGTGAGCGAAGATTCAATTCAGAGCAAGGCCCTCGTTGGGAGATCATGCTGTGAGTGACGGGACGTTGGATCAGCTACGGGAACAGATAGGAGCTATCGATCGCCAATTGGTGTCTCGGATTGCGGACCGACTCCGCCTTGCTCGAGAGATCGGGGAGGAGAAGCAGCGGCTCGGGCTTCCGGTCAGAAGCTATCAAACCGAATTCGAGGTCCTGGCACGATTCAAGGGGGCTGCCCGAGCGGACCAGCTCGATGAGCGCTTCATCGAGGGCCTCGCACGGGAACTGATTGGTGAAGCGGTCCGCCACCAAGAGTGGCACGCCCGAGGAGTCTCCACCGACCCGAAACAGATCGTCGTGATCGGGGGGAGTGGGAAGATGGGCGCCTGGCTGAGCCGCTTTTTCTCTGAGCAGGGTCATGCGGTGACGATTGTCGATCCCGCCGAGGGGCCCCGGAATACTCGTCGAGTTGAGGATTGGGACGATGTGGCTCGGGCCGATGTCGTCCTGCTGGCGATGCCGCTTTCGGTCGGGCCAGCGGTACTCGACCAAGTGCTGGACCTCCGGCCGATTGGGCTGGTGGCGGATATCTCCAGCCTCAAGAGTCATCTCATTCCACGCCTCAAGGAGGGTGTGCAAAGGGGCATCAAGATTGTCTCACTCCACCCACTATTCGGACCCGCGGCGCGTACCCTCGGCGGCCGAGTGATTGCCATCTGTGACTGTGGTGACTCGACAGCTGTCGAGGAGGCGGCGGCACTTTTTGAAGGTACGGCGGCCGACATCGTGCGGTTGCCGATCGAGGATCACGATGACTACATGCAGTATGTTTTGGGACTGAGCCACCTGGTGTCCATTCTCTTCGCGAACACGCTGGCTGAAAGCGGGAAGAGCTTCGACGATCTGTCGAGACTGGCCAGCACCACCTTTCACAAGCAGGCGAGGACCGCGGTCGAAGTGGCCCGAGAGAACCCGAAAATGTACTATGAGATTCAACGTCTCAATCGCCATTCCGAAGCGTTGTTCGACCTGCTTCGAGCGAGCCTTGAGCAGATCGAACGGGCGTCTCTTTCAGAGGATCGGGAGAGTTTTGTGGGGCTTATGGAACGAGCGCGAGAGTATTTTCCGGAGGAACTTCCCCCGGATTTGGGATAGGAACAGGCGAGATCGGTGGCGGGCATTGCGTCGGCGTGCTTCCGGACCCAAACTTCCAGCGCTAGCCCGAGTGGCGGAATGGCAGACGCAGTGGACTCAAAATCCACCGGGGGCAACCCCGTGCGAGTTCGACTCTCGCCTCGGGCATCTGTCTTGTTGATGTAGGAAAGTGACCCCGCCATGCAGGCTCTCATTCGGCGGAGATCTCATGGTGACTGTAACGCCACGCTCCGGAGAGACGTTCCCAGATCGCGGCGCGTTCCCCTATACCAGCGGGGCTGGGGCCCGCCTGTCTCCTCCTTCCCTCAGGAGTGCCGCTGTGGATCCCGTTCCCTCTGGTCGACGTCTTTGCTTTGCCCTGGGCATGGTATGGTTCGTCAGTCTTCCTCCTGCGCTTGCCGCCCAAAATGATCGCCCTGAAAAGGCGACCAAAGCGTTACCGCTTGAGCCGACCCGAACTGTGGACATCGATCTCCGGCAAGGGTCCTGGATCTCCGTCGATGTGAGTCCGGATGGCAAGACAGTGGTATTCGATTTCTTGGGCGACCTCTACCGGTTGCCCCTTGAAGGTGGAGAGGCAGTCCCGCTGACCTCAGGGATCGCCTTTGACGCCCAACCTCGATTCTCCCCCAACGGAAAAGAGATTGTGTACACCTCCGACAAGAACGGCGGAGAAAATCTCTGGATTATGGATCTCGCGACCCAGGAGGCCAGGGCCCTCGGCAAAGGAAAGGACGACAAGTACCAGTCACCCGAGTGGACCCCCGATGGGGATTACATCGTGGCTTCCAAGACCGGAATTCGCGGTCGCGTCGTGCAGTTGTGGATGTTTCATACAGACGGCGGCGCCGGGGGACAACTGATCAAAGAGCCCGAGGGCTTGATGACCACGGGAGCCGCGTTCGGCAAGGACGCCCGGTACATTTGGTTCGCCGAACGGCAGGGCAACTGGCAGTATAACGCTATATTTCCGCAGTATCAGCTTGCCGTTTACGATCGACGGACGGGCCAGCGTGCAACGCGTACCGCGCGTTTTGGTTCTGCCATCCGACCCACACTCTCGCCCGATGACCGATGGCTTGTCTACGGAACCCGATACGAAAACAAGACCGGTCTCCGAATTCGTGATCGCAATACAGGAGACGAACGCTGGCTGGCCTATCCCGTCCAACGTGATGATCAAGAGGCCCGGGCCTCGCGCGATGCGCTTCCGGGAATGTCATTTACGCCCGATTCGAAAGAGGTGGTCGCATCCTACGGCGGGAAGTTGTGGCGCATTCCCGTCACCGATGGAGACCCCATCGAGATTCCCTTCCATATCGTCACCTCGATCGACCTCGGTCCGCAGGTCGCGCTCCACTACACCATTGAGGATTCTCCAGAGTTCACTGCGCGCCAGATTCGGGATGCCGTGCCTTCACCCGACGGCCGTTCTCTGGCGTTTACCGTCTTGGATCGATTGTATGTCATGGCGTATCCGGAGGGGACGCCCAGGAGGGTGACCTCGTTGGACATGACAGAAGCAGAACCTGCCTGGTCACCAGATGGGGAATCGCTGGCGTTCGTTTCATGGTCTGGGAACGAGGGTGGCCAGGTGTACACCGTCGCCGTAAACCGACCGAATGCTGTTCCAGCACCGGTGAGCGATGTGGCGGCGGTGTACCAACAGGTGGCATGGGCGCCCGATGGCTCTCGCCTCGTTGCATTGCGAGGTACCGCTGAGGACTACCGGCTGGGTACCGGACCCCAGGCCTTTGGGTCAGCAACAGATCTAGTGTGGTTTCCGGCCACTGGGGGGACCGCGACGGTCATCGCCCCCGCCGGCGGGCGAAGCGCACCGCATTTCACGGGGGACGCAGAGCGGATCTACCTGTTCAGTCGCAGTGACGGTTTGGTTTCCATTCGCTGGGATGGGACGGACGAGAGACACCACGCGAAAGCAACCGGCCCGAGTCTGTTGAGCCAGGCCACCGCCCCCCAGGCCGACCTCATCCTCATGGCCCCACACGGCGATCAGGCCCTGGTCCAAGTCGGGTTCGATCTCTATGTGATTACGGTGCCTCAGGTTGGAGCAAGCCCGGTCACTATCGCCTTACAAAAACCCGAGAATGCCGCGTTCCCAGCCCGACGATTGACCGATATCGGTGGCGAGTTTCCGACCTGGAGTGCCTCGGGTCGACAGGTGCATTGGTCGCTTGGACCGGCCCATGCCGTGTACGATCTGGATCAAGCACGAGCCTTTGACGATTCGGTTCGCGTCGCTCGCGCGGCCGCTGACACGGTGGCCAAGGATACCACTTCGACTGCGGCCACCTATCAGGCGACGGAGACGACGATCACCATCCGCGTACCGCGCGATACCCCACGGGGGTCGGTCGTGCTCAGAGGCGCTCGGATCGTCACGATGCAGGGGGACGAAATTCTCTCTTCGGGTGATCTCCTCGTTACGGACAACCGGATCGTAGCAGTCGGGGCCTCAGGGACAGTGACCGTCCCGGATGGGACTCGAGAGATCGATGTCAGCGGGAAGACGATCGTGCCCGGTTTTGTGGATACCCACGCGCACATGTGGCCCCGTCGGAACGTCCACTGGAACCAACCCTGGATCTACCTTGCCAATCTTGCGTATGGTGTGACGACAACACGGGACCCCCAAACCGGAACCACCGACGTCATCACCTACGGCGATCTCGTTGATGCTGGCCAAGCCATCGGACCGAGGGTGTATTCCACCGGCCCTGGGGTGGGCTATTGGTTGGAACAACTCAGAGATCTTGACCATGCGAGACAAGTCCTCAAGCGGTACAGCCAATACTACGATACCAAGACTATCAAGATGTACGTCAAGGGCGGTCGACAGGTGCGCCAGTGGGTTATTATGGCCGCCCGAGAGTTGGGTCTGATGCCCACGACGGAGGGCTCGCTCGATCTCAAATCCAACTTGACGATGCTGCTGGATGGATATCCCGGGCAGGAGCATTCGCTTCCGATTTTTCCTCTCTACGACGACGTGGTCTCCCTCTTCGCCGCGTCGCAGATTACCTACACGCCGACGCTGCTGGTCGCCTACGGTGGTCCCTGGGCTGAGAACTACTACTACGCAACCGAGAATCCGTACGACAACGCCAAGCTCCGGCACTTCACCCCGTATGAGGAATTGGGAAGAAAAACACGTCGCCGGGGGCAGGGTACCGGCCCGGGGCCAGGCGGGTGGTTTCGGGATGATGAGCATGTCTTCAAGGACCTTGCTGCGGTCGCGGCGGATATCGTCCATGCCGGCGGTCGAGTGGGTATCGGAAGCCATGGGCAGTTACAAGGTTTAGGGTACCATTGGGAGTTGTGGTCAGTACAGTCGGGCGGGTTGACGCCCCACGAGGCCTTGCGAGCTGCCACCCTCCATGGGGCCGAAGCCATCGGATTAGGTCAGGAGCTGGGGTCGCTTGAGGTTGGGAAGCTGGCTGATCTCCTGATCTTGGATGGGAATCCACTTGAGAACATTCGCAACTCGGACTCCATTCGGTTTGTCATGAAGAACGGACGCTTGTACGAGGCCGATAGCCTACGGGAGATTTGGCCCGATTCCCGACCAGGCCCGGAGGTCAGTGGGATTCCCTCGACGCCGACGCCGACGGCCGGGATTCGATAGTCATTGGGAGTTTGGCCTAACCGCCCTCGAGGCGGTACTGCGCCGGCGGCCTCCTTCCGTCTGGGGCCCGAGAGATTAGGTTCCGACTCGTCTCCGAGACCATGCGGGCGGGACGTGGTTTCCCTGCGAGAATCGCTAACGTTGGAATCGTTCACCTTAGCCTAGGCCGGACCATCATATTATGGCCTTAACCATTTCCAGTGTTCACAGTGACCCCCAGCACTTTACAACGCCCTGCTTGGGAATCCTCCTTCCCGCACTCGAAACTCCTCATGCGCTACCCCAGGTGCTCACCTCACTTGACGCACTGACCGAGGGGGCATTGTCTCGCCTCATCAGCGCAGGAGATTTTCGAGGAAAGAAGGATGAGGTTGCCATCGCCTATCCCGCGCAGGGGCCGACCCGCATCCTCCTCGTGGGAATTGGGGCCACGCAGGATGTCGATCGCACCGTCCTTCGACGTGGGGCAGCGATTGTTGCGCGTCGCACGGTCGGCCTCCGAATGCCGACCTCGGCCCTTTGGGTTCCCAAGCTGAACGACACCCCGCTGCTACCCCAAGAGATCGGTCAAGTCCTGGCAGAGGGAGTCCACCATGGTGCCTGGCAGCACGACGGGAGAACTGACGTTCCGAATGACGAACAGGTGGTCCCGCTAAACGAGTGTGCGATCCTGCATCAGGCTGATGACAAGGATTGGGACGCTGGAGTTGTTACCGGTCACGCTATTGGGGCGGGGCACACCTTCGCGCGGAATCTCCAGATGCTTCCTGGGAATGTCTGCACCCCGTCCCATATGGCGACGGTGGCCACCGATCTCGCCAAACGCCACGATATTTCCGTGACGATCCTTGATGAAGCGGACCTGCGGAAAGAGGGCATGGGAGCACTGCTCGCAGTGGGACAGGGAAGCGAAGAGGGTGCACGGCTGATCGTGCTCGAGTATCGCGGCGCCGATACCAATCCCATCGTACTGGTCGGGAAAGGGATCAGTTTCGATACCGGCGGGATTTCCCTCAAGCCGGCTCTAAACATGGAAGAGATGAAGTTCGACATGTCGGGGGCTGCCGCGGTCCTTGGCGCCTTCGAGGCGCTCGGCCGCCTCCGACCAAATGTCCATGTGGTGGGGATCATTCCGAGTGCGGAGAACATGCCCTCGGGTCGGGCCGTGAAGCCAGGTGATGTCATCACCAGCCATCAAGGCAAGACGATTGAGGTCATCAACACCGATGCGGAAGGGCGCTTGGTTTTGGCCGATGCCCTATCGTACGCGCAGCGGTTTACCCCTATGGCTTTGGTGGATGCGGCCACGCTGACTGGGGCGATCGTGATTGGGCTCGGACACCACGCCAGCGGTGTCATGGGAACCGATGAGGCGGTGTTGGCCGGACTGGAGTCTGCCGGCCTTCGATCTGGTGAACGCGTCTGGCGCATGCCACTCTGGGAAGAGTATCGTGAAGCGTTGAAGTCCGATGTTGCCGATCTGAAGAACACCGGAGGGCGACCCGCCGGGAGCATTACTGCTGCTTGGTTCCTTCGGGAATTCGTCGGCGACACCCCGTGGGCGCACATAGATATTGCGGGGACGGCATACACTCAGAACTTAGACGCCACGCAGGCAAAGGGACCCACCGGAGCGGGTACTCGGTTATTCTTGGAATTCGTCCTGTCGCACACGGGGTGACCCCTCCTAGTTGGGGCTGGCGTCGGAGATGGACCCTCGCCGTCATGGCCTTCTGTGGGCTTGGTCCAGTGTCAGGAATGGCACAAGTCGCGGGTGGTCCCCCTCCTCCGGATACGCTGGCCGTGGCAGACACAACCGACCCCACGGCTACGCTCATTGAGGTTTCCCGGGCCGCCCATATCTCGGTTCCGGTCCTCCCCGATGTTGGCACAGAACGTCTCCTGACACCGCTCTCTCGCATCGTGTTCGATCGCGATTCAATTGACTGGACCAATGCCGAAACGGTGGGAGACCTCTTGGCGAGGGTGCCCGGGGTGTACCTGTGGAGAGGGGGATGGGTGGGGCGCGCAGAACTTCCGAATTTCTTCGGACGTGGGACGAGTTCTGTGCAATATTGGCTGGATGGGTTTCCTTTTCTTCCGCTCGGTCCCGATAGCCTCAGTATCGACCCCTCCCTCTTCCCGCTGAGTATTCTCGATCGAGTTGAGGTCGAGCGCATCCCTGGGGAACTCAGGGTTCAACTCTTTACCCGACGCCAAGCCCTGCAAGCCCCACGATCGCGAATCGGGATTGCGGCCGGGGACCGCGAGATCGCCCGCTATCAAGGGAGTTTGGAGCGTCGGGGGCAAAGTGGGTTTGGCTTCGCGTTGGCGGTGGATCATCTGAACGTCCCTGGTCTCGGGAGCAACCCCGGGGCATATCAGAATACAGCCGCGTGGGTGCAAGCGTCCTATTTGCCACGCCCGACCTTTGGGATGTCGCTCTCATGGCATCGCAATAGCCCAGATCGTGAACCGCTGCTTGCGATTGGAAGTACGACCGACACGATCGATCCTGGCCTCAAGGGTCGACGGAGCGATCTCCAGGGACGGGTGCATTGGCGCAAGGAGCTGAACGGGCTTGGGCCTCGGGTGGATCTTCTGCTCGGCCGGAGCGTGTGGACCGGAGAGGGTGTTGATCGGGAGATCAACCAGGTGGGAGCCGTGTTCGGGTGGAGGCAGCCGCGCTATGACCTTGGGGTGACCGGAATCTGGCGATCCACACGTACGCCGGTCGATCTCCGAGCCAACCTGGCGGTGGCACCCGATCTCCCGATCTCAGGCGCGATTGAAGGGGGCTACCAACGGCATGACGAT
>JAJCZW010000158.1 GCA_029262155.1 Gemmatimonadota bacterium
GGTCGGGCTCCCAACTCGCGGGTGGAGCTGCGGGCCGCTGGGCGTCCCTCGCTCTGCTTCGCCCGCCTGAGGCGCGCGGCGCATCGAATCCCGCCCTGTCCGTTGGTAGTGATTCTGATCTGTCGCCCAATTGGGATCCCATCGCGTTGGAGGCCACCGGGGCGGCCCGCGGTCGCCCTGGCGCCCACTGCACCGTATCTTGGTCTTTGGATCTGATTCTTCCTGGGAGGAACAATGATGTCCCTACGTATGATGCTCTCTACCGTCGTCACAATCCCCTTGCTGACTCCCACTCCAATCATGGCACAAGATCAGTTCCAGGGTGTCGTGACGTATATCCTGAGTGCCGGCAGCCAAGAGGTCGAAGTCAAGTACATGGCCAAGGGAGACAAGGTACGCCAGGAGATGACGATGCCTGGGATGCCGGGGCCGGTGTATATCCTCATCGACATGAGCACCCAGAAAACCCAGACGGTCATGGAGTCGATGGGGATGTATGTCGAGACCGACATCAAGGCCGCAATAGAGATGGCGGGGGAAGCGCAGGTCACGAAGGGAGAGCTTCCCTCGTTTCGGAAGTTAGGTACGTCTGGGACATTCGCTGGCGTCGACTGCGACAACTATGCGCTTGGGAAGGATGAAGAGATCGAGGCGTGTATCGCACCTGGGTTAGGGTGGATGATGGGTGGGGGCGGGATGATGCGTCGGGGTCCGAGCGCTCCTGACTTTAGCTCGTTTCGATCCGAGTTCAAGAATGGCCTCTTTCCCCTCCAGGTCATACAGGTCAAGGACGGAAAGCGGACCAAGTTGCTTGAGGTAAAGTCGATCGACCGGACCACACTCGACCCCAAGCTCTTCATTCTGCCCAGCGGACTTCGGAAGATGCCTGGGATGGGTGGGTGACGACGTAGCGTTGACACGCCAGAAGACCGGCATCGAGGGCCCGAGACGGACCGTATTCTGCGTATCGCGGTCGTCCGGGCCCTTCGTTTTGCGCGGGAAGCGTGTCGACAGAGTCTGAAGGGACGTCGCACCTTTGGGACGCTATTCGCTTCGCCCAAATGAGTCGGCTTTGTGCCTAGGCTCGGTGGCATCGTGTTAGTTTTGAGCGTTGCACCCTCTTTGACGATGAGGTCACCATGTTGATTGGTCGGTCACCGGACATTGCTCCAAGCGAGATTACGGAGGAATCTGTTTACCTCAGACGCCGAGAGTTCCTCGCCGCGCTGGGGGCCGGGGTTGCGCTCTCTGCGGGGGTGACAACACCAGTACATGCTCTCGACCGGACCAGGCAAGACAAGCTGACTCCGTACGACACCGTCACGGGGTATAACAACTTCTATGAGTTTGGGACTGGCAAGGACGACCCCGCCCGGAACGCACATACGCTTCGGCCGCGGCCGTGGTCGGTCGTTGTGGAAGGCGAAGTGGAGAAACCGGGACCCTACGACGTCGACGACCTCCTCCGCGGCATGACCGTCGAGGAGCGGGTCTACCGTCATCGCTGTGTAGAGGCATGGTCGATGGTGGTGCCTTGGAATGGGGTCCCGCTCCGCTCCGTGGTCGATCGGCTGCGACCGACCAGCAAGGCGAAATACATCGAATTCATTACCCTACAGGATACCGAGCAGATGCCGGGGCAGCGACGCGCGATCCTACGCTGGCCCTACACCGAAGGCCTCCGGATGGATGAGGCCCGACACCCGCTCACCCTCCTTGTGACCGGCGTGTACGGAAAAACGCTCCCCAATCAGAACGGTGCTCCGATTCGGTTGGTCATCCCGTGGAAGTATGGGTTCAAGGGTGGCAAGTCGATCGTCCGCATCCGGTTTCGGGAAACCCAGCCGATGAATTCTTGGCGTCGTTCGGCTCCGAATGAGTATGGGTTCTACGCCAACGTGAATCCCGACGTTGATCATCCGCGATGGAGCCAGGCGACCGAGCGCCGCGTTGGTACTTTCTTCAAGCGAAAGACCTTGCCGTTCAACGGGTACGCTGACCAGGTTGCGTCGATGTATGCCGGGATGGATCTCAAAGCGAACTACTGAGTCATGACCGGTGGGCAGTGGGTTCGGCGTGTTCTGAAGCCCACGATATGGTTGGCTGCTTCCGGACCGAGCGTGTGGCTGCTCTGGTGCTTTTTCTCAGGCGACCTCGGTCATGATCCGGTCAAAACGATCACGTGGACCACCGGTCTCTCCGCTCTTATCCTCCTGCTCTGCACGCTCGCCATTCGTCCCTTGCGAGCACTCAGCGGGTGGCAGGGCTTGGTACTCGCCCGTCGCTTGGTCGGACTCTGGGCGTATTGGTATGCCCTCCTCCATTTCCTCACCTACGCGCTCTTCGATCGAGAGTTCTCCTTGGCAGGTATCGGTGAAGATATCGCCAAGCGACCGTGGATTACGGTCGGCTTCTCCGCCTTTCTAATCCTCACCGTACTTGCGAGTACATCCCCCAAGCGCGCGCTGCGCGCGCTCGGGGGTGCACGCTGGCGATCCCTCCATCGCTTGGTGTATGTAGCCGCCGTGCTGGGGTTCTTCCATTTTCTGTGGCTCGTCAAATTGGACACACGAGAACCGATGGTCTACGGCCTGATTCTTCTCGTCCTTTTGGTCGTCAGGTCCCCCATGCTCGGCCGTTGGTTCACCCGGCGAGGGTCCCGATCGCGGAAGAGACCACTGGCCGCTGATCACACTCAGTAGCCCCGGGCTTAAAGCGGCCGATCGATAGGTTCGGGTGACGGCGGGGGCGGCCCCGGGGTTCCGGTGCCATCAACAGGGTTTTGGGCGGTATGCGATTGCCGGTTGCGAGGGACACGCCGCCGTCGCTAGCTTCCTCGCCCGAGATGCCCACCACGACACGGCTCCTAGATGCTACCGCTATGGCGGGTGCACTGCACCGCATGGCCACTGAAATCGTTGAGCGAAATCAGGGAACCGATGGCCTTGTCATCGTCGGGATTCAGCGCCGCGGTGTCGAATTAGCCGAGCGGGTTGCCGCGCTGATCGAGGCTGCGGAGGGAACGACACTCCCGCGTGGAAAGCTCGACATCACACTCTACCGCGATGATCTCCAAACTATCGGGCCGCGACCCATTGTGAATGAGACCCGGCTCCCCGCCGCGCTCGATGGAGCCAGTGTCATTATCGTCGACGATGTGCTCTACACCGGCCGGACGGCGCGTGCCGCGCTGGACGAGGTGGCCGATTTCGGTCGTCCTCGTCGAGTATGGCTCTGCGTCCTGGTGGATCGGGGGGGGCGGGAGCTTCCAATCCAGGCTGATATTGTCGGATCGACAGTCGCACTCGACACGAGGGACCGGGTGGAGGTCATGGTAACAGAGGTGGATGGATTGGATGCCGTGGACGTGATCCGAGCCGCCAATGGGGAGGCGCGATGACGACTGCGCTGGGGAAGGATTTGATTGGGCTCGAAGGACTCACCCGCGCGCAGATAGAATTGATCCTCGATACGGCAGAACCGTTCAAAGAGGTGAGCGAAAGACCAATCAAGAAGGTTCCGGCCCTGCGTGGTAAGACGATTGTGAACCTCTTTTTCGAACCTTCGACCCGAACCCGTATCTCGTTCGAATTTGCCGAGAAACGCCTTTCGGCGGACACGGTGAATGTCGCCTCATCCGGTTCTTCAGTCTCCAAAGGCGAGACCCTGGTCGATACCGCCCGGAATCTGGAAGCGATGCGCATCGATATGGTCGTGATACGGCACGGGTCCAGCGGTGCAGCCCAATTCCTCGGCAACCGGATCCGCTCGAACGTGGTCAATGCCGGAGATGGGCAACACGAGCATCCAACCCAAGGCCTCCTCGATCTGCTCACCCTCCGGGATGAGTTTGGAAAAATCGAGGGTCTCAAAGTCGCCATCTGTGGTGACGTGTTACACAGCCGGGTGGCTCGGAGCAACCTCTGGGGACTTCGGACGATGGGGGCGGAAGTTGGGATTTGTGGCCCCGCCTCGCTCCTCCCACGCGGCATCAGTGAGCTCGGCGTGACGATGTTACCCCGGATCGAGGACGCGATTCAATGGGCCGATGCGCTGAATATCTTGCGCCTGCAACTCGAGCGAATGCATGCCGGTTTTATTCCCTCACTTCGGGAATACAACCGGGTTTTCGGTGTGAGTACCGAGCGGCTTGCCCAGGCTCCGAAACCACTCAGGATTCTCCATCCCGGTCCTATGAATCGAGGGGTGGAGATCGATAGTGATGTTGCCGATGGTCCCCACAGTGTCATTCTACCGCAGGTCACGAACGGCGTGGCGGTGCGCATGGCCGTTCTCTACCTCCTGGCCGGGGGGAGCCCAGAGTGGGCAACCCCGGGGAGCGACGACCGATGAGACCACTCCTCCTGCGGGGGGGCCGGGTCATCGATCCCTCTCGGGGTGCCGATGATGTGGCCGACGTCCTGATCGTCGATGGAAAGATCGCGGCGGTGGGGCGGGGGATCCCAACACCCGATGGAGCCATTGAGCGTCCCTGTGCCGGCCAAGTGATAGCCCCCGGTCTTATTGACCTCCACGTGCACTTCCGCGAACCCGGACAAGAGGAGACGGAAACCATCTCCACTGGTGCAATGGCCGCAGCCGCGGGCGGCTTCACGGCCGTATGTGCGATGCCCAACACCGATCCGGTTACCGACAACCAGGCGGCCGTTGGTTTCGTCGTGCGTCAAGCGATTCGAGCTGCCAAAGCACGAGTCTATCCGATCGGGGCGGTATCGATTGGCCAGCGTGGAGAGCAACTCGCCGAGTTCGGGGAACTCGTCGGCGCGGGTGCGGTGGCGGTGAGTGACGACGGGTTGCCAGTGATCTCCTCGCATCTGATGCGGACAGCCCTGGAGTACGCCAAGACGTTTGGGGTACCGGTCGCCGACCATTGTGAAGACCCCACCCTCGCCCACGGCGCCATGCACGAAGGATTGGTGTCTACTCGGTTAGGACTCAAGGGAATTCCGAGCGCCGCAGAAGAGATCATGGTCGCCCGCGATATTATCCTGTCCGAACTCACGGGAGGGCACGTCCATCTCTGTCATATGTCGACCCGCGGGTCTGTCGATCTGATTCGGCGGGCCAAGGAAAAGGGGCTGCGCGTCACCGCCGAAGCTACGCCCCATCATTTTGCGCTCACCCATGAGCGATGTGAGGGGTACGACACCAACGCGAAAATGAACCCGCCCTTGCGAGAGGTTGCGGACCGCGATGCGATTCGTTCCGCCCTGCAGGATGGAACCATCGACGTCATCGCCTCAGACCACGCGCCCCATCATTACGATGCAAAGGAGCGCGCCTTCAGTGAAGCACCCAACGGAATTGTTGGTCTGGAGACAGCCTTTGGGATTGGCATGCGAGAGCTCGTCGAACCTGGATTGCTGTCTCTTCCAAATCTTATCGAGAGAATGAGCACCATGCCCGCCCGGATATTCCACCTGCCTGGTGGGACCCTGGCGGTAGGTGCACCGGCCGATGTGGTTGTGCTTGACCCCGAAGTGCGATGGACCGTGGAGGCGAGTCAGTTTAATTCGAAAAGCGCGAACTCACCCTTCCTCGGAGAAGAATTGATCGGGCGTGCCGAACTGACTCTGGTCGATGGGCGCCCCGTTTTCGAAAGGGCGAAGTAAAGCAATCTGCCTCAGATAGTGCGCACCGCCAGACGGTGTTTGGGGTACGTTTCGTCCACCGAATGCTGCATGGCGTGAGTCACTCGGGGCGTGCAGATTCTCGCACTACCCCCTCCGGACCCCACAACGTGATCCATACCTTGTGGACGATCCGTCCATCGAGGGAATAGGTACCGGGAGGACACGGTTTCATTAGATTGCCAGACAGTAACCCGCATGGGGCCCCATGCGGTTTCCTGAGGTTTCAACGAACCCAGAGGGGGCGAAGCCACCCCGCGCAAATAGTTGCAGCGTCGGCTTCATGAACGGCTTGGAGTTTGCTATCATGTGGATGGAATGAGTCGGAGCCCCAGTCCAACTCGACGGTATTGGCCTCACGCTGGGATCGAGAAGGAGTCCTCCCAATGAGCGAAAAAGAGGGGATCGAAGCCCCAGTCATTGAGCAGTTGTTGGCCACCCGCCAGCAGCTGACGGCGTGGCTCCTCAAACTCGACGAAGCCAGTGATGGCGTTCCAGCCCAAGTCCAGGAACGGGTGAAGGCAGACTACGAAGGACGTCTGGCCGAAGTCGTTTTTGAACTCCGGGGACATTCCACCGCCTTGATGGGATCGGTGGAGACCCTCCGAGAGCAACTTGGGGAACAAGAGCGAATACGCGGTGAGGGGAAAGAGGCGATCGCAGAGACCGAGCTTCGATATCGGGTTGGAGAGTTTACCGAAGAGGAATGGAAGGCCCTTCGGGAAGAGTCGACTGAGAAACTGGCCGCTGCGGAGGGGCTCGTCGCCGAATTATCTGTCGAGATTGGACAGTTTGAGGATGTCCTGAGTCAGATCCACCCCGAGGAGGTCGAGACTGAGTCCGATCTGCCCGCTCCGGCAGAGATGGAAGTGACCGAAGAGAAGGATGACGGGCAGGCCGTGCTCATGAGCGACGGGGAAGGCAAAGCCGACGCGAATGATGCTCCGCCGGCCGAGCGCGACGATGTCCTTCCGGAGGCCGATATCCTTGCCCTCAAGCCCAACATGATTGAAGGCGTGAAACTCTCCGAGCCGGTGGAAGCCCCAACATTCACCCCCAAGGGTGGGGATGTACAAGCTCGAGACTCTGGGAGCCATCGGACGATTCGGTTTCCGACACCGAAGACTCATGCGGGAGAAGATGATCTCACTTTTCTCAAGTCGGTGGTCGTTGGTCAGAAACGTGACGGCGAGGGTGGGGGAGCCAAGGTAGGCGAACGCACGGTGCGCTCCACATCGACATCCGCGAAAACATTGAAGTGTGGTGACTGTGGGGCGATGAACCGGCCCACGGAGTGGTATTGCGAACGGTGTGGGGCCGAGTTGGCTGCGTTGTAGGAGGGCTCAAGACCCGCTGCGTAAAAGAACGGGGAGACCGATGCCGGTCGCCCCGTTTGCTGTTTCGTCGATGGTGAGACCGAGAAGTCAGGTGGTTTTCTGGGAGACCAGCTTCGCCAGACGTCGCTTGGTTCGGGCCGCCATATTCGGGTGAATGAGGCGCTTCCGGCCGGCGCGATCGATGACCTGTTCGGCGGATGCAAAGGCGGACTGCGCCTCTTCAGCAGTTCCTGCAGTCCGAACCTGCTTGATGGCAGTGCGCAGGGCACTCCGCTGCCGACGATTGCGTCCCGTCCGAGATTCGGTTTGACGCATACGTTTCTTCGAGGAAAGAATACGCGGCACTGTAATCCTCACTTCACGTTGAGACCTACCGACCTGGGTCGGGTCCGATCAGAAGCATGCAAAGATACTCGGTGCCTTTATCGGAAGGCAATAGTAGAGCCCTCATGATACCGGACACCGCTTTGACTTGGGTTCCAGTGGCCACTAGACTTCGCCGGCCCTGACACGAGGAAAGTCCCCCTGCTGAGCGATTTCATCTTGTCTTTCCCAGTGTTGATTTTTTCTGTGGTTGCCCATGAGTATGCTCACGGCATCGTTGCTCTCACGCAGGGAGACGACACCGCCTCTCGACTCGGTCGGCTGACGCTCAATCCATTACCGCACACGGATTTATGGCTCACCGTCCTGCTTCCAGCTCTCCTCTGGGTTGGGTCAGCAGGACAGTTTACCTTTGGAGGAGCGAAGCCGGTGCCGATTGACCCGCGCAAGTTTCGGCATCCGCGCCGGAGTGACATCCTGGTGTCTGCAGCTGGTGTGGTCACCAACGCACTGTTGGCGGTATTGGCCGCCGGTGTTTTTGTAATGCTGGGCTTGGTGGCACAGGCGATTCCGTCGTTTGGGCCAGCAGCTGACATTGTCCAACGTATGATGACGTGGGGGATCTGGCTCAATCTAATGCTTGCTGTCTTCAATCTGCTCCCGTTTCCACCGTTGGATGGGTCGCATCTGGTGGCTCACATGCTACCTGTCCGTGCCGGGGCGCTCTACCGGCGGGCTGCACGTTTTGGTGTCCTCCCCCTCCTCGGACTCCTGCTGTTCTTCCCCGGGATCATCACGAGCGTCTTGGCCCCGGCCCGATGGGGTGTGCAGGCGCTCCTGCGTCTCGTTGTCCCGTTCGCAGCCGGGGACGGCTGGAATATCTTCGGATGACGCTCGTCGAGCGCCCCCTTCCGATTCCCTCGAGTCCGATGGCAATCGACTCCAGTGGGTTCGTCGTCGAACTTGAGAGTTTCTCTGGTCCGTTGGATCTGCTGCTCCATCTCCTCCGGGAGGAGCAGGTGGATATCGCCGACATTCCGATCGCTCGGATTGCCGATCAGTTCCTTCGCGCCATCCATTCGCTTGGGTTGAACCAAGCAGCTGACTATCTGGAGATGGCGAGTCGTTTGGTCCGACTCAAGGTGCAGATGCTGTTGCCGCGGCGCGAGGATGAAGAGGGGTGGGACGATCCGCGCGCGGAACTCGTGCGACGTCTCCTGGAATACCAGCAAACCAAAGAGATCGCATTGTGGCTGGGGAACGCCGCCGAACAACAGTCACATCATCATGCTCGCGGATACTTGCCTCCACTCCCCGAGGCTCCCCCGTTGCCGCTTACTCTCGACCTCATCGATCTCTTGGCGGCTGTCGAACGGGTTGTGACTGGAATCATCCATCCGGTGCTCCACCGGGTGGTCGTGCGCCCCCTGGATGTTGAAGGGGCGACCGAGCGCATTCTTGCCGTACTCGAACTCCATGACGCCTGCGACTGGCGGGAGGTCCTCGGTTCAAATCCCACGATCGTGGATATCTTGTCCTCGCTGATTGCACTGCTGGAGCTGGCCCGGCGCGGCATCCTGAGCCTGAACCAACCATCACCCTTCTCCCCCTTGGTGATTTCCCGTGACCCCACTCGCCCAGCTAATTGAAGCGGCGCTCTTCGCCGCTGATCGGCCGTTGACGGCCGAAGAGTTGCACGCATTGGAACCCGATCGGAGCGTGGACGAGATGAGGGAGGCGGTCTTCCAACTTCGGGATCATTATGCGTTCGACCAACATGGTGTCGAATTGCAGGAATTGGGCGGCGGTTATCAGATCGTGACGCGCGCGGTCCACGCAGCAGCCATCGAACGGGCCCAGATCACCGCCCGCGCTCCCCGGTTAACGCCAGCCATGCTGGAGACGCTGGCGGTGGTGGCGTATCGTCAGCCGGTGGGCCGGGCGGAAGTGGAGGAGATTCGTGGCGTGTCGGCGAGTGGCGTGCTTCGCACGCTGCAGGAGCGGAGTCTTATCGAAGTCGTTGGGCGGAGCGAAGGGCTTGGGCGTCCGCTGCTGTATGGTACCACTCCTCTTTTCTTGGAACTTCTGGGGATGCCGGACATCGTGAATCTTCCAAGAGCCGACGAGTTGGCAATCGCGCTAGCCCCGGCGACACCGGAGCCCCTAGATGACCATGAAGCTGCCGCGTATGTGGATGCCGACGCATGAGTGAGATGCGATTGCAGCGCGCCTTGGCTCGGGCTGGTGTCGCCTCGAGGCGGGCCGCGGAGGTATTGATCGAAGCCGGGAAGGTACGGGTCGATGGGCAGGTGGCGTTGCTCGGAAGTCGGGTTGATCCCGAGTCGCAAAAGATCACCGTATCCGGTCGACGGGTAACCCTTCGGCCGGTCCGGTGGGTTGCCCTGCACAAACCCCTCGGTGTGGTGAGTAGCGCCTCGGACCCCGAAGGGCGACGGACCGTATTCGACCTCGTACCCCGACCTGCCGGCCTCACCTACGTTGGCCGATTGGATATCAATACGACGGGTCTCCTCTTGCTGACGACGGATGGGGATGCCGTCCACCGTCTCACCCACCCCCGGTACCGCGTGCCGCGGGAGTACATGGTGCTGGTCCACGGTCGTCCGACATCGGAGATCGCTGGCGCCGTCAAGCGGACCGTCGTCGTCGCCGGTCGTCCAGTGGCTCTGACCCGGGCCCGAGTGACCCCGGGGCGTGACGGCCGGAGCTTGATCCACCTGACCCTCACCGAGGGTCGCCACCACGTGGTGCGGAAGTGGTGTGAAGCCCTGAATCTCAAAGTCGATCGGCTCGCACGAGTTGCCTTTGGGCCAATTCGCCTTGACGACCTTTCGGCGGGTTCGGTCCGTCCCCTCACCGACCAAGAGATCCACGCCTTGCGTCGTATGGTTGGCTTGATTCCAGGGGAAGCGCCTGAAACCCCTCCGCGCCGTCGGCCGTCGGTGAACACGACCACCCCGAGTCGGGGTAAGTGAAGGAGTTGCTGTGACCGCTGGATCCAAGACGCCCGCGCCGAGCAAGACTGCGGCACCCTCAGACCTTGAGGTCATGCAACGGGTTGTGGCTGAAGTGGGCCGGAGGGTAGTGGCCCAAGACGCCATGATCGAACGACTGCTTATTGGCATGATCACGGGTGGTCATATTTTGCTGGAAGGTGTGCCAGGTCTCGCCAAGACGCTGGCCGTTCGTACGTTGGCCGACGTGGTGGATGCTTCATTCGCTCGTATTCAATTCACGCCCGATCTCTTGCCCGCCGACTTGATCGGTACCATGGTTTTTGATCAACGTACCCAAGAGTTTCGGGTCAAACATGGGCCAATCTTTGCCCAGATTATTCTGGCCGACGAGGTCAACCGTGCTCCCGCCAAGGTCCAGGCAGCCCTGCTGGAGGCGATGCAGGAGCATCAGGTCACAATCGGAGGAACGACCTATCCACTCGAAGAGCCATTCCTGGTCCTAGCCACCCAAAATCCCATTGAGAGTGAGGGGACCTATCCGCTCCCCGAAGCGCAACTCGATCGGTTCATGATGAAGGTGCACGTCGGGTACCCGACACGGTCTGACGAGAAGGAGATTCTGGCTCGGATGGGAGGAGGAGAGGAGATCGCGGTCCGGCCCGTGCTCTCGCCAACAACCATTCTCACGGCTCGACGCTCGGTGCTCTCTATGCACCTTGATCCACGTTTGGCGGAGTATATCGTCGATATTGTTCGGGCAACGCGAGCAC
>JAJCZW010000159.1 GCA_029262155.1 Gemmatimonadota bacterium
CGAATCCTCAAACCGATCGGCTGGTGGGCCTTATCGTTGGGATGGGCAACCAATCTGGTAGCCCAGGCGGGTACTGAAGTGGTCTTGGTGCCCCTGAGTCGGGTTGGAGAAGACCTCCGCGTCGGTAGTCACGCGCAGCGCGTGACGGTGCGGAGAGGGTACGACAATCAGCCGGCGTTCTCACCGAGTGGAGACACGCTTTTCTTCACCCGTATCGAATCAGACGGCCAAGCCGATATCTTCCGGTTCCTTCTTGGCACCGGTACCATCGAGCGTGTCACGCGCACCAACGAAAGCGAGTACTCGCCCCAGACGATGCCTGACGGAGTCGGCATCTCGGTGGTGCGCGTCGAACGGGATTCCACCCAACGGTTATGGCGGACGGGGCAGAGCCCAGATCAGGATCAGGCGTTGCTTCCGGCCCTGGCCCCGGTGGGGTACTATGTCTGGATGGCCGATGGTCGCATCCTCTCTTTCGTTCTCGGTCGCCCCACCACCCTGCACGTCAGCAACCCGCAAACCGGACAGGATCGTGTCATCGCGAACGATGTTGGCCGGTCGTTGCACCGCATTCCCCGGTCGACGGCGATGAGCTTTTCCGAACGGGTAGGAGGGGTCTGGCTGGTGCGGGCCTGGGATCCGGACACGGGTAGTCGCACCATCGCCGAGAGCCTTCCCGAATCGCAGGACCATGCATGGTCTCCGAATGGTGATCTCCTTATGGCTCGGTCGGACACCGTGTTCTCCTGGCGTTCGGCAAACTCCCGGTGGACTCCAATCGGTGTGGTGCATGTACCTGGTCTCCAGGGTATCACGCGCCTGGCGGTTAGTCCCACAGGGAAGACACTTGCTGTTGTCTTGAACGAGGAGGAGCAATGAGACGGGTTGTCTTCCTTGGATTGCTATTTGCCCCGGCCACGGCGTGTGCCGATTCCTCCTCCGGCGATGCAACACCGGCCACGCCCGAGGAGGTCCGGGCCCATGATAGCGTCATTGGCTCCTCGGCACTGCCGGGGGCACAAGGCGTGCGGAAGGCATTGGAGGTGGCGGACAGCGCCGAATCCCGGGCGCGTCGGATCGCTGGAGAGTTGCCGGATCATTAGCCCCCCATCATGTAGTGTGCGGTGGGATATTTCAGCAGAGGCATCATTCAGAAAGGTGTGGCATGTCCGAGTTCAGCTTTCTTGAGCAAGTCAATGCCAGCTTTGATCGGGGGGCTGCCTACACCGATCACGATCGAAGGCTGTTAGAACAGATCAAGGCCTGTAACAGCGTGTATTATGTGTCGTTCCCACTCCGACGTGACGATGGGACGATCGATGTGATTCAGGCGTGGCGGGCCCAACATAGCCAACACAAGACCCCAACAAAGGGAGGCATTCGGTTCAGCATGGCGGTCAATGCCGATGAAGTCATGGCCTTGGCGGCGCTGATGAGTTACAAGAACGCGATCGTGGATGTTCCGTTTGGGGGGGCAAAAGGCGGAATCAAGATTCCTCGCTATGACTACTCCCCGGAGGAGCTCGAGCGCATTACACGGCGCTACACCTTTGAACTCGTGCGCAAGAATTTTATTGGCCCGGGCGTCGACGTCCCCGCGCCAGATTATGGTAGCACCCAGCGCGAGATGGCGTGGATTGCAGATACCTTTGCGAGCCTGCGACCGGAGGAACTCAACACTCTGGCCTGTGTCACTGGGAAACCGGTCTCGCAGGGAGGAGTGCGGGGTCGGAAGGAAGCGACGGGGCGAGGGATCTTCTATGCCATCCGGGAGGTGTGTGACGTCTCGGAGGACATGCAATCCCTTGGACTTTCCCGTGGGCTCGAAGGAAAACGTGTGGTGGTCCAAGGGTTAGGAAATGTGGGATATCATGCGGCGAAGTTCATTGAGGAGGGGGGCGGGGTCCTGGTTGGTTTGGCGGAGCATGAAGGTGCCATCCACAACCCGAAGGGGCTCGATCTCGAGAAGGTGATGACGTGGCGCCGCGAAACCAAGTCGATTCTCGGCTTTCCGGGTGCGACCGATTTGGCCCAGTCGGGTGATGCCCTGACTCTCCCGTGTGACATCCTTATTCCGGCCGCCCTCGAGGGGGTCCTGACAGCCGGCAACGCCTCGGCGGTCCAGGCGAAGATTGTTGCCGAGGGGGCCAATGGTCCGGCAACGGCCGAGGCAGACGGTATCCTTCGGAACCGTGGGGTGCGGGTCATACCCGACATGTTCATCAATGCGGGTGGTGTCACGGTTTCGTATTTCGAGTGGCTGAAGAACCTCTCCCATGTCCGATTTGGACGCATCGAGAAGCGGTTCGAAGAGGGAGCCTACACCCGGCTTCTCGGGGCGATCGAGTCGTCAACCGGAAAGCACTTTGGCGAATCCGAACGGCAGGCCATCGCGCACGGGGCCAGTGAGGAAGACCTGGTAAACTCCGGACTTGAGGAGACGATGGTGAGTGCCTACCATGAGATCCGCGAGGTACAGCTTCAATTGGGGAGTGCTGTGGATCTGCGGGTCGCGGCGTTTGTTCTGGCGATCGACAAGATCGCGGTTTCGTATATGGAATTAGGCATCTTCCCCTAGGTCATCTGACGGATCAAACAGTCACGTCCAACGACTTGGTGGAGTATTCCGCCTGCCAATCATCTAACTCCCGCTCCAACACTTCCGCCGTGAGTGCGGCCACACGTGTCACGACGGTACGGTCGGTCTCGCCTGCTCCGATCAATTCACGGTGCAACTGCTCCAGACGATCGAGAATACGGCGCGAGCGTCGCGCCGTATTGAGAAACTCGCCTTGACTCAAGAACCCGTGGACCGCCGCCGCAAAAGCGGGAAGAAAAACCGTGAGGGTGTACCCTAGGTTGACCAGAACAACACTGCCCGTGGGGAAGGAATGATGGAGCCAGTCACCTACGCCGAGTTGGAGGGCAAGGTCGGTTACGGCCACGGTGAGCGCGAGGGCGTACACCATCAGCCCGATCGTGTGAAGCCTGTGGTGGAGGGTCTCGTTGCGTTTGGCAACCCGCTGGTGATATCGCCGTTGGCCATCGAGTTCCTGATGGGCCAGCACCGCTGCCCCGGCGTCCTGGTGCTCAGTGCTCAACGAGCCTGGTAGTAACCCCAGGCTTCGGACCACGGCTCGGAGCATCCACGGTACAAATCGTTTCTTGCCGGGTCCCCCTCGACCGGAGAGTCCACGTTGGGACTCTCCCCGAAGGGATGGGGCGTCGAGACCAAGTGGCAAGAGGAACCCTAAGTGGCGAATCCGCTCCGCGAGGGACCGATACTGGATCCAGCGTGCATGGTAGCGGGCCCGTCGCCCGCGATAAATGATGTGCCCGACCGTTCCGAGAAGGAGAATCTCTACGGCGCTGAGGAAGAGTCCCAGCGGGTTGCCATGGTTCAAGATGACCCAGAGCCCGGTGGGGACCGCAAGCGTACTCAGGAGGAATCCCCAAGAGAATGTGGTTCGATAGCGACTCGCGTAGTAGATCGCGAGCCCGTCGGCCCGAGCAAAGGCCGGAGCCAGGGCTGCCATGAGAAAGGTCCGCACCGCCTCGGGGAGAGTAGAGAATGTAGATCCCCACTCGGCCGTAACGGAGGTGCTGTGGTCTGCTAGTGAACCGGGGGATACGACCGGCGCAATGCGGCCGTGTCCAGGGCACGCTACGGCATTGATGATGTCGAACGCCCGCCCGGAAGCTTTTGTGGACAGTGGCTCGTGTGCATAGTCTGAGGAGAGGTCGGGGTCATCGTCGGGGTCGGTGGCCGCGAGCGGGGGGGACAAGAGCTCGGTGAGGCGCTCCTCCAAGGCAGCACAACCCGCCGCCCGTCCGGTGTCTGCCTGGTTGAGGTCCAGCAACCATGCCTGGTGAGGAGCCGACGTGTCGACCACGATGACGGGGATATCATGTTGCTGAGCGGCCTGGAGTATTTCCACTGTGCCGCCCGGGCCCCGAGACTCCCCACCATCCCAATACGCCAGGAGTATGTCGGCATGGCGGAGGAGAGCGTCGCCCACGGCAATATATCCGCCGGTGGTTGGTCGTCGTTCTTGGAGGACTTGGACGGCACTGGCCTTTGACAGAAGGACATCAAATTCGGCGCGTGATTCTGGCGTAGCAAAGTCACTGAGGTACTCCATCCGGGGGAACGGCAGTACAACCTGCAGGTCCAAGTGGTTTGCGAGGGCCGCCTCGGCACC
Organism: Gemmatimonadota bacterium; assembly: GCA_029262155.1. Taxonomy (GTDB): domain Bacteria; phylum Gemmatimonadota; class Gemmatimonadetes; order Gemmatimonadales; family GWC2-71-9; genus OFTM291. The sequence continues at coordinate 4,203 of JAJCZW010000159.1, forward strand.
GATTCGATCACCGCCCTCGGCGAGGCCCGAAAGGGCTCGAATCACCGCCGGGCGGTCGGGGGCGTAGTAGGGTGATGGACCCTGAGTCCAACGTCGATGCAGCGTGTCGATGTGGTGGGTGACTCGACCGAAGATACTTTGAGTACGCTCAAGGAGGAGAGGGCCGTCGTCCCGCGCGATCCGATCCCAGCGATGCCCGGTGATCGCGATCCGAAGCGCAAGGGGTGGAATCCCAGCAATCATCGACACATAGGCTCCAAGAGGTTGTTCGGGAAGGTTCAGGGCAGATGGCAGTATCGTCAACCCGGGAAGGTGTGTCCACCGGTTGGCAAGTGGCCGAATTGCTGCCTCCACTCTAGTCGGGTATTGTATGAACCTAGTGTCCCCCCTCGTCGCTCTTGATTCTGACTGATGGTTTGTGAGGATGCATGGCACACGACGTGTTCATCTCGCATTCAAGCAAGGATGCCAACACCGCCCTCGCCCTATGTAGCGCGCTGGAAGCGAAAGGGATTCGTTGTTGGATCGCCCCGCGGGACATCCCCGGGGGAGCCATTTGGGCGGAGGCAATTCTCGCGGGCCTCGGTGCGGCGCAAGTCCAGGTCGTGGTCTTTTCGAGCCATGCCAATCGTTCAGAGCACGTTCGAACCGAGATCGACGCGGCCGTTCGCCGTGGGCTCATTATCATCCCCTTCCGGATCGAGAATGTCCCGCCTGAGGGCGTGTTGGAGTTCCATCTGCAGAGCCGTCACTGGCTCGATGCGCTGACGCCACCCGTTGAAGCCCACATCCGCCAGCTCGTCAATACGGTTGTCGCCCTGCTCGAGGGGAAGGAAGGCGGGGTGGATCGAACCCCTCCTCCGACCGCTCCTGAACCGGTGGAGCCCGCGCCCGCAGCTTCTCCACAGTCCCCCCCCCCAGTTGCCAAGCGTTGGTCCGGGCTCACGGGCCGTGGCCGTCTTCTGGGTGCCATAGGGATCACGTGGGCCGTGGCGCTCATTGCCGTCCTTTGGAGTCTGCGCGGAGAGGACAACCTCAAGAGCTTCACCTGGCGACCTGCGGGGACGGAGACGCCGCTCAAAGCTCGGGTAACTTC
>JAJCZW010000160.1 GCA_029262155.1 Gemmatimonadota bacterium
CAACCGTTAGGTGAAAAGGGACCCCCCGTTTGGCAAGGATCCCGGCCGCCTCAACGAGGTACCGGAGTCCCTTCTTCTCCCGAAATGTCCCGGCGAAGAGGATGCGGAGCGGTTCGCCTCCATCGAGGCGTCGATCCTGAAAGGGAATCGCCTCCCCATCGACTCCCAATTGGTGAATCACAATCTTTTCGCGGGGGCATCCCATTGCGGCGAGGGCCTCGGACATGAAAGGGCCGAGTGCGAACACTCGTGCGGCACTCGCAAAGAGTCCCTGGTGTCGTTCATGCCATTCAACCTGATGGCGATGCATGAAAACATCGGCCCCGTAGAAACCGATGCACCACGGGACGCCGAGCACGTCGTGGAGCTTCTGGTCCCCCGGTGCGACATACCCAAAGTGCGAGTGCAGCACCCGTGGCTCGAGACGGGTGAGCCACCGTTGCTCACCAGGTGTGAACGGTCTCCCCGTACCCTTGCGCCAAGCCCGAGCGACAAGGCTCCGACTGGGCCAGACCCTCGCCTCAAGCAGGGGAAACTCCACCCTGTTCTCCAGAGCCTTCGCCAGAACGACGGGGCGGTACTCTGGCACATGTCGTAGGTGGTCGTAAAGCCAGTTCATCGTCCGACCCACAAACCGATCGACACTCTGGAGGGCGACGGGTCCTCCGGTCACACCCGCCTTCCCTTCCATTCACAATGTCCAAGTCGCTCGGGCATCCCAGAGTTCACCATGGGAAACCATTGATTCCGCCAACTGACGACTTGGTGACGTGGTTGCCGGAGGGGTCCCCAATCATCGGGCACCATTACCACGACCCCCACCACAGGATGCGGGAAGCGCCTTTGCGGTGCTGATTTTGCGAGCCTGGAGGGGTAGCGGTCATCGCGGTCCATGGACTCCAGCTTGGGAGATGAAGTGTTTGGCAATCAGAGAAACCGTTGGCAATGGGCGCACGGAACATCTGGCCACGAGGCAATATTGGTGCCGACGCCCAGGAGTTTCGCCGTCTGGCCCTCCTCTTGCTAAGGAATCTATCCCGGACCTTCTTCAATACGGTGCTATGCCAACCAAGTCTATCCTGCTCAGCAGCACGTACTTCCCTCCCCAAGTAGGAGGGATCTCCGCTCTCATGCGGGGCGCCGCCGGAGCACTCGGTGCTTCCGAGGTTGCGTGCGTTACCGGAGTAAGGGAAGCCCCAAGAACCCTTCCCGGGAGTGGCGTACGTGTGTACCGAAGGCCCGGGATCTTCGGAGGAAATCGCCTGACGCAGACCTTGGCCGTCGGGGCTGCCGTTGCGGAACTCACCATCCGGGAACATCCCCAACTCCTCCAGGTGGCCACGGTGTACGACGGCCTTCCCGCGCTGATGATCTCGCGCCTGACAGGGTGGCCCCTCGTCGTGTGGGCCCATGGAAATGAGATTCTCGGTCTCGGGAAGGAGACATACCCGCGGCCACGCCAAGCGATCCTCAAGGCGTCACGCGTAATCGCTAACAGCAGGTTCACACATCAGTTGCTTCTGAACGTGGGTGTATCCGAGGACCGCATTCGGATCTTCCCTCCGCGCTGCGATGTGGCGGCTTTCACGCCCGGAGACACAGCACAGGCACGGTCAACTCTCGGTCTCCCCGAAGAGTGGGGGCCAGTGGTTCTCTCGGTGGGAGGCCTGGTGGAGCGGAAGGGCCACGATACAGTCATCGCTGCACTACCCACCGTGCTGCGAGAGTTTCCAACCCTGCAATACCTGATCGTGGGAGATGGCCCGAATCGCGGCACGCTCGAGCGAATGGTCCAACAACACGGGGTCTCCAATCACGTCCGATTCGAGGGCCGGGTTACTGATGAACAACTTCCGCTCTATTACCGAGCATGCGACGCCTTTGCGATGGTGAGCCGAGACCGGAGCGCAGAGCAGGACGTAGAGGGCTTCGGGATTGTTTTTCTTGAGGCAGCAGCAACTGGCAAACCGAGTGTGGGAGGACGGTCAGGTGGGATCGCAGACGCGGTACTTGACGGACAGACTGGCCTCCTCGTAGATCCGACGGGGCCTGAGGATACCGCCGACGCCATCCTGCGCCTCCTGCGGGACCCTGCGCTCGCAACCCGCCTTGGTGCCGAGGGGCGACGCCGGACCGAGGCCGGTTTTACCTGGGAATCGGGGGTGACAGAATTGCGGCGGATCCTCGCCGAGGCGGTACAGTTGCCGTGATGCGACCGCCGGGGTCATGCCAAGATCAAGAAACAGCACAATCTTGTACGTTAGCACCTCCTCCCGTAGCTTCCGCCGGAATAGTCCGATCAGACATTCGCAAGAGATTCGGCGACGCCTGCTAGGCTACATCGCTTCCCTCCGGGAGAAGTTTGCGGTGATCTCCCGCTAATGAGACCGATCCGGGGCACCGCTCGAAAGAAACAGATCTTCCGCGGCGAGCCTTGGGCTGACTGTGGATAACGGGTATGGAATCGACGAAACCCACCATGGTGTGAGCGAGGGGGGAGGCAGTGTTCGAGCATGCAGCGCCACTAAACGGTCGGTGGCGGAACGGAATCGACCAATGGTTCGAAACGCAGGCCGGGCCGAGATCGGGAAACATCCTCCTGCTCGTGCATCGCTGCCCTTCCGCGAGGAAGGCACGAGTGATTCCAAACAACTTTTGGCCTTCCTCTTGCAAACGCTCTAAAGGATGAGTCTCCCCCTCCCACCCGAAGCGTCCCCATCCAACCAGCCGATGGACCGCGCCCTCGTGCGAGGAATCGCCTGGACGGGCGCGATGAAATGGACCGCCCAAGTCGTCACGTGGGGTGGGATGATCGTGCTCGCGAGGCTCCTCACGCCAGAAGACTATGGCTTGGTCGGGATGGCAATGGTGTATTTGGGGTTTGTGACCATCCTGACCGAATTCGGGCTCGGTGCGTCGATCGTGACCATCCGCACGCTCAGCAAGGACCACGTTGCACAGCTCAATACCGTCGCGCTGGGCTTGGGAGTGGTTGGAGCCTTCGTGACTGCTGCTGCTGCCATTCCCCTCGGCCGTTTTTTTCGGGCGCCCGAGCTTCCCTGGGTCGTGGTCGCCCTCAGCAGTACCTTCATCATTGCGTCTTTCAAAATCGTGCCGACGGCGTTGCTGCAGAAGCAGCTTCGGTTTCGTGCCCTCGCTCTCGTGGACGCGGGCGCTGCAATTCTCTTTACCATCGCCAATATCGTCTTTGCCGTTTTGGGGTTCCGTTACTGGGCCCTCGTCCTCGGCGGAATCACGAGCAACCTTGCAGCTGCGCTGACGCTGTCGTTCTATCAGGGACATCGCTATGCGTGGCCGCGACGTGGAGACCTCGGTCCGGCAATGCGGTTCAGCAACGATGTGCTGCTCGGACGCATCGCCTGGTATTTCTATTCCAACGCCGATTTCACGGTAGCAGGTCGGATGCTGGGCAAAGGACTCTTGGGAGCCTACACCTTCGCCTGGACCATCGCGAGCATGCCGGTCGAAAAAATCACGAGTTTGGTGACTCGCGTGACGCCGGCCGTCTTCAGCCGAGTCCAAGACGATCTCCCAGAACTTCGCCGGATCCTGCTCAATGTTACCGAGGGGCTTGTCTTTCTGACGCTTCCTGCGGCGCTCGGTATCGGGATCGTGGCGGATGATCTTGTGCTCGTGGTCCTGGGTGCCGATTGGGCCCCCGCGATCGCGCCGCTCCGACTCCTCGCTCTGTACGCCTCCCTCCGATCCATTGTCACTCTCTTACCACAAGTCCTCCTGGCTCGGCACGACACACGCTGGTTGCGGTGGCACGGTATCGTAACCGCAATCGTGCTTCCGTTTGGGTTCATCGTTGGAGCCCGGTGGGGGGCTATGGGAATTGCGATGGGGTGGATCACGGTGTATCCCCTTACCGTGATTCCGCTTTATGTTCGAGCCTTCACGAAGATTGATCTTCGGTTCAGCGTGTATCTGCGCACGATCTGGCCCGCACTCCGAGGAGGGCTGCTCATGGTTGGCGCGGTGTTGGCGGCTCGAGCCTTCCTTCTCCCTGGTTGGCCAAGGCCTGCAAGTTTGGCAACCCAAGTTGCCATCGGGGCAGCCGCCTATGGGCTCTTCGCAGCGTATCCTGCCCGGAAACGGATTCGGACGCTCTATCAAGCCGCACGAGCCTCCACCAACGCCACCCCATGACCTCGATCGCCGGCAACTCTCACGATTCGCCCCGCGGCAGGATTCTCCTCCTCACCCACCACTATCCCCCCACCGAAACACCCGGTGCGCTCCGGTGGGGGAAACTCTCAAGGTTTCTCGTTGAGCATGGCTATGGGGTTGACGTCGTTTCAGCCGGTGGACCCGAGGGGGACCAAAGCGATCAGGGCATTAAGGCGGACCTTGATCATCGCACTGTTCGCGTGGCCGAGCACCCTGTTCTGACCGAACGTATCGAAGGGTGGCTTTGGCGGTGGTTCGGACGGAGCCGGCATTCCCCCATTTCAACGGCGTTCCAAGAGGCCCGCAAGAAGTCACGACTCGCTCGGCCGGAGTCGCTTGCAGCAGAGGAGATGCACTGGTTGGGGACACCGCGAGACCTCCTGCGGCACTGGTGGACATGGCAGGCCTGGCAGCATGAGGCTGCTTGGGCCAGTTCCGCCGCACGCGCCGGCGAGCGTCTTCTGACCGCGCACCATGTTGGGGTTATCTCCTGCGGCCCACCCCACTACATCCACCTCGTTGGGTCTCGTTTGGCGCTCCGTAGAGGGCTTCCTTTCGTTATGGATCTGCGGGATCCATGGTCCCTCCCAAGACGCCTTCCGGAGCACGTCGCGTCTCCACTCGCTTTTTGGCTTGCGGGCCGAGCGGAACGCAAAGCGGTCGACGGCGCCGGCCTCATCATTGCCAATACTGAATCACTCTCACGCGCACTACGACTTCAGTACCCGACCCAGCAAGACCAGGTGCTCACGGTCATGAACGGGTACGATGAGGATGACCCTATCCCAATCCAGTCTGACCGATCTGGCCCCTTTCGCATCGTCTACGCCGGATCGGTATACCTCGATCGATCGCCCAGGGTCTTTTTTGAGGCTCTTCGGTCTGTCATTGAGACCCAAGATCTCTCACCGAAAGAGCTGCAAGTCGATTTCCTCGGACCAGGTGAGGCAGGCGGAACGTCCGTACTTTCGGAGGCGACCAGTGCCAGTATGGCAGACTACGTCCGGGTCCTCCCGCGGGTCCCGCGAGCGGAGGCACTCGCCACGCTCTCGTCGGCCACCATGCTGCTCAACTTGCCGCAAGACAGTCAGTATGCAGTCCCCTCCAAGGTGTTTGAGTACCTCCGATTCAACGCCTGGATTCTGGCCCTCGCCAACCCTGGGACACCCACCCACACTGTACTCCGCGATACCAACGTAGACTGTGTGCCCAACGATCAGGCCGCGATTGCGGATGTTCTTCAGCGACGCATCACCATGTACCGTGTCGGTAGCCGCCCGGGGCCCACGTCCGGACGGGAAGCCTTGAGCCGGACCGCACAGGCCAGGGTGCTGATAGATCGTTTGGATCGGGTGCTCGGATCTCCGAGGCAACCCCGGAGCGCTCGTGTCTCTTCGTAAGCTTCTCGCACACGCCGCCACCAGGGCACCATTGGATCGGCTTTGGGGCTGGGCGCGTCGTGGAGCCGTACCTATCCTGATGCTGCATCGCTTCCATCCTGACTCCGACACAGGACCAGGCCTCAGGGCCGGGCTGCTTCGGGAGGCATTGCACACCCTGCGTCACCGCGGGGTCTCCTTTCTCGCCCTCGACGAGACTCTGGCACTCCTCCAGCGGGGGCAGCGCGTCCCCAAATCTGTCATCTTCACCGTTGACGACGGATACAAGGACTTCTTCTCGGTGGCACTCCCAATCTTTGCCGAGTTTGGGTGCCCCGTTACCGTGTTCCTGACCACGGGGTTCGTCGACGGCGCGTGGCAGTGGTGGGATCGAGTAACGCATACCTTTGCTGTTACTGGTCTTGATCAGGTCACGATTCCGTTCCCCGACGGTCACATCGCTTTCCGGCGCGACCCCCCGAGCTGGGCCCCCCACCCATCAATGCTCGTAGAGCAATTGAAATCGCTGGCCGAACCGGTACGCCTTCGGGCGCTTGCCGATGTGGAGACCGCGTGCCAAGTCCAACTTCCGAAGCACCCGCCCCCAGCCTACCAATCGATGTCCTGGGAGGATATTCGCCACGCAGCCAGCCAGGGAATCACTTTCGGGGCGCATACCGTCACCCACCCTATCCTGAGTCGCACTGACCAGGTTCAGGCTCAACAGGAAATCATCAATTCACGAGATCGCATTCACGAAATGCTACCTCCGCCTGCCATCAGTCGGGTGTTTTGTTACCCCAATGGGCTTCCAACCGACTTTTCCCAGCGTGAGGAACAGATCCTCTTCGAGGCGGGGTTTTCCGGTGGGCTGACCACGACACCGGGGTATGCCTCGGTGGGTTCAGGTTCAAAGGCAAGAGGCCAATACAGGATTCCACGCTTCGCGTTCCCCGATTCCATAGCAGATCTCTTGCAGATCACCACGGGGGTAGAGGCACTCAAGATGGGCCTACGAGGCAAGAGGAATCGATAATCGCTGCATTGTCGCAACAATTCTGTTGCAATTACGCAACACTAGCTATCCTGTTGCTGCTCCTACTCATCGCCTACTCCCGATTCCTGGCAACCCCTCGGTTTTGGCCCGGAATCTGTTAGGAACCCACGCATGAAACGACGCCCCGAAGGGAGGAGAGGGTGAAGTTGGCCTCCCTCATGAGTCCCTCCGCTTGGAAAGAGCGGGTGGTGGAACAGGCTTGGCAGCATCTTCCGGGGCCCCGTCTCGATCCGGTCACGTTGACTTGGCCGGTGGAACGAGAGGCACTGGACGGGATCACTGTCAGGTTTCCCCGAGTGTACGGCTGGAAATCGAGGGCGATCTGGGGCAATCAGGTGAAGGCGGCGCTCGCCCGGTGGGTCCGGGTGGAGGACCGGGACATTCCTCAACCGTTCGAAGGGGTGTTCAACGTCGAGTTCGTTCGGGAGGGACGTCGGTTCAACGTGGTGATCGAGACGTCAGATTACCCTCCGCTCAACGAAAAGGCCTACGCCTTTGCTGATCTGCATTTCAAGATGGAGTACGCCTTGGAAGGGTACGGCGAGCGAGACCACCTCCTTCCCGGCTGCTACGTGAACAACGACGCCAGTCTGTATCACTACCTCCCACGCCTGCGTCAGATACGCGACCATGCCCCACCGCGATACGAGGTCCATGGGCGGTTTGGCCTCAGCATGGCAAAACGGCGTCCCGCATTGGAAAAACTCCGTGCGGCCACGACATTCCAGTTTTACGGCGGTGAGGGGAAGGTTCGTTATCGGGCTTTCTTGGAGGAGGTTGCGCGCTCCAAGCTCGTGATCGACCTCCCCAGCATGGCGTCGATGACATTTCGGTTGATGGATTACCTGGCCATAGGATGTTGTATCGTTGGCCCGCCACACACCTGTCAACTCCAAGTCCCTTTCGAGGATGGTGTCCATGTAGCTCACTGCCGACCGGACTACGCCGACCTCGAAGAGGTCTGTGCCCGGTATCTTGCGGATGAGGTTGCCCGCCAACACCTGATCACGAACAGCCGCCGATTTTTTGACGCGTATATCCATCGGGATCAACTCGCGACGTACTATCTCCACCACTGCCTCGAGCGTCTCACATGAGTCGCCAGAAGGAGCCAATGTGAGTCTCGCGATTGTGACGGGTTCGGCCGGTTTGATCGGGTCAGAAGCCGTTCTCCATTTCGCCGCCCAAGGCTACGACGTCGTCGGGATCGATAATGACCTCCGCCGAGTGTTCTTTGGTGATGAGGCGTCGACGGATTGGAACCGTGCCCGCCTTGAGGCGAAACTGGGCACACGCTACCAGCACGCGGCCATTGATATCCGCGACCGGGATGCGATCGACCGCCTCTTCAAGCAATACGGTTCCGCCATCACTCTTGTGGTACACACTGCTGCGCAACCCAGCCATGACTGGGCGGCACGTGATCCCCAGATGGATTTCGGGGTCAATGCCACGGGGACGTTGAACGTGCTTGAGGCCACCCGCCAGTTCGCGCCCGAGGCCGTCTTCATCTTCACGTCCACAAACAAGGTGTATGGCGATACCCCCAATCGGCTTCCCCTGGTCGAACTGCAGCAGCGTTGGGAGATTGCGGATGACCACACCTATGCCGGTGGTATTCGAGAGGATATGTCGATTGACCAGACCCTCCACAGCCTCTTCGGCGCCTCCAAAGTGGCGGCCGATGTTCTGGTCCAGGAGTACGGTCGGTACTTTGGCATGAAGACCGCCTGCTTTCGGGGAGGTTGCCTCACCGGCCCCAACCATGCCGGGGCCGAACTCCATGGGTTCCTGGCGTATCTGATGAAGTGCGCGATGACCGGAAAGCCGTACACCGTTTTTGGATACAAGGGAAAGCAGGTGCGCGATAACATTCACTCGGCCGACCTTATCGCTGCATTCGACGCCTTCACGCAGCAACCACGGGTCGCGGAGGTCTACAACATCGGGGGCGGGCGCTTTAGCAACTGCTCCATGCTGGAGGCCATCGCCTTGTGCGAGGAGTTGACCGAACGGCCCATGCAACGGACCTACTCCGAGACGAACCGGGTTGGGGACCATATCTGGTGGATTAGCGACAACGGTCGGTTTGCCTCCCATTACCCGACCTGGCAACAACAATACGATGTCCCGGCCATTCTTCGGGAGATCCGTGATGCCTACCGAGACCGCGTCGCGGCCAAGGGGTAATGCTTTCCTCTGGTGAGGTTCGCTGATGGGACACCCGGCGCGGCTGACCTACGCCGCCCTCCACCGCGTTGGATTGCCTCAGCGACGTCGGGATCGGTCTCGTGATGCGGTCTGTTTTTGCTATCACAACGTTGTCGCCGACGATGTGGCTGGAGTGATAGGTGATCCGTCGCTGCATCTCGGATTGACGCTATTCCAGAAACAGATGGAATGGATCAGGACGACGTATACCGTCGTTCCAGTACATGAACTGGTAGGACGATTGCACACTGGGAAGACGCTCAAGGGCCTTGCGTCGGTCACTTTTGACGACGGATATCATGGGGTGTTTCATCATGCCGTTCCGCTGCTACAGAGGATGGAGCTTCCGGCCACAGTGTTCTTGGTGACCGACGCACCCGACACCGACCGTCCTTTTTGGTGGGACCGACTTGGAGCCACCCAACAATTGAGTGAGAAAACCCTGCTTCGATGCCGGGATACCCTCCATGGTGACACCACCGCGATTGAGCACGCCTTCCCAGGGGAAGTTTCCCTCCCTGAGGACCTCCTGCCGGCTCGATGGAAGGTCATCATCGGTGCCGCACCATCTCCCCTCCTCGACGTTGGATCACATACGGCAACTCACCGAAACCTCGCGACAATTGGTGAAACCGACCTTGCCGCAGAATTGAGCACGAGTCGCACAACGCTCGCTGAGCGATGTGATTCAGTACCACACCTGGTCAGTTACCCCTACGGTTGCACCAACACTGCGGTCGCACGCGCTGCTCGGGAAGCGGGGTATGTTGGTGCGTTAGCGCTCTCGTTCGGTGGGATCGGTGCCGAGTGCGACCCGTATCAGGTCACCCGTATCAATGTGCCATCCGGGCTCCCGGTCGAAACCCTGTCGTGTTGGTCCGCTGGCATCCGCTGGAATCCCCCCCGGTGAATCCGATCCGCGTCGCCCTGACCGTCCCTAGCCTTCGTGGAGGCGGCTTGGAGCGTGTGGTTCGGGATCTCGCGCTGACACTCCGGGCAAGAGATCACATCGTGGGGGTGTTTCCGGTCGCCGGATTGGGGATTCACGCCGCCCCACTCGAACACGATGGGGTGAAGGTGTTCGATTGTCAGGAAAGCGGGTTTCGCATTCGGGGATACCCCCGACGTTTGATCCAGGCACTACGATCGTGGTCACCGGATGTGATTCACGCTCATAGCGGGACATGGTTCCCCGCTTCTGTCGCTGCTCGTCAACTGCACCGGCCATCCCCTGCCCTGGTCTTTACCGATCATGGCCGGTATCCACCCGAGTCCCGCCTCCGGGCGTGGACCGAACGGTGGGCATCAGGCCGGACGGAGGTGATTGCCGCGGTCTCCACACCCCTGGCCGATTACGTCCATGAGTTCCTGCGTCTCGACACCCGACCCGAAGTTATCCCGAACGGCATCGATCTTGCGCCCTTCCAAGCCGTTCCACCAGAGGCGAGAATTCGACTTCGGGCAGAGTGGCAGATACCTGACGATGCAACGGTGGCAATTGTTGTGGGTCGGTTCGTCCCGGTAAAGAACCATCGGGCCATCGTCCGCGCCTTTGCGTCTATGACGGGTAACACAAAGCTGGTACTTCTCGGTCGTGGCCCTTTGGAGGCGGAGATCAAAGCAGAGGTAGACCGCGCGGGCATCAGTAGACGTGTGATCTTTCTTGGGTTTCGGTCCGATGTGCCTGAGTGCCTCTCGGCGGCAGATTTGTGGGTAAGCGGGAGTACAACGGAGGGTCAGCCCATCGCCCTCCTGGAGGCGATGGCAGCTGGCCTCCCCATCATGGCGACGGCGGTTGGCGGAGTTCCCGAAACCTTGGGATCCCCGCCTGCTGGTGTCTTGGTCGATCCCCGAGATGAGGCGGGGTTCGCCCACACCTTGGGAGCGTTGATGACCGATCACGAACACCGAAACCAACTCGCATCGAGGACGAGAGTGCGGGCACACGAGTTTTCTCGCGACCGGATGACCGACCGGTACACGGCGTTGTACGAGAGGGCCATGCAAGCGAGGAAGGACTTGTGATAGGCGGAGTGCTCCAGCGACTGGGGTATGCCCGGTATCTCTTTAGCCGTGGCGCCTGGCGTTGGGTCATAGATCGGATAGACTACACGGTCGTCGATCATCTGGCACCGTGGTCGCAAATTCACCGTGGTGAACGAGCTTACATCCACCCCTCGGTCAGCTTTCGGGAGGCCTCGCAAATCTCTATTGGTAATCACACGCGAATCCAGAACCACTGTTGCCTCTGGGCGTCGCCCAAGGGTCGCATTGTGGTTGGGGATCATTCCGGGCTAGGGCCCCATACCCGTATCTTTTCTTCGAATCACCAGTTCCTCGCCGGAACTCCATATCACAAGCAACCGTGGACCGAAAGCGATGTGGTGATTGGCAAGGATGTCTGGGTTGGGGCTGGCAGCACGATCCTCCCTGGAGTCACTATCGGTGACGGCTGTGTCGTTGCCGCGGGGTCGGTCGTGACCAAGGGCGTGCCACCAGGAGCGGTTGTCGCGGGAGTCCCGGCTCGCGTTATTAAATCCAGAGGCACCGAATCAGGCCGGAGCATGGAAACTGCCAACAGCGCAGGCGCCGAGGACAGAACATGACTCGCTACGGCGGAGCCTCGGCAACCCTCGAACGGGGGGGGTTGGGTAACAGCCGAACGCGGCCGGTGATGCCATCGTCCAATGGCGGCACAGAGGCCAGTCACGTGGCGCAGTCCTCCCAGGCGGAATTCGCTTCGATGCCGAAGGCTACCAGGTGGGTCGTCGCGGGCGCGATCTTCCTGTCCATCTCCAAGTTCCACGGCTACTTCCCCATCCTGGCCACGATCCGGGCCACCCTCATTCTGAGCGTCATCGCAATCCTCATGCTCTTTGGGACGCTTGAGAGCTGGCGCCCGACCGACCTCGGGAAGCATTGGATCCCCAAGCTCATCGGTCTCATTGTCGTCATCGCAATTGTCAGTATTCCATCTGGGATCTATCCGGGACAAAGCTTTGAGACCTTCAATGAGATGCTGTCGCGAACGGTCCTTCTTGCGGTCATGGTTTGGGCTTCGGCCCGAACGCGAGAAGGCACTCGTTTCATGGCCCAGACTATCACGCTTGCCTGCGTTGGTGCGGCCTTTCTCGCGTTCGTCAAAGGGCGCACCGATAGTGCCGGCCGGTTGGCGGGAGGGTACGCGTACGACCCCAACGATATCGCCCTGATCGCAGTGGTTGGGATTCCTCTCTGCATCTGGTGGGTCATCGATCAACGGAACAAGTTTCGCGGCGCAATGCTCCTGGCGTTCCCTCTGTTTCTTAGGCTCATTGTGAAGAGCCAGTCCCGTGGCGGATTCCTGGCACTCCTCGCCGTGACCGGCGGTTTTCTTCTTCTTGGGATGGGCAAGTCCCACCCATCCGTCCGGCGGGCGGGGATTATCATCGGAACCTTTATTGCGCTCAGTATACCACTCCTCCCGGGGACCTATCTCGACCAGATGCGGACGATCACTGACCAGGAGGACTACAACCGCACGTCCCCACGAGGTCGGATTGAGGTTTGGACTCGGGGGATGGGGTACGCAACCGACTACCCCCTACTCGGGGTTGGACTGGGGAACTTCGGGACGGCCGAGGGCAGACTCTCAGCTATTTCTCAGGAGCGTGCGGCACGGCGTCAGGGATGGAAATGGGGTGCAGCCCACAATTCGTTCGTCCAGATTGCGGCGGAACTCGGCCTCATCGCTGGCTCGGCGTTCGTGATCCTGATTCTTGGTTCGATCGCAGCTCTCGTACAACTTCACCGAAAGCGGCGGGATCATGCTGACCTTCTGCCACCCCTCCTGGCGCTCAGCATTCTCGGGTTTGCGGTCGCCGGGTTCTTCCTTTCCTGGGCGTACTACGACCTGACATACGCTTTGCTTGCTCTAGCGGCTGCGGTGCTGATGCTGCCCGCTCAGGCCGAACCACCATCACTCGCACAAGCCCAAGTGAAGGATCACCGCCGTCCCCGGCTTGGCCGCGGAAATCCGATCGTGGCCGAGCCGAGCGCGGTGATGCGCGCCAGGAAGTAGAGCCAGTAGAGGAGTACTGCACGGAGTGGATGGGGTGCCTGCCCCCCCCGCACCATGCGATACACCACAGCGGCGCTCGGCACAACTGCTTGGCCCAACAGCAACGCGACGATCATCGCGGGCCGCGGATAGACAGCAATACCGACCAGGCTGAGTACCGTGATCAGGAGGTGCATCACACTCATCAAGAGCGGAATCGGCGCACCGCGACGGGCTCCGGTTATTGCACCCATCCCATGCCACCAATGTTGTTTGAAAAAGGCCTTGAGCGTGCGAGGGTTGCCCAGATGCACCGCCACGATGCTCGGGTCACGGTAAATGGTGTGGCCAGCAGCCCTGACCCGTTTGCACAGGTCCACGTCCTCCCCAGTGGTCAGCTCGGGATCGAACCCTCCGACCTCGTCGAACACCTCTCTTCGGATGACGAGGTTTCCTCCTGGAATCCACTCAACTTCCCCTTCCCTGTCCAGATGATGTAGAACTGTCCATGTTTGTTCGATCCAATGTGGAGGCGACGCGACCTCGTAAGAAGATCCAACTGCTGCAGCCCCGGACCGCAAAAGTGCTTCGTGCGCCCGAGTGCAGTAATCCCGGCTCAAAACGCAATCAGCGTCGATGAACGCAATCAGCGTCGCTTGGGTGCGTCTGACTCCGAGATTGCGAAGTTCACTAATAGTCGCCTTGGGTGCCGCAAACACCTCGATTGTTTGCCCGAAGAGGTCAGTGACAAGTTCAAGCGAGCCGTCGGTCGATCCATTGTCCACGACAATCACTGGAGCCGCGCCCCACTCCGATCCAGCCGACAGCACTGATTCCAAAGCGACCTGAATGGTCTCTCTCGCATTGTAGGCCGGCATGACGAAAGCGATGGTCGGTCGTATCACCTCTCGTCTGGGCTTGTGGAGGGTCGGGGTAGGATCTTGCATTCACATGTGCCAAGTTAGAGGAATACCTGGTACAACGAAGATGAACATTCTAACCTCGTTCACTCCATTCTCGGAGCCCATTGCATATTCTCGGAGCCCATTGCATGAACGATCAGCAACTGTCCCCACCTTTGCGCGTGGGCCTCGTCGGCGCAGGTAAGATGGGCTCTCACCACCTAAGAGCAATAGCAAATGCTACTCCAGCTGCCCAGGTGGTAGCCGTCGCCGACCCCGCCCACGTTCCAACGGCTGACGGCGCCGGCGAGGGCATCGGGCCGCGCCACTACACATCGCTTTCCGAGCTCCTCTCCCACGAAGCAGTTGATGTCGTTCATATCGTTACTCCCCCATCGACGCACGCTTCGTTGGCCATGACCGCTTTGGAGCACGACGCCCACGTATACATCGAAAAGCCCTTCGCGGAATCTCTTCCAGAATCGTGCCAAGTGCTGGACTTTGCTGCTGCGCGTAGTTTGCTCGTATGCGCAGGTCACCAACTCCTTTTTGAGCAGCCGAGCCTCAAGTTGCGCCCGCTGCTCCCTGCACTCGGGCGCTTGGTCCATGTCGAAAGTTACTTTGCCTTCCGTACGGTCCGCCGCGCGCCAGGTGGACGAGCCCCCCTCCGAGCCGACCACCAGCTTCTCGATATTCTTCCCCACCCGGTCTACTTGTTGCTGGCTTCCATGCAAGACGGCACATCTGCCAAACCCGTCCTTGAGGGGCTCCGCGTGGATCCTCGTGGGACGGTGCATGCTCTGGTGCGCAAAGGTCCGCTCACCGGAACCTTACTTGTTACCCTTGATGGTCGTCCGGTAGACAGCTACCTACGTGTCGTTGGGGAGAACGGGACTGTCACGGCTGACTATGTTCGAGGCACCATCCAGCAGCATATCGGTCCAGGAATATCCGGTATTGACAAGCTCATTGTACCCTACCGTCACGCCCGCCAGCTTCTTTTTGGTACAACGGCTGCAATCACCAGGCGTGTCCTCGGCAGCAGAAGAAGCTATCCAGGGTTAGCCGAGATTTTCGGTGCTTTCTATGGCGCAATCCGTAACGGAGGGACCAGCCCAACCCCTCCTGAGGACATTCGGGAAACGGTGTGGCTATGTGATGAGGTCGCCCAAGCACTCCTGGTTCACTCTGTGTCGAAGGTACCGAGTCCACCACGGATCCCTTTCCAGGATGGAGTCCTCGTCACCGGTGGGACAGGTTTTCTTGGCCAGGAGGTAGTAAAGGCACTCCTGGCCAGTGAGCGTCACGTTCGTGTAATCAGCCGACGCGCACCCGCACCGTGGGAAACGGTCGAAAGAGTCGATTATCACTTGGGGGATCTCGCGGAGCAACTTGATCCAGAAGTCATGACCGGCATCAGTGCCGTGATACATTGTGCGGCAGAAACCGCTGGAGGATGGGATGATCATGAGAAGAACAGCGTTCGCGCCACAGAGAATCTCATCCGCCAGGCGGCGGCAGCGAAGGTCAGTCGTTTCATCCATGTGAGCAGTGTTGCTGTCCTGGCCGGGGCACGTGGGGCAATTCGTGATGATACACCGCTCAAACAGGAGCCACGCCGGGCCGGGCCATATGTCTGGGGTAAGCTGCTTTCAGAACAAAGGGCCATTGCCCTTGGTGGTGAACTGGGAATCGATGTTAAAGTCGTTCGGCCTGGCCCGCTTGTGGATTATAAGAGGTTTGAAGCCCCAGGCCGCCTTGGCAAGCGTATCGGCAATATCTTTGTTGCGGTTGGGTCACCACGCCAACCCCTCGCCATACTCGATGTCGCACTTGCGGGGCAAATCCTCGCCTGGGGTATTGGACACTGGGATAGCTTCCCTTCCGCGATGAACCTCCTCAACCCTGATACTCCAAAACGGCGAGACTTGCTGAGGCGGTTGCGAGAAACCAACCCCTACCTCACTGTAGTCTGGTTACCAACTATGATCCTGTATCCTTTGGCCTGGGGAGGAATCTTGGCTCAGAAGATCCTACGCCCAACTCACCCCGCTCTAAACGTGGCGAGTGCTTTCGCATCTCGTCAATACGACAAGGCCCGCACCGCGGGGGTCGTGGCACAGATGGAGCAGGCTCAGCGTAGATAACGGATTCCAGTGACCTTTCAGGGAAATTCCTTAGCGACCGAAGCCTGCAAGTAGAGGTGGAATCCAGTTACCAACCGCATACTCTATCCTTGGCGCGGAGTATCGGGTAACGGTCTACCTGCTCTATCTCCAAATTGACGCTACTTCCTCGGAGATGCGTTATGAGTTTCGTCCGAAGAATCATACGGTCACTCCTCCAGCAGCAAGGGTATGCGCTCGTCAAACATCATGACCTCTTCACCACCCGGAGCAATAAGCTCTTCCACCACCACGGAATATCACTGGTGCTCGATGTTGGAGCGAACACTGGTCAGTACGCCACCGGGATTCGGCGAAGGGGTTATTCGGGAAAGATCATCTCCTTTGAGCCTCTGACAGAAGCCTACCAAATTGTGCCGAAGGGCAGCCCCAGACCCCTATTCGGAGGCAGTCCGGATCGGCTTGGGTGACCGAGAAGAACTCGCCACTCTGAACGTCGCAGGGAATCTACAAAGTAGTTCGTTCCGGGAGATGCTTCCGGCCCATCTAGATGCTGCCCCGCACACCCGGTACGTTGGCAGAGAGCAGGTGCAAATGCGGCGACTTGACAGCGTATGGAGAAGCAGCGACTGGGGTTCCGAGCGTCTCTTCCTCAAAATCGACGCCCAAGGTTACGAGCGAGAAATCCTGGACGGCGCCGGGGAGATGGTGCCTGCTGTCATCGGAGCCCAACTCGAGATGCAACTCGTGGAACTGTACTCCGGCGAGGCCTTGTTTGCTGAACTTCTTGAACGGATGTCGGTTTGGGGTTTCACACTCATGAACATTCACCCTGCTTTCGATCACCGTAGAACCGGGCAGGTCTTTTCCGTGGACGTCGTGTTTTACCGGTCCGGTAATTCTGCCGAATGAGACCCATCCCTAAGCTCGTCTTTTGAACCAGCAACGCCCGTCTTCGAAAACCGATAGTTTGGAGTCAGGGAGCACCGCTGGCATAGGCTTCATCGAGATCAAGCCACATTGTGGACACAATAGTCCCTCCGATCCCCCCCCATGT
>JAJCZW010000161.1 GCA_029262155.1 Gemmatimonadota bacterium
GTACTTCATGATGTTGCCTTTGTGGACCAGGGTGACGCTCTTCCGACCTTGTGCCACGGCATACTCGATCGCCGAGCGAATCAGTCGCTTGCTTCCTTCGATGGAAACCGGCTTAATGCCGATGGCGCTTGATCCGGGGAAGCGTATCGTCGCCACACCAAGTTCATCTTGCAGAAAGGCGATCAAGCGTTTCACCTGCTCGGTGCCAACCTGATACTCTATCCCGGCGTAGATATCCTCCGTGTTCTCCCGGAAGATGACCATGTCGACCGACCCCGGCTGTTTCACGGGTGAGGGAACCCCATCGAAATACCGGATCGGACGTACACAGGCAAAGAGGTCGAGTTGTTGTCGAAGCGCGACATTTAACGATCGAAACCCGCCACCGACCGGAGTGGTGAGAGGACCCTTGATGGCCACGAGAAAATGGCGTATCGCGGTGAGGGTGTCGGTGGGGAGCCAATGGTCAACGGTCTGCTTTGCCTTCTCGCCTGCGAACACCTCGAACCATGCAACATGGCGGTCGGTTCCATAGGCCCTCGTCACGGCCGCATCGAGTACGCGCCTCGTCGCCCGCCAAATATCGGGGCCGATTCCGTCCCCCTCAATGAATGGGATGACGGGATTGTCTGGGACCACCAGCTTCCCATGGGAGAAGGTGATGCGGTCCCCGGTCGTTGGGGGGACCAGGTGGGTCAATTCGAATCCATCAGCCATCGAAGATCGTCCTCGAGATCGGAGTGATGATGCGCGCTCGTGCGGTCATCGCAGGAGGCTGGAACCGGAATCCGGCATAAAGAGAACGGGGTCGTGACTATCCGAGCAAGTCGTCGAGCACCTTGTCGACCACCTCACTCACGTCACCCTCGACAATACGAGTGAGAATATCAACCGTCTCACGTGCGAGGCTATCGCGATATCGACGGTCGCGATCAAAGCGGACGATCTCACCAAGAAACAGGGCCGCCACCCGACCATCGGCGCGATCGTCGGACTCCTCTTCCCGAACGGCGTCTTCATATCCGGCCCCGGGAACACTCGCAGCCCACGGGGCTTCCTCCTCCTCATCCTGGACGACCGGCATCTCCACCAACGCGAAAAGGCGCCCCTGGATGCCAGGAGGCGCTCCGATTGCGGTGAGGACGAGTCGTACGGGGTCTTCGAAGAATCGGTGTTGTTCGATCATGGCAATGGCCTCAGGATCCACCACGCACCGGGCGATAAGACGGTCCGCGATAAAGGTGCCCAAACAGACCAGTCCATCGGGTGTTCGATCATCGACGACCTGTCGGACGACGACCGTGAATGGGGCGTCGGTTGCCGCCAATACGCTTTCCCGCCCTTCTCGCGGGGTAGGTTCCATTGCCTCGCTCACGATGCTCTTGGCATCTCAATGACCGCTCGAAACCGGACCTGACGATCGGCGAGACGCCGAAGGGCAGTATTGATTTCGTCAAATGCGTAAGTTTCCACTCGGGGCCGAACAGCACCGGTGGCCGCGAGATCGAGTATCTCCACAAGATCCCGTCGATGATTCTGCATCGAACCCTGAACGACGAGTTGCCGAGTGAGGAGCAGCGTCGGGGGAACCGCGATGGGTTCCTGTCCGACGGCCATCGACACAAAACGTCCCTCGGGGCGCAGGCCATGGAGGGCACGACTGTTTTGATCCATCGCATTGGAGGTTGAAAGGATCACGTCGACACCACCCTGCTCCCAAAGTGCCTTGCCGACATGATCTGCCCCGACCAGGACGGCATCCGCGCCCAACGCCAGGAGTTCCGGACGTTTATCTGGGGTCGAGGTGACTGCAATCACCTCATGCCCTCTAGCCTTCGCCACTTGCAACGCCAGATGGCCGAGACCACCCATTCCGAGAACGGCGACCCGATCACCGGGGCGCGGAGCTGCATTGCGATACCCGCTCATGACGGTGAACCCCGCACACAGGAGGGGGGCGGCCGTTGTCCATTCGAGTCCCTCCGGGAGAAGCGTGCACCCAGTCGCTTCGGCCAACATCAGGTCGGCGTTCCCTCCACCATTGGCAACCCACGTAATGGCCGTTTCACAATACTTTGGCTCCACCTCCCGACACGATATACATCGACCGCAGCCCCCTTGGGTCCACGATACTCCAACGCGATCACCGTTCCGCAGGCTCTTGACGCCAGGCCCAAGTCCCTCGATAGTGCCAACCGGTTCATGCCCAAGGACAAGCGGCAGGGGAAGCCGATACTCTCCGCGCCAGATATGGATATCGGTACCGCAAAGACCGCTCGCGGCGATCCGTATCAGTACCTGTCCAGGCCCCGGTACCGGATCCTGCACCTCCTGCATCTTAAAGGGGTGGTTCACCTTCGTCAGCATCGCAACTCGCATCACCCATCCGGGAAAGGTCTCGTGGAATCTACACCCGTTGGCAAAAGCCTTGTGGTCCCCACTGTCCCACCCGATACTACCGCCCGATGACCACCCCTCCGCCCTCACTCCCACTCGGATCGGTGCCTCGGACCCGGCACGTCATCCTTGCCGGATTCCTTGGTCTCGCCGTAATCGTCGTAACGTTGATCGGCATCGACTCATCGTTCTTTGATCTCGATCGCCATGCCATCCCGAAGGAAACCGTCGTCCACCTGACGGCTCTCCTTGCCGCATGGTTCGTGCTCCGAACCGACCGGTCGACCTGGGATAGGGTCGACCGTCTCCTTGCCACTATCATGGTCCTCACCGTGATCGGAGTTCTTGGCTCCACCAACAGATGGATTGCCCTCCGAGCCGCCTCACTGTCGGTCTCGGGCATCACACTCTTCTGGGCGGCCAGGCTGATCTCGGGCGGTGCCCGGCGCCTACTCCTTGCCCTCATCGCCTCGGCAGTTGCTGTGGGTGGGCTTTCCGCGCTCGCCCAAGCGTATGGGATTGAATGGGGGGTGTTGGCTGACAGCAGGGCTCCGGGCGGGACCTTTGGCAATCGCAATTTCATGGCCCACGTGATGGCCCTGGGGTTGCCTCTCCTCCTGGTGGGTAGTGCCGTCGCACGCCACCGCCTTGCTCGCATTGGAGCTGCCCTCGCGGTCGTAGTCGTCGCCGCGGCACTCTTGTTGAGCCGATCCCGGGCCGCGTGGCTCGCGGTGGGGGCGGGGACCGGATCGCTCCTGGTGTTCACATGGTGGTGGCTCTCCCCACGACCCTTGGAGGGAAGCCCCGCGATTCTACGGTGGCAACCACCCATGGTGGCCCTGACGATTGGAATCATCGGCGCCCTCCTGGTTCCCAACAGTCTGTCCTGGCGTTCTGATTCTCCCTATCTGGATAGTTTGCGATCCATCGTATCCTACGAGGAGGGATCAGGCCGTGGGCGGCTGATCCAGTATCGCACTTCTCTCCGGCTCCTCCCAACGGCCCCTGTACTCGGTGTGGGACCCGGTAATTGGTTCGTACACTACCCACAGGTGACGTTCCCTGGCGATCCATCCTTTGCGGCGGCGGACCCGATTCCAACCAACCCATGGCCTAGCAGCGATTGGATTGCCTTGCTCGTCGAACGCGGCACGCTCACTGTGCTGCTCCTCCTTGGGGTCCTCGGGCTCTATGCTCACGCACTCTTTCAGCATCGACGGCGGCACCCGCTGCGGAGCGCGGTCGGGGGCGCTGTGGCTATCAGCGCCCTTACGGTATCGCTCTTTGACGCTTTTCTCTTGACCCCGGTGCCGGCCATCATG
>JAJCZW010000162.1 GCA_029262155.1 Gemmatimonadota bacterium
CGAACGCGGCCAAGCCGGTGGTCCGCTCGACGTCTAACTCGGCGAGCGCAACGTCCACGGTCCCGATGTCGTGTGGGTGGGCGACATCCAGAGCAAACGAGACGACGCTCACCCGGTCGGGTGCTGTGCCGTGCAGCCGGAGACCGGGGATGTTCGTGAGCGACGCGGTCGCGTACGCCAGGAGGTCATCCTCGTGCGCCCGGATGGCATCAAACCCCAACCCCTCAAGAAAGCTGATCGCAGCTCCCAGCCCGACCACTTCGGTGATCGGTGGGGTGCCGGCCTCGAATCGAGCCGGTGGCGACGCAAAGGTTGTCTTCAGGGCGGTCACCCGGGTGATCATCCCACCACCCGTTTCGTACGGCGGCATCGACTCCAGTAACTCGTATCGGCCCCATAGGAGGCCAATCCCGGTTGGGCCATACATTTTGTGCCCCGAAAGGGCGTAGAAGTCGCAGTCGAGCGCCTGCATGTCGATTGGGATATGGGGCGCCGCCTGGGCGCCATCGACCACGACCACCGCACCGACGGCATGGGCCATCGCAGCGATGTCGGCGATCGGATTCACCGTCCCCAACACATTGGATGCATGCGCCACCGCGACGATACGAGTGCGGGGGGTGATGTTCTCTGCCAGCGACGTCATATCCAACGCACCACATTCATCGATGGACACGACACGGAACGTTGCGCCAACCTGTTCGGCAAGGAGCTGCCAGGGAACGAAGTTGGAGTGGTGCTCCATGGCGGTCACGACGATTTCATCGCCCGGCGTGAGCTGATGCCGGAAGCCCGCCGCGACGAGGTTGATCGCTGACGTGGTTCCGTGGGCGAAGACGACTTCCTCCGTCCGGCGTGCGTGGAGGAACTGGGCCGCCTGCTCCCGGACCTTGTCGTACGCCAGAGTCGCTTCCTGGCTCAACCAGTGGACGCCTCGGTGGACGTTGGCGTTCAGCTCCGTCGAGTACCGGTCCATCGCGTCCAACACCACCTGCGGACGCTGTGCCGTTGCGGCACTGTCCAGATACACCAAGGGACGTCCGTGCACCCGCTGTTTCAAGATCGGGAATGCGGCGCGGACCTTGTCGACGTCAAGCGTCGCCAACGGCGGACTGGTGGTGGTCATGTTAGTCGTGGCCCGCCAGCCGCGCGTGGAGTAGTCGATCCAGCTCGGCCCGGACATCGTCCACGGCAACCTCTTCCAGCACCTCGGCGGCGAACGCGTAGGTCAGCAGCTGTTTGGCCGCCTCGCGAGGAATGCCGCGACTCAGCGCATAAAACAGCGGAAGATCGTCCAGTTGCCCGACGGTGGCTCCATGGGTACATCTGACATCGTCGGCGAAGATCTCGAGTTGCGGCTTGGTATCGACCCGGGCGCCGTCGGATAACAGCAGGTTCCGGTTGGTCTGTTTGGCGTCGGTCTTTTGCGCTATCGGGGTGACGAACACCTTCCCGTTGAACACCGCACGGGATCGACCGTCCAGTACCCCTTTGTACATCTCCCAGCTGTTGCAATGGGGATGGTCGTGGTGGATGGCGGTGTGGTTGTCGACGACCTGCTGCCCGCGGGTCAGGTAGAGACCGTAGAGCAACGACTCGATATTCGAGTCGTTCATCTGCACATGGAGATTGTGTCGAGCGATGGCGCCACCCATGGCCAGGGTAAACGAGCGATAGTGGCTGTCTCGCGCCTGGTCGACCTGAGTGAATCCGATATGGAATGCCGCCTCGCTCTCGCGCTGAATCCGGCTGTGCTCCACCCAGGCCTGGGCACCGAGCACCACCTCGGAGACCGCGTTGGTGAAGTAGCGACTCCCCGGGGTGAGCGTGACATACGATTCGACGAGTGAGACGCGGGCATCGCCCTCGACGACAACGAGGTTCCGGGGCTGGATGGCGGCATCGGTCGCCTCGCTCGAGACGAACACCAGCTGGATCGGATCGGGAACGGTTACGCCTTTCGGCACGTGGACAAACGCACCATCGACCACAAACGCCGTGTTCAACGCCGCGAACGGGGTGGTCTCAGCTTTGGCATAGCGTCCGAGGTGGGCCTCCACCACCGGGTGGCCGGCATCGATTGCCTGGGCCAAACTACCGACGTGCACTCCCTCGGCGAGGGTCGGGCTGGTGGAAAGATCGGGGTCAAAACGCCCGTTCACGAAGACCAAACGGGGCCATTCCGAGTGCCCGAAGGTGAATTGTTCCACCGCCTCCCGTGTGACGCGTGCGGCCTTGGGGAGAGGTTGGTCGGGGCGAAATCCACCCTGTGCGATGGCAATCACCGGTGTAAAACGCCACTCTTCGTCCCTCGCAGTGGGGAATCCAACGGTGGCGAAGCGGGTAAAGGCCTCCCGCCGGATCGGGGCGAGCCATGACGGTCCGCCGCCGCCGTTGGAGGAGAATCGGCCGAAGGCTTCGGTCAGCAGATCGGTCACGCCACCGCCTCCGCCGCGTCGGTGAGCCACTCGTATCCCTTCGCTTCCAACTCCATCGCCAACGACTTGTCGCCCGACCGGACGATACGACCGCCCGCGAGGACGTGGACCACATCGGGGATGATATAGTTCAGCAACCGCTGGTAGTGGGTGACGACAACGATGGCCTTGTCGGGCTTCCGGAGGGCATTCACCCCATCGGCAACGATCCGGAGGGCATCGATATCAAGCCCAGAGTCGGTCTCATCGAGAATGGCGAGGGTTGGCTCAAGCACTGCCATCTGCAGAATCTCGTTCCGCTTCTTCTCGCCGCCCGAGAATCCGGCGTTCACCGCCCGCTGCATAATCTCGGGACCCCACTGGACGACGGCGAGTTTCTCCTCGAGGATATCGAGGAAGTCCATCGGGTCGAGCTCCTCCATCCCCTTCGACTTCCGGATCTCGTTGTATGCCGCTCGAAGGAAATAGGCGTTGGTCACTCCGGGGATCTCCACCGGATACTGGAAGGCGAGGAAGACGCCAGCCTGGGCTCTCTCCTCTGGTTCCATCTCAAGGAGGTCCTGTCCCTGATATCGTACCTCCCCGGCGGTAACGTTGTACGCCGGGTGACCCGCCAAGACCTGGGCCAGCGTGCTCTTGCCCGACCCGTTGGGTCCCATGACGGCATGGACCTCGCCGGTGTTGACCGTGAGATCGATCCCTTTGAGAATTTCTATCTCGCCTGCTGCGGCGTGGAGTCCTTTGATTTCAAGCACTGCATTCCCTTGTGGTTCTGGGGTCCGCATTGACGACCCCTGGTTGGTATCGTTGCACTACCGGCGGTCGTGGCTA
Organism: Gemmatimonadota bacterium; assembly: GCA_029262155.1. Lineage (GTDB taxonomy): Bacteria > Gemmatimonadota > Gemmatimonadetes > Gemmatimonadales > GWC2-71-9 > OFTM291. Next base: position 3,270 of record JAJCZW010000162.1, read on the forward strand.
ACCCACGCTCCCTTCGAGACTGACCCCCAAGAGCTTCTGGGCCTCAACCGCAAACTCCATCGGCAGTTCTTTGAACACTTCCTTACAGAATCCGTTCACGATCAGCGAAATCGCGTTCTCGGTATCGAGGCCGCGCTGCTTGCAGTAAAAGATCTGATCTTCGCCGATCTTCGAGGTGCTCGCCTCATGCTCGACGGAAGCCGTGGGGTTCTGCACATCGATATAGGGAAAGGTGTGTGCCCCACAGCGGTTGCCGATGAGCATCGAGTCGCACTGGGTATAGTTCCGCGCCGCGTGCGCCTTGGGCAGGACCTTCACCAATCCGCGATAGCTATTGTTTCCCCGCCCTGCCGAAATCCCTTTGGAGATGATGGTGCTGCGCGTGTTCCGGCCGATGTGCACCATCTTGGTGCCGGTGTCGGCCTGCTGCTTCCCGTTGGTAACGGCAACCGAATAGAACTCGCCGACCGCATCGTCCCCTTGGAGCAGGACACTGGGATATTTCCAGGTAATGGCGGAGCCGGTTTCGACTTGGGTCCAGGAGATCTTGCTCCGGGCGCCAGCGCATTTCCCGCGCTTGGTCACGAAGTTGAAGATGCCACCCTTCCCTTCTTCGTCGCCCGCATACCAATTCTGGACCGTGGAGTACTTGATCGTGGCGTCTTCCAGGGCGACCAATTCAACCACTGCGGCATGGAGCTGGTTCTCATCGCGCTTGGGGGCGGTACACCCTTCGAGGTAACTCACCGTGGCGCCTTCATCGGCGATGATGAGGGTCCGTTCAAACTGCCCCGTATTTTCCGCGTTGATCCGGAAATAGGTGGACAGATCCATCGGGCACCGAACGCCCTTCGGGATGTAGACGAACGATCCGTCGGTAAAGACCGCGGCATTCAAGGCGGCGAAGAAGTTGTCGCTGGTCGGGACAACCGACCCTAAATATTGGCGCACCAGGTCGGGGTGCTCCTGGACCGCCTCCGAAAACGAACAGAAGATGATGCCCTGCTCGCCTAACTGTTTCTTGTATGAGGTTCCGACCGACACGCTATCGAAAATCGCGTCGACCGCGACGCCGGCCAGCATCTTCTGCTCGGTGAGCGGAATGCCGAGCTTGTTGTAGGTCTCGATCAATTTGGGATCGACCTCGTCAAGACTCCCCAACGGCATCTTCGTCTTGGGCGCCGAGTAGTAGATGATCTTCTGGTAGTCGATCGGTGCATAGGAGACGTTGGGCCAATGGGGCTCGGTCATCTTGAGCCAACCCCGGTACGCCTTGAGGCGCCATTCGAGGAGCCACGCCGGCTCACCTTTCTTGTGCGAGATGAGACGGATGACGTCCTCACTCAACCCTGCAGGGACCTCGTCGGCCTCAATGTCGGTGACGAATCCCCATTTGTACTCTCGATTGACAAGGTGATCGACGGAACCACTCATGACTGCTCCCGGGAGCCGGATCTTCGGCTCGCCTCCAGGTGATATTTCGGCGCCAAAACGTCAGGGCGCACATGATACTCACAAGTCCCACATCCATCCACCATCCGCGATTTCCGTTCGACCGATGCACCCAGAACCTCGGACAAGAACCGAGC
>JAJCZW010000163.1 GCA_029262155.1 Gemmatimonadota bacterium
CCATCGTGTGGTATACCGAAGCGGAGGCAACACCTCGAGTCTGGGCCGCTCTCAGTGCTGACGGCGGTCTCACCTGGGGGCCTAAAATCCAGATCGATCAAGGTGACCCGCTAGGTCGGGCTGAAGGAATCGCCCTCACGAACGGGGGAACGGCGGTCGTGTGGCTGGAGGGGCGGGATGAGGGAGCTGACTGGCGAGTCCGCCGGATTGAGACCAATGGAACGTTAGGACCGGTTCATCGGGTAACCGGTGCGAGCCGCAGCAGGTCCACAGGATTTCCGCGACTCGCCCTGACGGACAGGGATCTCCTCGTCGCGTGGACCAGGCAGGGTGATGTCCCCCAAGTCATCGTGACCCGTCTGGACCCTCTCACCCTCATTCCCCAACCTGAGTAACCCCGTCCTACTGCGGTGAGATTCCTGCCGCAATCAGGAGTGCGCGTACCCGATCAATAGGAAGTGCTTCGACCGTTCCCGATCGGGCGGTAACCGTTGTCGCCTGAAAAAGAGAGTTGTAGATCGCCTCCTCGGTGGCTTCGACGACGGCTTGGAATAGCCCTGACATTTGGTTGTTGCCTACCTCCGGCTGCGACACGTCGGACGTTCCATTGACCGGCCGTCGAACCGAGAGCGCAGTCGAAAAGGCGATGACATAGTCCCCTGACCCATTCGATGCCGACGACCCAGTTCGGGCCAGCCCCAGGAGCGCACGCGAGCCGATGCGTCGGAGGCTCCGGTCGGATAATGGGGCATCCGTTGCGACGACCATGATGATCGATCCATCCCCGCCGTCCTGATTGCTGACATCTTGAAAGGCGTACCGGCCGAGGGCCTTCCCAACTGGAACACCGGCAATCTGAAGCACGCCACCGAAATTGGTTTGGACCAACACCCCGACCATCCAGCCGCCAAGCCGATCGGGCAGCTGCCGCGATGAGGTTCCAATGCCTCCTTTCCATCCGAACGCGACGGTTCCAGTCCCGGCCCCGACCGAGCCTTCGGACACCGGGCCACTGACAGCACTCCGCAATGCCTCTGCCACATCTGCGGGGCCAATCGGTCGGGACCGGATGGCATTGAGTCGGCCATCGTTGGTTTCTGCCACCACCGGATTCAAGGATCGGACCTGCTCCATCCCTGGCTGTTCCAACATCCGTTCTACCAGTGCGTCCGCCGCACGCCAGACGCAGAGTGTACAGGTGAGAAGAATCGGGCTTTCCAGCTCACCAAGTTCATTGACCTGCGTGGAGCCAAGGAGCTTGCCAAACCCATTGCCCACCACCACCGCCGCCGGCACACGGTGGAGATACAGATTCGACGGATGGGGGAGAATCGCGGTGACCCCGGTCCGGACCGAGTCCCCCCGCATGATCGTCCGGTGGCCAACCTGAACTCCGGCGACATCGGTGATAGCATTCCACCGCCCGGGGACAAAGACGCCTGGTGCAACTCCCAGATCGCGAGCCCGTGGACGGGTGGGTTCCACCCCCTGCCCAACCAGTGCCGGAACGGCCAGCAGACAGATCAATGCGTTCACAATCGAGCGGGACATCCTACACCTCGTCGAAGTAGCAAATGGAGAGACTCAGGATGAAAGAGAAGGATGAAATCGATATCTATATATATTGGTAGCTGTCTTGGAGATCACCTGCTCCCACGCGTCATCTGGAAAGAGGAGGGGTACCCCCTGTGATGCAACTGGCACGTTAGCACGATGACGCCCCCGCGCTTCTGCGTGTGCGTGGTCTTGGGCACCCGACCCGAGGCCATCAAGGTCGCTCCCGTGCTGCGGGTGCTCGAACGGTTTCCCGATACCTTCGATCCCGTCGTGATCACCACCTCTCAGCATCGCGAAATGCTGGCTCAAGGCCTTGCCGCTTTTGCCATTCAGCCTGACGTCGACCTCGGCCTCACCCACGCGAATCGGACTTTGGCGGAGTTCACCTCAAGCGCACTCGTCGCCCTGACGGCGTCCTTCGCCGAGCGTCGCCCCGACCTTCTGTTGGTCCAAGGAGATACCTCCACGGTGGTCAGCGCCGTCCTCGCGGCGTTCTATCAAAATATTCCAGTGGGACATATCGAGGCCGGCCTCCGGTCGGGAGACATGCGCCGTCCCTTTCCGGAAGAAGCCAATCGTCGCATCGCCAGCATCGTCACTGACCTGCACTTCGCCCCAACCGAGCGGGCCAGGCAAAACTTGTTGCGCGAGGGGCTTCCGGCCAAAGACATCTTCGTCACCGGAAACACGGTCGTGGATGCTGTCCAAGCCCTCCCTCGCGTGGCCCGATTCCAGAACCCCGTCCTTGAACAGATTGGCTGGGGAACCAACCGGGTCCTCCTGACCACGGTGCATCGCCGGGAAAACCTGGGGGAGGAACTCAGTGGGATCTGTGACGCGTTGCGCCGCCTGACTTTGCAATTCCCCGATGTCGAGATCGTCTTCCCCGTGCACCTCAACCCCGCCGTCCGCCGCATCGTCTTCCGAGACTTGACCGACGTGCCACGTATCACGCTCGTGGAGCCGTTGGATTACCCAGATCTCCTTGAGGTGCAACGGCGCTCCTTCTTTGTAATTACGGATAGTGGTGGGATTCAGGAAGAGGCGCCCACCCTCCGGAAACCCATCTTGATTGTGCGGACGGTCACCGAACGGCCGGAGGTGGTCGAAGCCGGCTTTGGTCGTCTCGTCGGAACCGACCCCGATACCATCATCCAGGCCGCGACGCATCTCCTCACCGATTCCACAGCCTATCTGGCCGCCACCAACGGCGAAAACCCCTTCGGTGATGGACGTGCGGCAGAACGCATTGTGGACACAATCGCCGATCGGTACCACCTTGTTCTAGACCCTCCCATACCTCGACAACGAGCCATCGTGTGAGACGCTTCCTCTCCCTGGTCCTCTCTGTCGTGTTCGTCCTACCCGCCGCCGCACAGCGACCGGCGGGATGGATCGATTTCTTTGGATATTATCAAGACGTCGGCAACAACTTTGGTGACTGGGCGGGGGGCGGCGCCAGGCTGCAACTCCCGCTCGGAGCCCGCACGGTCTGGTACCTGGAAGGCCGAACCCAGGAGGCGTTCAACGACCAGGGTACGTACGGATCACTCGGGACGCGGGTCACCCTCGATTCCGATTGGTACGTTACTGGCGCGATCGGAGGCGGAAGTGGGACCTTCTTCTTCCCTGACCTCCGGGCCGACGCAACCATCAGCCGAGCGCTGCTCTCAAGTCGTCGGGTGATCCTGACGGGAGGGGTCACCTACGTCGACGCCAAACAAGGATTCGAAGATGTCGCTGTCACGGGGAGCGCCGCAGTCTATTTCGGTCGGACGGTGATCGAAGCCGGTGGGAGATGGAACTGGAGTTCACCAGGGAAGATCCTCTCCCGTCGTGGGTTCGCCTCGATCACCACGGGCCATGATGGGGGATCGTGGTTCACGATTCGGGCAGGAGCAGGGAAGGAAGGGTATCAGCTGACTGGGGCCTCAGCCACGCTGCGGCAGTTCAGCAGCTACGAGGGAGGAATCACCTGGCGCCAATGGCTCGGACCACGCATCGGAATTCTTCTCGGTGGCGAGGTTTACGATAATCCATTCTACACTCGGGCCGGAGGCACGTTTGGCCTCTTTACCTCCTGGTAGCGTAGGTCGTTCCGGGATGTCCTTGCCCAACGTCACCGACCTCCGGCGACGTGGCAGTCGCGGTGGGATTATCTCCGCTCACCGATCGATGGTCGGCCTCCAAGTACGGCGACGGCGTGTCTTGAGTGCGGTGCTTTTGGCACTCATCGGCTCCGCTGGAGCAGTGGTGGCACTCCAACCGATCGGAAGACTCTGGCAGGCCATCTATACGATCGCCCTCCCTCGCCTAGGTCTCGATCCAACGATCGCCACCCGTATGCTTCGTTTCCCAGGGCTTTCGTTCGGGATCGATATTCCTTTTCCGACCCTCACCGCCCACTGGCCGACCAACACAGAAATGATCGTGGTAAGCCTCGTCAGTATTGTCCTGGTCGGGCTCACCCTTGTCCTCCCCTCACGCGTATTGCCGTTAGCCTATTTCGTTCGAGCACTCGTCGTGATCCAGGTGGCAGCGCTGGGGTACTTTACCTTTGCGACACCCCCCTTCCCCTACGAACTTCCCCGATACGCCGCGGGCTTCCTCTCCGCGGGGGCGATCTTCTTGACGTCGGTCCCAACCGTTCTTGGGTTGACCTACTATCTGGTCGATGTCTCGCTCTGGCGAAAGGTGTTTCTGACGGTTCTGCTTTTCGGTCATCTGATTGTCCTCTTTCCCCTCCAAACCCTCGTCCATGTCTGGACGATTCATTCCGCGTCACTGCTCCTTCAGCCGGTGCTCTTCCTCGTCTTTGGCCTGCTGGTCGACGTCTTGGTCCTCGTCGCGTTCTATGGCTGGGGAATGAGTTGGCCCGCCGCACGCCCCCGGGAACGACGCCCATGATCGTCACCATCCTCGCGATCGGTTTGAGCGTCGTCGTGGCAATCCTCCTGATCTATACGATCCGGCACTATATCTTTACGCTGAATCGATTGATCGGTCGGCACCGGCAACCCTACGTCGACATCGGTGTAGCCGATTGGCCTCTCGTGACGGTGCTTATTCCAGCCCATAACGAAGAGCAGGTTATTGAAGGGATGCTGGACGCTTTGCTGGCGGCTGACTACCCGACGGACCGACTGCAGATCGTACCAATCAATGATCGTTCCTCCGACGCCACTGGCGCGATCCTCGACCGATACGCCGCCGAACACCCCCGGCGGATCACTCCCTATCATCGTACCGACGGCATGCCCGGCAAGGCCGCCGCCTTGGCGGACGCCTCGCAACGGTTTGCCGGCGACATCCACCTCGTGTTCGATGCCGACTATCTCCCCGGGAAAGGGCTCCTCAAGCAACTCGTCGCCCCATTCTTCGACCCCGAAGTCGGTGCTGTCATGGGACGGGTCGTACCCCATAACCTCAATCGGAACCTTCTGACGCGCCTGCTCGATCTCGAACGCTCCGGAGGGTATCAGGTCGATCAACAGGCTCGCATGAACCTCCGGCTGGTGCCCCAGTACGGGGGTACCGTGGGCGGTGTCCGCCGCAGCGCGCTAGAGGCGGTCGGGGGCTGGCGAGCGGATTGTTTGGCGGAAGACACCGATATGACATTTCGGCTTGTCCTGCAGGGCTGGGAGGTGGTCTACCAGAATCGATCAGAATGCTACGAGGAGGTCCCCGAACAATGGCCCACTCGCATTCGTCAGGTCATGCGGTGGACCAAGGGCCACAACCAATCGTTGGTTCGATATGGGGGTGCGTTGCTGCGATTCCCCAGACGTATGCCCGTGAGCAGAGCGATCGACGGATTGCTACTCCTCGGGGTCTTTGCCGTTGGCCCGATCTTGCTTTTTGGATGGGTTTTGGCCCTCACGCTCTATTTCCTTGGCGCCTCACTGCTCGAAGGACCTATCGCTGTGTTGAGTGTCGCTGCCTTTGGCACACTAGGCAATTTCGCGGCGTTTTTCGAAGTGGCGACCGCGACGCGACTCGACGGGACGACCCGACGCGTACGCCTGCTCCCATTTCTTGCCTTCGGATTCTTGGTCAACCTGCTCGCCGTCTCTCGAGCGACCGCGTCACCCATCTCCTGGATCCAGGGAAGCCCCATGCGATGGGACAAGACGGAGCGCTACCGTTCGGAAGAGGCCAACCAATGAGCCTCCTACCTTTCTTGGTCCTGGTGGCGCTGACCACGATCTGGATCGCCTTGCCGCTTATTCCGGCGTTCCGCGAGCTGTTTCGACCCACCGATGCCACACCATTGAGTGTGGTAACCCGGGATGCCGGCAACCTCGCCTTCTTTGCAGAACGATTTCACGGCTGGTTGGAGAGCCAGCTCCAGACCCTCGCACCGTCCACACCAGCTGGAGATCTCTACGGAAAACTTTCGAATGGGAACGGTTTCCTCAGAGTCCGCGATCGACCTGAGGCCTTGGCCCGAGGTCCGCTCCCCGACGGCGCACACGATCGCGTGGTGGTAACCGAGCGGCCAGTGGAACTTCAAGGAGGAGAGATCTTTCTCCTCGAAGTCTGTGCCCGGGATACTTGGGACGGGGGCCCGAGAACGACGCTCCGCGCCATCTATGGGGAGCGCGACGTAGCACTCGGTGCCGAAACAACAATTCTCCGTTGGGCCCACGCCGATCAGTCCTTGACCATTGGGCCCAGTTCCTCGCTCTACGGACGCATTTCTGCGAAACAGACGCTCCGTCTCGCTCACAATACGACGTTCGAACGAATCGGTGCACCAACCATCGAAATCGGGGACCGGCAACCTCCGCTCCCCAGCACAACCATCTCACGGACGCCTTGGACTCCACCGGAACATGCCGAAGCGATTGGGGATCATCTCCGAATCAGCGGTGACCTCCACCTCCCCGAAGCCACCGAGTACACCGGCCACCTAGTGGTAACCGGAGAAGTCCGACTCGGACGGGGAAGCAGGGTCAACGGTAGCATCAAGGCGCACAAGAATCTTTCCCTCGCGGACACCGCGGTCGTGACTGGCGCAACTGTATCCCGGACAGTGGTCCAGTTGGGAACCCGATCGGTGGTCGGTGGTCCCATCATCGCTGAAGACGAGGTGGTCGTTGGAGGGGAAAGTGTCGTGGGGGAGGTGGAGCGCCAGACCAGTATCGTGGCGCCATCGGTTCGATTGGGAATCGGCGCCACAGTGCATGGACAGGTCAACACATCTCGGGCCGGAACGACCTGACATCTGTTGCGTCTCTGCCACAGAAACTCTATGGCACCGCCACGACCATCAAGAAGGACTCGTCACAACCGTCTGGCTGCCCCTCCTTAGTACTGCTCACGGGCTATGCTCGTAAGGGTCACCCCTACAACGGTTTAGGGGATCATGCTTCATACACCGCCTGGAGCAATTCCCCTGGCGTCCTGCGAACTTATACGGCGGACCTACGGCATAGGCCTTGCCCCCGATATATTCCGCAGCCGCAACCATTCTTTGCATTGGTGGAAAGATGTTCTATCGGTTAGTGAAGAAGCACCTGGGTTCAATTGCACTCGCCGGTCTCGTTGCGACCGGGGCAGTGCCGCTTGCGGCTCAAAACCCCGTGTTCCCGGGAAGCCCGCTCTGGCAGGCCGACAATCGCGGATTCGGGACCGCTGCGATCACGGGAACCAATCCCCGATTAGGGAATGGTTCTCTCCAACTCAATGTTACCGGGCAGCTGACTGATTGGAGTTTCTTTCGCCGTACCAGCGGTGATTCGCTGAACGCGGGATGGGGCCTTCTCGACAACCTCAATCGCCTCCAGTTTGACTGGTACCGGCAAGCACTTCCCCTGGCCGTCACCGATGTGCCCTGGCTCGCCCAGACGCCGGTCCTGCGTCTGTTCTTGCGACAGGGACTCGGGGCTGCCGCGACATTCAGCGAATTGGTCTGGGAGAAGTTCTACACCAACAACTCCCCGGCGGTAACCAACCAGTGGGTTTCCCAGAATCTGACGGACCAGATGTTTTGGCGATTCGTGCAGGGATCGAATAGCGGCTACACCATTGGTGATTGCACCGACGTTGACCCCTTCTTCCCCAACCCCCTGAAAACAGCGACTCCGACGGGATGGGTCAACGACCCCCTCTGTCCTTTGACCGGTGCCACCGTTTGGGGAGTCAGCCTCGGGGTGGGAAGTGCGTGGCCGGACCAGTACACCGG
>JAJCZW010000164.1 GCA_029262155.1 Gemmatimonadota bacterium
ATGGCGGAGCGACCGGCGCAAACTACGGAGTTCGCGCAAGCGCTCCTCTACCTCCGCGAGCCGTTCCGTGACGGTGGCACGCACGTGCTCGCACGGTGGCTCGCCGCCCAAGGAGATCTCCAAGACCTCGCGCACCGCCCTCAGGGTGAGTCCCAAAGCCTGCGCCTTCTTGATGAACCGTAGGTCGTTCAGCGTCTCTGGTTGGTAGTCCCTGTAGCCGCTCTGTGTGCGCTCCGGTGCAGGGAGTAATCCCTCGCGCTCGTAGTACCTGATGGTGTCCGGTGTGACTCCGGCCCGCTCGGCCAGCCTTCCAATACGCATCGGTAGGTCCCCTTCACGCTTGCCCTGTGCCGCCTCCCGCCCCTTGACCTTTGAGTGTACTCCAAGGTGTACCTTACGCGCAAGTTGGACGGGAAGGGTCATCGTGCCTCGATGCGGCGAGCCCCGGGAGGCGGTGTGACACAACCTACGCATCGGAAAGGAGCTATGGACCATGCCCCCAACCCGCAAGGTGGAGGTCTTCAGCGCCGGGTGCTCGGCATGCACCGAGGCGGTCGAGTTGCTCGACCACATTGCGTGTCCCTCGTGCGACGTGAGGGTGCTGGACATGAAGAATCCGGAAGTTGCCGCCCGGGCGCTGAGCCTCAGTATCCGATCGGTTCCCGCCGTGGTGATCGACGGTGAACTCGCCGACTGCTGTGCCGGGCGCGGACCGGAGGAGGCAACGCTGCGGGCTGCAGGTGTGGGTGAGGCCCGATAGCTCGGCGGACCAGCCAAATGACTACCACACCTGCTGAGGACGCTCACCGATGCGGAACGCGCCGACGAGGTTTCGGTGATTGGGGACGCTTGCTGGCGGCGGGTCTCGTGACGGCACCCTCAACGATGCTCGCGCAGGCGCTGCCGTTCCACACCGAGACCGCGATCACCACCGGTTTTGAGGAGTCTGCTGTTCGGGCGTTCTCCTCGTTCTTTGGTCGCCAGGGCTTGCGGCGAAACGGTGTGGGGCTGGCGGACCCGATGAACCGCGATATCGATGTATTTGTCCAGGCGTTTGGCCTCCTTCCGTATGCCATCTCACCGATGTGGACTACCCGGGTTGTCGTCCCGTTTGTGCGCAAGTCCTTAGCCTTCACTGCCGCGGGGAGCGGGCGACGGGACTATGTCACTCGCGGCGTCGGCGACGTCCTCGTGGATACCAAGTGGGTGTTCTACAAGCACAATCAGTTGAAAGGCACGACTCGGGTAGGGATTGAAGGGGGGATAAAGATACCGTTGGGAAGTACTGGGGCTCGCATGCCTGATGGCACCCGGGCGCCGCGTCCACTGCAAGCCGGGACCGGCTCATGGGACGTTCCTCTCAAAGCGTTGTTCACGATGACGCGAGACCGCATCGGGCTGCTCGCCAATGCCGGGTATCGGATCAACACCCCGGCCGACGGTTTCGAAGCTGGTGACGTCTTTAGCTATGACTTTGCCATCGGTGTCCGCGTCGCTCCATCGGTATACAAGACCCTTACGGAGAAATCGCTCATGGTCTACCTGGAATTGAATGGGGAGGTCGTGGGGCGAGAGGGTGTTGCGGGCTCACCCAACCCGAATTCGGGAGGGCACCTGCTATTCGTGAGTCCGGACCTCCAGTGGATCCCGACACCATGGCTCCTGTTTGAAGGGTCGCTTCAGGTTCCGGTTGTACAGGACCTCCATGGGAGCCAACTGAGGTACCAACCCCGGCTTCAGCTCGGGACCCGCTTTCGGTTCTCGTGGTCATGATCAGATGAAAGACTTGTATCCGAGGATGAAAGAAATCCGATGCCGCCTTTTATAGAAAACGCCATGCAATGGGCGACGTTCAGCGGCCGCCACTTCGTGGTCATGCTTTGGTGGGTATGGGTTGTGGCAGTCATAGCGACGGCCGTGAGTGAGGCGTTCGTCTATGATCGCTGGCATCGCCGGTTACTCCAGCAGCGTGACCACGGTTGGCAAACCGTCTGGCATGCCCTTGTACTCGGCATGCTTAACCCACCGGGTCGGCGACGAGTCTTCCGTCAGGCAAAGGAGTTGCTGGCCGACGGGGTCAGTCCTGCGGGCGTGATGGCCTACCTCCTCGCTGCCCAAACAGTTTTTATCTGGATGTTGCTTTTCATCGTCGAATTGGATGGACCCCAACCGGCGCTCGGTCAGCTTGTCGCAGTCATCGCTGCGCTGGCGGTGTTGACCTATGGTATCCGGAGTACGCCGAACTCTTTGTGGGAGTCGGCTCGAGAGTCGGCCGCCAAGGACCTTACTGAATTTCCGGAATCAACCTTCATTCCTCGATTCGGCCCCTGGTGGGCCCGGGTCGCCAGGTCGGTCGGTGGACAAGCGTATTCGCTCGCGTGGCCCCTACTCTTCGGGTTGGTTGGTATCGGATTCTTTCTTGCCCTGGGGCAATCCTCGGCGTATCTGTCGCTTCAAGGCTCGAAGGGACCGCTGGTGCAACTCGGAAATAGCGCTGTCGGCCTCCTGCTAGCCTATGTCACCGGGGCCCCTCCCATGGGAAATGCCCTCGTTGCTGCAGGGCTTTGGAAGGCTGAGTTCGTGACCTACGCCGGGTTGTCGGCCTTCTATCTTGGGACCTTGGTCACCCCGTTCGCCATCCCCCGATATGTCGCGTTGCTCGGATCGAGGCTGAGCCAGAGAATGCTGCTTTGGCTCGTTGGGGCGATCATCGTCGGTGCGCTCGTGGCCACTGCGTGGTGGTGGGGGCTGGACTGGCTTGCCGGGGGGATCGGAGTCCGGGATCTGTTCGAGTCCCTGAGTCACTCCACGCTCCGGCCGAACAACGTGCCGTGGTTCCACCATTGGTTCCAGCCGATGAGCGGTATGTAGGCGCAGACCCAGGAGCGGGTTCGGCGGCTGGACCCTGGCCTGACAACGTTGAAGAAAGAGGAGGAAGATCATGAGAACAGTTCACTTAGTCGTTGTCCTTGCGTTGGCCCTCGGAGTGATGACATCCGAGACCTGGGCTCAAGATGCCGCCCCAGCCCCCGCCCCAGCGGAGCGACAGATTCAGGTGACCATCCTTGGCATGAGTTGTCCGTTCTGTGCCTATGGCGTTGAGCAGAAGCTCAAGAAGCTCAAAGGTGTGAAGGAGCTTGAGGTGGTCTTGGAGACTGGTCTCGCCACGCTGACCCTCGAGGAAGGCGTCGATGTCTCGAATGAGATGCTCCGGAAGACCGTGAAGGAGGCCGGATTCGAAGTGGCAAAGATCGTGCGCAACTTCGAATCGGAATACCCGGAGTTCTCTTCGAAACGGGGCTAACCCCATTCCCGTGGACCGCACGCCGAGTTTGGGAGTGCAAGACCATCCGTCGAGCACGAGACCACCTAGCTCCGGGAGGTTGACACCCCCTGGAAAACTACCGGCAGCCGCAGGGAAAGTGGTGTGCCGCTGCCGGTGAGGTCATCTACTCTGCGGCCGCTCCTCCGCCTGCCCTATCTGGCGCTCCCGCCACGCGGCGTAGAGGACGGGGATCACGAGGAGGGTGAGTACCGTGGCGGTGAGCATTCCTCCGATCATGGGGGCGGCGATCCGCTGCATCACCGAGGCGCCGGTGCCGTGCGACCATAGGATCGGCACCAAGCCAAGCGTGACCGCACTCGAAGTCATGAGAATCGGGCGGACCCGTAGGACGGCGCCGCGCTCGATCGTCTCCTCTACTGACTCGATAGTCTGGCGAACTCCGCGGTCTTTCCAAGCCCGATCGAGGTATACCAGCATCACGACGCCAATCTCCGCAGCCACACCGGCAAGCGCAATGAACCCGACTGCGACCGCAACCGAAAGATTGAATCCTGCTGCCCACATGAACCATACGCCGCCGATGAGGGCGAACGGCAGTGAGCTGAGTATGATGGCGACCTCGACGACACTCTGGAAGGTGAGGTACAGCAGGAGGGCAATGATCACGATCGTGACCGGAACGACGATCATGAGCCGTTGTTTGACCCGCGCCATTGCCTCGTATTGGCCGCTCCACTGGAGTCGGTAGCCCGACGGGAGCACAATGTTATGGGCCACCAGCTCCTGGGCCTCGGTCACATAGCTCCCCACGTCGCGGCCCCGGACGTCGATGAACACGAGGCCCAGGAGTTGGGCGTCTTCACTCTTGATCATTGGCGCACCAGCTGTGAACCGTGTCGTGACCAGTTGCGATAGCGGCACCTGCTGGCCTTGAGGCGTGGCAACAAGAAGACCGCCCAACCGACGTGGGTCGTCCCGGAATGCTCGGGCGTAGCGTACCTGGACAGGGTAACGCTCGCGTCCGTCGACTATACTCGTAATGTTTGTCCCACCTAGTACGGTACCAATCACCTCCTGCACCTGTCCCACCGTCAGGCCATACCGGGCCACGACCTCGCGGTTCGGCCGGATATCCAGGTACCTGCCCCCGAAAGCCCGTTCGGCGAAGATGCTTGCCGTCCCCTGGACCGGCGCAAGGAGCGCCTCAATCTCACCGCCGATTTGCTCAATGGTGGATAGCTTGGGCCCGAAGATCTTGATGCCGAGCGTCGTTCGTATCCCAGTCGACAGCATCTCGGTTCGGTTCTTGATTGGCATCGTCCAACTGTTCACGTACCCGGTGAACCTGAGTTGACGGTCAAGCTTAGCTATCAGCTCGTCCTGCGACAGCGGTTCCGGCCACTCGGAGGGATCTTTCAGGTTGACGATCGTTTCGACCATTGAGACAGGGGCTGGGTCAGTAGCCGTCCGAGCCCGACCCGCCTTCCCCAAAACCGATTCCACCTCAGGAAAAGTCATGAGAATCGAGTCTTGTTTCTGGAGCATCCGGCGCTGATTGGTGATGGATACGCCTGGGATCGTGTTGGGCATGTACATGACCGAGCCCTCATCGAGGGGGGGCATGAACTCACTGCCGAGGCGCCTCAACGGCCAGAGCGTAGCGGCGAGGAGGGCGACGGCGCTTCCAACGACCATCCAGCGGTGTGCCAGTGCCCATCGAAGCACCGGCCGGTACACGCGGATGGCCCAACGGTTGATGGGATTCTTTTCCTCGGGCAGAATCTTCCCTTTGATGAAGAGCCCCATGAATACCGGCACCACGGTTATCGCTAGGAAGGCGGCGGCCGCCATGGCGAATGTCTTGGTAAGGGCAAGCGGTCGGAACAGCCGACCCTCCTGGGCCTGAAGGGAGAATACGGGAATAAAGGACAACGTGATGATAAGGAGGGAGACAAAGAGCGCGGGCCCTACCTCGCGGGCGCTTGCGACCACCAATTCCCAGCGCGGTCGATCGGGATCATGTTCGATATGCTTATGCAAGTTTTCAATCATCACGATGGCGGCGTCAATCATGGCTCCGATGGCGATCGCAATGCCGCCGAGGGACATGATGTTGGCGTTCACTCCCATCCATCGGGTCGCTGCGAGTGCGATGAGAATACCGAGCGGCAAGGTCGATACCGCCACCAGCGCACTCCGGGCGTGGAGCAGGAAGATAGCGCAGACGACGGCGACGATGATGGACTCTTCAATCAGTGTGCGCCACAAGGTTCCAATGGCCCGGTGTATGAGAGTTGAACGGTCGTAGGTTGTAATGACCCGCACACCGGGTGGAAGACCCTGCTTCAGTTCCTCCAGCTTGCGCGTGACGCCATCAATCACCTTCAGCGCATTCTCGCCATAACGCATAACGACAACGCCACCTACCGTCTCGCCGGTCCCATTCCAGTCAACGAAACCGAGTCGAATGTCGGGCCCCAGCGTGACCGTTGCCACGTCCCGCACGCGGACCGGAACCCCATTCGACCCCGGCCCCACGGCGAGGCCAGCGATATCCCCCACTCCCTGGAGGTATCCGAGCCCGCGGACCATATAGTCGCTTCCTGACACCTCGACGGTGCGGGCGCCGACATCGGAGTTCGAGGTCCGAATGGCACGAATCACCTGATCGGCGGCGACGCCGAATCCCAGGAGCCTTGTCGGATCGAGGATGACTTGGTACTGCTTCACGTACCCGCCCACACTCGCGACTTCGGCCACGCCTGGGACTTGCTGGAGGCCGTACCGGAGATACCAATCCTGGATGGAGCGCAACTGATCCAAGGAATACCCCTCGCCTTGGACGGCATATTGATACACCCATCCGACCCCGGTCGCGTCAGGGCCGAGCTGTGGCCGGACCCCGTCAGGCAGCGCCACCCCCGCTGAGTTGAGATACTCCAGCACGCGGCTACGGGCCCAATAAAGATCCGTACCGTCCTCGAACAAGACATAGACGAACGACAACCCAAACATCGATTGCCCTCGCACCACCTTGGCCTGGGGCACGGCGAGAAGTGCTGTGACGAGCGGATAGGTGATCTGATCCTCGATGACCTGCGGCGCTTGCCCGGGGTACTCGGTGAACACGATCACCTGTACATCCG
>JAJCZW010000165.1 GCA_029262155.1 Gemmatimonadota bacterium
CCCCTCCCCGAGGGACCAGGCTCTGCCCGTGGTCATGTCACTGCATTGAGGACACTTCGCGTCAGTATCGTCCTCCCCTGTCGGAACGAGATAGGCTGGATCGCGAACTGCCTGCAGTCGCTCATCGCACAGGAGTTTCCCCAAGACGAGTACGAAGTGATCGTCGTGGACGGGATGAGCACGGATGGGACCAGGGACGTCTTGCGCCAAACCGCAGCATTACAGCCGATTGTTCGGGTGATTGACAACCCCGCACGTATCACTCCAATCGCCATGAATCGCGGCGTCGTGGCCAGCCGCGGCGAGATCATCCTGATCGCGGGGGCGCACAACTACTACGACAGCCTGTTCCTCCAGCGGCTGATCGGCTATCTCGCTCAGTACCCGGACGCCGACGCCGTCGGCGGAGCGATCCTAGCGCGTCCACGAACCAAGGGGAGGGTGGGGCGAGCAATCGCTCACGCGATCAGCCACCCGTTTGGCGTGGGTCCATCTCATTTTCGAACTCACCCCAAGAAACCGGTGTGGGTGGATGCTGCGTTCGGTTGCGGCTACCGTCGCGCCGCATTTGAGAAGACTGGACTCTTCAACGAGAGACTCGTCCGGGGACAGGACATGGAGTTCAACTGCCGGCTCCGCAAAGCGGGTGGTAAGATCCTGCTCGCCCCCGACCTCACCAGTGACTACTTCGCCCGCTCGACCATCCGTTCATTCTGGAGCCATAACTTCTCCAACGGGGTGTGGGCGATTCTTCCCTTTCTGTACTCACCCGTCCAGCCGGTAGCCCTCAGGCATCTGGTTCCAATGACTTTCGTACTCTCACTGACGCTCGCGGGGCTCGGGGCGACCGTGCTTCCGCTGGCCGGCTGGCTGACGGTCGGGCTGGTGGGCACCTATGGGGCGATGACGGTGCTCGCCTCCGCCCAGGTAGCAAGGCGTCAGGCTGATCCCCACCTGTTCCCCCTCATGATCATGACCTTCGCGAGTTTGCACTTCGGATACGGTATCGGCAGTCTGTGGGGAGGGCTTCGCCTCGGTCGCAGGTGGCTCGGCGGGGAGCGGCGCCCCAAGTCGGCCGCAGCGTGGCCCCGATTAGAAACTTCTATTCCTGCCGAGAGGCAAGCACGTACAGCACTTTGAACCCGAGGACCGGCCCTGGTGCCACCGGCATCCGTGGAAACTCTTCTGCAAACCCTGGCCCGATCTCCGGCGGTACCTCTCGCGACGCTCCATAGACCAACCGCTTCAGACGAGCCCGTCCGCGCAGCGTGCGAGGCACAAGACCAAGCCTCTGGAGCACCGTGCGCGTGAGGCCAAGAATGGTCCCCCTCAGAGGCAATCCCTTGGCCGGAGAGAGATTCTCGACCGGGAAGGCACCCTCCACTGTTGCGCCAAGGCCCACTTCCGCGAGCGCCGTACAGAATTCGTCCGCGGTATGATAGTGCGTACTATACGGACTTCGGATGAAATCGGGTCGCTCTGGATTCGCGTTCACGAAGGCGGCCCTCCCTCCAGGTCTGAGCAACCGGGCGATCTCTCGGAATGCGCGGGACATGTCCGGGATGTAGTACAACGCTTCGAAGCATACAATGAGATCAAAGACACCGTCCGCGAACGGCAGGTCCACCCCCGAGCCTCGGACAAACCGCATACGGTCCTGATAGTGGGCTCGTCCGCTACCCAGGAGCACCGCGGAGTAGTCTACCCCGCAGGTGAACGCGGCTCGGCTGGCGATCCACCCAAGACCGACCCCAGACCCGCAACCAATCTCGAGGACGCGGCGGCCCGCTCCTAACTCTGCCGCCCACCCGTATCTGGAGGCCATCATACATGCCCCCTCGCGGGTGATCGACACCCCCGTGGTCTCGGTCACCTCCTCGTAGCGGGCTTTCGGTACCTGGGGTAGGACCATGAGGCTCGTCGTCGCGGTCATTCCGTGGAGTGGGAGTCACCAACGGAGTGGAACGGTAACAGGGCATTCGCCAATCGGGGAGGGGAGCCGGGTTGTGGACGATCCGCCGTGACCCTTATCTTAACCGGTACGCGCACGGGCCGGTGTTGCCGAGCAGCTCCCTTGCCTCCTGAATTGGCAGAGGGTCTTCCTCGCTTGGGTGGTGTCGATGAATCGTTTTCGGACAGCGCAGGAAACACAAGTTGGCGCCAATGTCGCACGCCTTTTCGAGCAGTGCCCCGATCCGATCGAGATTCGTCTTGAAAACTTTCCTAAGTACGTCCGGCGGCAGCACCTGAAGCGCTTTCTCGGGCTGTACGAGCTCTTTAAGCTCGCGCTGCCCGTGAAAGGATCAGTCGTCGAGTGTGGGGTGTTCCGTGGCTTCGGCCTCATGAGTTGGGCCAAACTAAGTGCCATGCTCGAGCCGGAAAACCTTACCCGACGCATTTATGGGTTTGACACCTTCGCCGGTTTTCCGGACATTGCCCCGGAGGACCACAACCCCACCGCAACTCACCATCGGGGTGGGCTAGCAGCCGACAGTTATGAAGAACTGCGTGCTCTGATCGCCGAGTACGACCGGGACAGATTCCTCGGCCACATCGACAAAGTGCACCTCGTTCGAGGCAACCTGACGGAGACCATCCCTACCTTTCTCGCCGAACATCCCCACCTCGTCGTGAGCTTGCTCTTCCTCGATGTCGACCTCTACGAACCCACCAAGGCTGCCCTAGAGTGTTTGCTCCCCCGGATGCCGAAAGGTGCGGTCCTTGCCTTCGACGAACTGGACAACCCGCAGTGGCCTGGTGAGACCCGTGCGCTCTTAGAGGCCGTGGGGATACGAAGCCTCGCGCTCCAGCGATTCGAATGGGACCCTTACATCTCCTTCGCCGTGCTCGACTGATCATGCGGGACACTCACCCCACGTGCGCCATCCCCTTTTTCCGGTATCAAGGAGCCTTCGCGGCGCAGGCCGATGCCCTGGTGGACATCTTCCGCGATGTGGTGAGCCGCGGCGCCTACATTCAGCAGCGAGATCTCGCCGATTTTGAGCACCATCTGGCCGCGTACCTCGGGATCCGCCATGCCATCGGCGTTGGGAACGCTACTGACGGCCTGATCATGCTATGGCGGGCCGTGGGACTCCAACCCGGCGATGAGGTGGTGTTCCCCTCGCACACAATGGTCGCCAGCGCGGCCTCGGTTACCCACGCTGGTGGCACTCCTGTGCCAGTGGATTGCGGCGAGGATCACCTGATCGATCCGGCCTCAATCGAGGGAGCCCTCACACCGCGCACCCGATTCCTCCTGCCGGTTCACCTCAATGGGCGCACCTGCGCTATGGCTCCTCTTGAAGCCATGGCGGCCCGGCAGGGTCTCGGCATCGTCGAGGACGCTGCCCAAGCCCTCGGCTCCCGTTACCGGGGGCGGTTTGCCGGCACCTTCGGCCTCGGCGCCGTGTTCAGCTTTTATCCTGCCAAGATCCTCGGGTGCCTCGGAGACGGCGGGGCCGTCGTGACCGACAACGACGATATCGCACGGGCGATACGACTGCTCAGGGATCACGGACGCAACGAGACCGGAGAAGTAGAGCGGTGGGGGCTCAACTCCCGCCTGGACAACCTGCAGGCCGCGGTGCTGGACCATCAACTGGCAACGTATGGCACCACGATCACCCGGCGGCGTACCCTCGCCTCCCGGTACCAGGAGCTACTTGGCGACATGCCCCAACTCTCTTTGCCACCGGCACCAAACGCACACCCAGATCACTTTGACGTGTTCCAGAATTACGAATTGCAGGCCGAACAGCGTGACGCGCTGCTCACCCACCTGAGTAGGCGCGGGATTGGGGCGCTCCTTCAGTGGGGTGGAAAGGCGGTTCATCAGTTTACGGCGCTCGGGCTCCGGGCCCACCTGCCGGCAACGGACCGCCTCTTCGAACGCTGCCTCATGCTCCCCATGAATATGACCGTTACCGATGACGAGGTCGACACCATTTGCCACTCTGTTCGTGAGTTCTACGGGTGCTAGGGGACACACGAGAACTCGCCCGTCGGATCCGGATCCATGCCCTTCGAATGACCAACGCGGGAGAGAGTTCGCACATTGGAGCCATCTTTTCCATTGCCGACGTTCTTGCGGTCTTGTATGGGGGGATCCTCCAGGTCGATCCAGCCCGGCCGGATTGGCCGGACCGCGATCGGTTCCTCCTGAGCAAAGGTCACGCCGGTGCCGGGGTATACGCCGTGCTGGCCGAGCGAGGCTTCTTCCCCACGGACCGGCTGGCTTCACACTGCCAGAACGGATCTACTCTCTGTGGCCATATCTCCCACGTGGGCGTCCCGGGGGTGGAATTGTCTACCGGTTCCCTTGGGCATGCCCTCTCCGTGGGAGCCGGCATGGTTTACGGCGCGACCCTTGACGGTCGTGGGCACCGGGTGGTCGTCCTCCTAAGCGACGGCGAATGCGACGAGGGGTCCCATTGGGAAGCGGTCCTATTCGCAGGCCACCACCGACTCGACCACTTGGTCGCAATCGTGGACTATAACAAGGTTCAAAGCCTTGCTCCGGTGAGGGAAACGCTGGACCTCGAACCGTTCGCGGAGAAATGGCGCTCGTTTCGATGGGGGGTCGTTGAAGTTGATGGTCACAACCATACCGCCCTCACAACCGCGCTCACGACGCTCCCATCCACGCCAGGCAGGCCGACCGTCGTCATCGCGCACACGGTGAAAGGCAAGGGGGTCTCCTTTATGGAGAACACCGTCCTCTGGCACTACCGCACCGCCCGGGGGAGAGAGTTCGACCGTGCGTTGGCCGAGTTGGAGCGGACGTGAGAGACGCCTTCGTTGCCCGGCTCACTCAGCTCGCCAAAGCGGATCCACGGATCTTCCTTGTAACCGGAGACCTCGGCTTTGGCGTCCTCACGGGCTTTGCAACTGAGAGGCCCGAGCAGTTCCTCAACGCGGGCGTCGCCGAAGCCAACATGACTGGCCTCGCGACGGGCCTCGCCTTGGACGGTCGGATCGTCTTCACCTACTCCATAGCGAATTTCCCGACCCTACGCGCGCTGGAGCAAATCCGCAACGATGCCGCCTACCATCGCGCCAACGTCAAAATTGTCGCGATCGGTGGCGGATTCAGTTACGGTTCGTTAGGTATGTCTCACCATGCCACTGAAGATCTCGCGATTCTCCGCGCTATCCCGAACATCACCATCGTAGCCCCCGGTTGTCTCTGGGAAGCGGAAGAGGCTACCGCTTCGCTTGCCACCGCGCCAGGAACCTGCTACTTGCGGCTTGACAAGTCGAACGCAGGTCGGACCAACGCGCCGAACGAGCGCTTCGTACTCGGTACCATTCGAACCCTCCGTGAGGGAGACGACCTCACGATGGCCGCGACTGGAGGTATCCTCGGTGTGGTACTTGGTGCCGCAGATCGAATGGCCGCCGAAGGATTACAAGCCCGCGTGTTGAGCGTGCACACGCTCCAACCGTTCGACCACGAGACGCTTTTTCGCGCGTGCCGGGAGACGGGCTGCCTGCTCACCATCGAAGAGCATGTGGTGGGCGGTGGCCTCGGCGGGTTGGTGGCGGAGACTTGCCTCGAGGCCGGCGTGGTCCCGTTCGCCTTCCACCGAATCGGCATTCGCGAAGGATTTTCGTCCATCGTTGGCTCCCAAGAGTACCTCCGCGCCAGATGCGGGATGGATGAGGCCGCGATTGTGAAGCGGGCGCGGACCCTGGTCCGGGCGCGCAAGGCCTCCCTAGCTGATCGTGGACCGGCATGAAGCGCGTCGCGGACATCGTTTTCTCGCTGACAGGTCTGGTTGGAAGCAGCCCGATCCTGCTCCCCGCAATACTCGCCGTTTGGCTACAGGATGGACATTCCCCATTCTACATTGCCCCCCGCGCAGGCCAGGGGGGACGATCATTTCGGATGGTAAAGCTCCGCTCGATGAAGCCTCAGGCGGATGCCTCGGGCGGGACCTCTACCGCAAGGAATGACCCCCGCATCACCGCGGTGGGGCGCCTCGTGCGCCGCTGGAAGCTGGACGAGCTCACTCAACTCTGGAATGTCCTCCGGGGCGACATGACCCTCGTCGGCCCAAGACCACAAGTACCGAGCGCAGTGGAGCGGTATACGGCGGACGAGCGCCGGCTGCTCGTGGCCCGTCCCGGCATCACCGACCTTGCCTCAATCGTGTTCGCGGACGAAGGTGAGATTCTGGAAGGTAGCCCCGACCCGGACCTGAAGTACGATCAACTCATCCGGCCGTGGAAGCTTCGGCTAGGGCTTCTGTACCTGGAGCATGGCGGCAGTGCGCTGCTCGACCTTCGCATTATCCTCCTCACGATCAGGCTGGCCTTCGACCGAAAGGGTGCCCTTCGCGGAGTCGCTCGCCTCGCAGAAGCCCTGGGAGCGGACCCAACGCTGGTTGAGATTGCTGGGCGGAGGCGGCCACTGCTGCAGGCAGGCACCCCCACTGAGCGCTACGCGGGTCACCGTGCGTCGAGGACGCGCGCATGGTGAAAGACCCTACCCGTGACAGGGTGTTACAGCAATCCCTTTTCCCTGTTGTAACGTTAGCGCGAGATTGTTATCGTTGAGCTTTGCCCTCGGCCCCAAAGTGCTCCGGGGATTTGTGTGGGCCTTGAGGACAGCACGCCGAAATCGACCTGACGGACAAGAATCCAAGGAGTCACCGCACTGCGCGGGAAGATTAGTTAGGCAAACCACGTCTCGAAGGGGGAAGAGAGATGGGTGGTGGAGGCAGGGATGATGTCGATCAGACGCAAGGGCCGAGCGAAGTAAGAGGGCGGGAATCTTCCGACGGGCATGGCTTTCGTGTGGAGCGCTGGGACCGGCTCTTCCGGAACCGCACCTTCCTGTTGACCGATCTGTTGGGCTGGATGGTCATACCCCTCACCGCACTGACCATCCGTCTTGGTGATCTGGAAAAGGTCAGACCATACGCAGTTCACGCCGCCCTCTATACGGCTTCGGCCGTGGGTACTGCGCTCGCCGCCCTCTGGATCACGGGCACCTATCGCCGGATGTGGCGGTACGCGGGCCTCGACGAGCTCTTCTCCCTCACCACCGCTCTGACGGTTTCTGGCATGGCTGCCGTACTGCTTGACACGGTGTTACAACTTCCCATCCTCCCTCGGGGCCCAACTCTCCCTCGCTCCACACCCATCATTGCAACTCTACTCACAATCACTTGGTCTGGTGGGATCCGGTTCACCCTGCAGTACGCGTACCATATCGCGTGTCGCGGGAAACGTGGTAGCGACCGAACCATCATCCTTGGCGCGGGCGATGCAGGCTCTTCACTAGCCAAGGAGATTCGTGCTACTCCAGCGTTGGATCTCGAGCCGGTTGGGTTTATAGACGATGACCGAAGCAAAGAAGGCATGATCATCGGAGGGCTGCCGGTGCTCGGGGACCGGGAGACCATCGCCGAGGTAGCCCGCACTCATCGCGTCACTAGTGCTATCTTTGCGATGCCAGCGGCCCCTGGCTTCGTGATTCGTGATCTGCGGGACAGGTGTTTGAAAGCACAACTTCGCGTGCTAACCGTTCCCGGCCTTCATGCTCTCCTTACGGGGAAGGTCACGGTAAGCCACCTTCGGCAGGTACAAATCGAGGACCTCCTTCGGCGGGAACCGGTTCAGACGGACCGAACCACAGTAGGCACCCATGTCGCCGGCAAAACGGTGCTCGTCACCGGCGCCGGTGGCTCGATCGGGTCCGAGTTGTGCAGGCAGCTGGCGCAGCTAGAGGTCGGGCACCTCATTCTCCTGGGACATGGCGAGAACAGCATCTTCGCCATCGAGAACGAACTGCGGTCACTCTACCCAACACTTCCCCTCACTGCCGTGATCGCCGATGTGCGCGATGAACATCAAATCGATTCAGTCTTCACCGAGTTTCGCCCAATCGCGGTGTTCCACGCCGCCGCTCACAAACATGTCCCCCTCATGGAATCGAATCCACAGGAGGCGGTGAACAACAACGTTGGTGGTACACTCGCCCTGCTCAACGTCGCCGTGCGGCACGGGACGCATCACTTTATTCTGGTGTCTACGGACAAAGCCGTAAATCCGACAAATGTTATGGGAGCCACCAAACGTGTGGCCGAGCACCTGGTGGCGGCGGCCGCGGCACGCTCCGGGCGGCACTTTCTCTCTGTGCGGTTCGGGAACGTCCTCGGGAGCCGTGGAAGCGTGGTCCCCACCTTCCAGGAACAGATCGCGGCCGGCGGCCCGGTGTGCGTCACCCACCCCGACGTAACTCGCTACTTCATGACGATCCCCGAGGCCGTCCAATTGGTACTCCAGGCGATGACGATGGGCCGCGGTGGCGAAACATTCGTTCTGGACATGGGGCAGCCGGTCCGTATTGTAGATCTGGCCCGAGACTTGATTGAACTCTCCGGTCTCAAGGTCGAGGAGGATATTCCGATCCGGTTCATAGGCCTTCGCCCAGGTGAGAAGATGTTCGAGGAACTCTTCCTCGAATCCGAGGAGCACGGGCGTACCGAGCACGAGAAGATTTTCATAGCCCACGCCCCTGCAAGCCCCACCCTTACTGAGTTCGATGCCCGTGCGCTGCTTGAGGTAGCCCGCCTGGGAGACGGAGAGCGGACGAAAGCCCTGCTGTCCAGTCTGGTAGGCGAGTCTCTCCACCACGAGGCCCTTCCCGACGTCCTCCCGACCTCTTTTCAAGGACAGCTAGTACTTTCGGATCGAAAGGCAGCGACCTGATGAGAAGCAAGCCCCCGTCTGGGAACACCCCTCCCCGCCCCGCTCAAAAGCATGGTACAATGCAGCCATCCGGATCGAGGTACGGGCTTGCCCTCCTGGTCACCTTGGCTTCCACGCTCAGCCTCTCCGCCCAACAGCCGAGCCCCCAGCAAGTCCAAGCCTTCCTGCAGCAACCCGGCGCAGCGGCGGCAGTTCGGGAGCGTATCAGTGGCTCGGGCCTTACACCCGAGCAGATCCGGACCCGCTTGCGAGAAAACGGCTACCCTCAGTCACTCCTCGACGCTTTTCTAGACAATACACTCGCTAACGACCCCAACGACACTCTTGCAGTGACACCCTCGCACCTGGCCGCCATGCGCGCGCTAGGTCTCGCGATGGCCCCCAGCGTGCCCGAGAGCGTCGACTCTGTACTCCATGACCTCCAGCCCACCACCTCCAGCCGAATATTCGGTGTCGATGTGTTCCGACGGACCACGACTCAGTTCCGCCCATTGCTGGCGGGCCCCGTCCCGCAGGATTACCAGCTCGGCCCAGGTGACATCCTCGTCCTCATTCTCACAGGTGACGTTGAACTGACGCTCCAGCTCGCTGTCTCCCGCGAGGGGTTTGTCCTCATCCCGCAGGCTGGTCAAGTCTACCTAGCCAACCTGACACTGGAGCAAGCCCGAGGCGTGGTTACAGATCGACTGAGTCGGGTGTATTCCGGGGTGCACCGGGGCGACGGGGCGACCACGCTGGTCGATCTCTCCGTCGTTAGCGTCCGCGCAGTGCAAGTGTATGTCGTGGGTGAAGTGAATCGACCAGGAGCCTACCAAATCAGCGCTCTCGGCACCATACTCACGGCCTTGTATGCTGCGGGAGGAATCACTGAACTTGCCAACCCCCGCGCCGTAGCCGTCCGGCGAGGAAGGCGCACCGCCACGACCTTCGATCTCTATCAGTATCTGCTTGCAGGGAACACTGGGAGCGACATCCGCGTCGAAAACGGAGACGTCATCTTCGTTGACGTGCGAACGAGGCGAGTGGAGGTGAACGGAAGCGTGCTTCGACCAGCCTTGTACGACTTGCTCCCACCTGAGACCCTGACCGATCTGATCGCAGCGGCAGGAGGATTGCTCGCCGACGCGACCCGCACTCGCCTGGCAATTGAACGGGTTGTGCCAGCCGTGCAGCGGACACTGATCGGACCGCAACGTGTTACACTCGACGTTCCTTTACCGGCCGCCTCCGCGGAGATCCCTCCTGTACCGCTGGAAGATGGCGACGTCATCACGGTATTCAGTATCCCCGACGCCGAGCGCAACTCGGTGACTATACAAGGAAACGTGTACCTCCCTGGTCGCTTCGGATTAGAGCCCGAAATGACTCTTTCCCTGCTCGTGGCCCGGGCGGGCGGGCTGAAGCCGGCCACTTACGACGTGCGGGCACACATTTCGCGAGTCAACCGAACCGACCAGACCCGACGCATCATGGCGGTGGCCCTCCCGCCCGATAGCACCTCACTCTGGCTGGAGGATCCCCTTCTGGAGGACCGCGATTCGGTCGTGATTTACAGCCGCCTTGAGATGCGCGCCGATCGGATGGTGTCGATTACTGGTGCTGTGAACGACCCCATCACCGTCCCATGGCGCGACGGGATTACGCTACGAGACCTCGTGCTTGAGGCCCGCGGCCTCGCCCCGGGGGCCTGGCTTGACAGCGCGGAGATCGCACGGCTTCCGGAGAATCGAGGAAATGGAGAACTCGCCACCACCCTTCGGGTACCGCTCGACTCGACCTATCTCTTTGATCGTGACAGCCTGGGGCGGCCGCTCGGCCCCCCGGGCCCCGCCTTTCGGGGTAGTGGCACCCCAGAGGTACCACTCGCCCCGTGGGACAATGTGCTGATCTTCCAGCAGCCGGGATTCGAGTATCAACGAATCGTAAGCCTCCTTGGAGAGGTCCGCTTTCCGGGCATGTACTCGCTCCGGACCAAGCACGACCGCCTCAGTGATCTCATCGCCCGTGCCGGCGGAGTGACCGGCGGAGGATATCTCCAAGGGGCCCGGTTCCTCCGCGTGGCGGGCGACGTGGGACGTCTTGATGTGGACCTCTCCGCCGCCCTCAGGAATCCGGGGTCAGCGGCCGACATCGTCTTGCAGCCCGGCGACGAAATCGACGTACCAGAGTTTCAGCCCAGCGTCCGGATTGAGGGTGCCGTCAACTCGCCTGGGAGTGTCTTGTGGGAGCGTGGGAAAAAACTTGACTACTACATCAGCGCCGCCGGCGGTGTCACCCTGACCGGCGACCAGAGCCACGCCAGCGTCCGCCACGCCAACGGCCACATTGAAACCCGACGCGGTGGCTTTCTCTTCTTCGGAGGACACACCCCAAGTCCCCAGCCGGGCTCGGCTGTTTTTGTGCCGCTCAAAGAAGAACGCCCAGCACGCGACAACAGCACCATCGTGGCGGCTCTGGCCTCGATGATTGCAAGCACCGCGACAATCCTCGTCGCCCTGCTCCGATAGCCGGTCTCCCGATGAGACTCCCCCAACATGGCCGATCACTCCTCTTCCTGGGCCTGAGCATTCTGTTCCTAGGTTCGGGGCTCCCAACTCTTCGAGCCCAAGCCTCTCCCTACCTTGCACTCGACGACCCGCGCCTCCCCCTCCTCGAACACCTGATCGCCCGGGGGGAAGTCATCGATCCGTCTCCCCAGATCCGCCCCCTACGTCTGGCGGATGTGCTCGCCGCTCTCCGTGACGCCCGGAGGAACTCCCACGGACCGGGTGCCCGACTGGCAGCGGAACTTCTTCGCGGCTGGGCCCTCCCATCCACAAGAGCATGGTGGCGCATCGCCCCCCGCGCCGGCGTACAAGCTTACAGCCAAGGTCGCCGCGAACTGCTCCAACCCGGAGGCCCCGGCAGAATCCGTCCGTATGCCGATGCAGCCTTCACGATGGGCATTGGGCCAGTGGTCGCGAGCGTGCGCGCAGCGGCGGAAAACAGGCTCAAGGACGACCCCGATTACCGCCCGTTAAGTCCTGATAACGACTTTAAGCAGCTCTATAGGATCATTGAGGGGTACTTCACAGCCCAATGGAAGTGGGGTGGAGTCCATTTCGGCCAGGTGTCCCGCAATTGGGGACCAACGGGCGCCTTCGGGATTCCGATCGGGAGCTTTGCCTATCCGCGAACTGATATT
>JAJCZW010000166.1 GCA_029262155.1 Gemmatimonadota bacterium
ACGAGCCGAGCTGGCGGCTGATTGCCATGCTGCCCAGGCCCTAGCAACGCGAGACCCCGGTGCGGTCAATGCCGCCATTCGCTACTTCGGCGCCCGAGGAGCAAAACGGATCAGCCCCCGCTACCCAACGGGGATGGAACGTGCAACGACCTTGAGCACCTGTCTCTCGGAATCGAATCAGGGTGTACTTGTTGGTCAGATCAACCGACAAACAGAGGGGAACCCGGAGATCTGGCGTTAGCCAGACCTCCGGCATGACATCCCTACTTCACTCGAGACGCCAGCATATGCGCCAGCGACAATTCGCGATTCCCCGCCACGAAGAACGGGTCAGATAACACCCGGTCTCGCATCAGCCGTGCGGTCGTCGTGTTCTTGCGTTGTTGCTCCGCCAAGGCCGTCACCGCCTGCGCGAGTGGAATGGTGACGTCTCCCGTAGCAATTTCCGTCAGCGCCGACTCGGCGCTCCCCTCATTTACCAGTATCATCGCTCGAACGATCGGGGCGTGGCCGGTAACGTAGGCGTTTTGCCCTGCGGCCGGGTCAGCGTTGGCTGCGTCCAACTTGGCCCGGGCTTCGGCATTCATCCCCACCGAGGCAAGCAACATGGCGTCGGCCACGTTCACCGCGGGGTTGGGGTTGGTAGTTGCTTGGAGATGCGGGGCAACCCCCTTGGGGTTCCCGGTCATCGCGTTGACCCGAGCGAAATCCCGATGTATCCCGCTGATCAGCGCGGGCAGGTTCGCTGGAGTTGCCGTGGTCATCGCGGTGCCCAGGGCTTCTTCCGCTCCCTTTCGGTTCCCGTCGAGGGCAAAGCTGAGCGCGATCAGGCGCTGGAGATTGGCTTTGCCCGCCGGAGTTGGGGCCTGGCCAACGCCTTCCATGAGGGCAGCACGCGCGTCACCACCACGCCCCTGCAGCTGCCGCACTTCGGCGATCCCGGTATACGCTGCTACATAGGTAGGATCTATCGCGGCGGCTTCCCGATACAGAACAATCGCTTCGTCGAAGCGTCCTTCCCACTGGAGGATCTCCGCGTACGAGTCCTTGGCATTGGGATGGTTGGGGGCAAGCTCAGCATACTTGCGAACCGCAGCCAGCCCACCGGTGCGATCTCCATTGGCATGAAGCGTGTAGCCCAAGTTGTTATAGGCCGGTGCCAGATCAGGGAAGCGTTCGGTGAGACGACGGAGCGCGATCAACCGATCCGCTGCGGTCGTGGTGGGGCCAAAGCTGCCGATGGTGGCGTAGTACGCAACATACGGGTCACCCGGGAGGAGTTGCCGGGCGGTTCGAAAGAGACTCCTGGCTTCATCCGGCCGATTGAGCCTCTGGGCCCGAATTGCCATGGCGAAGGTGGCTTCTGCCACACTCCCCTTGGCGGCGTCGACTACTCCGCGGTCGAGCTCGGCGGTCCGCGCTTCCGTGCTGAGCGGAGCAGCCGTTGCCCAGAACACTCGGGCGAGGCCGAAGGTCTCGCCGATGGTGAGGGCCTCTTGCAACCGTGTGATCCCTCTCGCGGGGAAGACATTGGCCAGGTCGGTTACCCCTCCGAGGAAGGCGGTGCGGGCTTCGGCGGATACATGGGTAAGGTCGAGCTTGGCCCCAGTCGAGATCCCGGCTCCCATCTGTGCTATCGTCGGACTCGCTGTCGCGAGGGTCAATACACCTAACACAGCCAGTAACGCTGCTCCCCTTCGTCCAACGCTCGCAGATCCGGTCGTCATGCGTGAATACATAGATACCCCCTTAGGGAATCGGTTGAGTTGTGAAAGGGCGTGAAGAGAAATGGAGCACGCAGCAGAGGCCGTCGACCAAAACGTAGGGACCGGCGTTCCTGTCTCCGCTGGGCTACCTGCTTGAAAGGCTACCCCGGAACTCCCTATTACGATAGGGCGACACTTCTCACACCACTGAGAGATATGACATGGCGATTCTATTGTGGCGGGAGGAGAGGTCGACAAACAGAGTTACCAACCCGTATCCTTGGACACCGGAGTCCGGAGGGTGCTTATCGACGCTTGAGCCAGATCACTACCAACGACCCACAGCTCCGTTGGAAGACCAGATCTTCCTGAAACTCCCACGGAACCGGATGCCTCGGATCTCTTCGGCGGTACACCTCTACGGCCTCGATCTGCTGGGGGTCAAAGTTGTTGATCGCCACCCCAATCAAGGCTGGCTCCCCATTGACAGAGATCACCGGGGCGCAGGGGGGTCCGAGAAAGTCCATCCGCTTTTGCATGGCACTGCGGGACCGCCTCCCGCTCGAGAAGGTGGAGCGAGCCACGGTGCCACCTAACGGTGGGAGTAGGCCAATGGCAAGGTTGGGGATCGAGAAATCGTATGAGTCCACATTCGGCAGGTAGGGTGACAAAAAGTCGCCAAAGGTGACCGGTGCGGCCTTCAGAATGTCATCTCGGGTCAGGAACCTTCCATCATAGGCTGCGGCCCGCCGTACACCTCGCGCAATATCATTCCTGCGTGCAACGACTCCGATCTCCGGAAGACCGAACGGGTGCGATGCCATGACGAATCGGACCGACCGGGGAGTCGCCTTCTCCAACGCGAGGGAGGCTTGGATCGGGACATAGCCGATCCGGCGCACCTTGACGGCGTATCGTCCGGCGCGGAGGTCGGGAAACCGGAATCGCCCTTCGGCGTCTGCTTGAACCTGGAACGGCCCTCGGTTCCTCGGACGAAACCCACTGATCAGGATCTCGGCGTTGGGCACCGGCTGTTGAAACTCGTCGACCACCTCTCCCGTGAGTAAGGGTCCGCCTTTTCGGGCTCGGGCCCCACGCTCCGCCTCCACCAAAACATCCGAGAGTCGCTGGGCGATAGGCACCATGAGGAACTCCACCGAATAGGGCTTCCTCATGTTCAAGGTGAGCGTCACTCGAATCGGCTGGTACCCGATCCGCCGAACGGTGACGGTATAGTCTCCCGAGCCGAGGCCGGTGAAACTGAATCGCCCCTGAGGATCGGCCCGAGCGACATGCCGAGCGTTGTCCCCTCCCCCGAAGAGAATGATTTCGGCGAGGGGTAACGGCTGACGGAGGGTGTCGAGCACGACGCCGCGAAGGATCGGAGGAAGAGGCGTCTGTGCCTCTCCCACCGACCGAAGACCGCACCACAGGGCAGCGACTGTCAGGGTGTATCGGGCCCACCGAACTCGACTCACAACCACACACTCATCCAGGTAGCTCCAACGTCAGTGGCCAGACACGAGCGATGAACCGCGCGTTGGTGGTGATTCCTTTCGTATCCCCAACGTGACCATATGGATAGTCTTCAGGGAGACGAGACTCGGCTCACAGGCCTGCACACCACATCTGACCGTCGCTTCAGATGACTCGCGTCGCCCTGTTTGCTAGCGCTAGACCGGAGTGACCACGTCACTCCCCTCCGGTGCGGAGAACGGACGCCGCAAGTCGCCCACGCCCGTTCCGTTGCCGTTGCCTGAACGCGTCCGGGCCCGCTTGATTCGCGGTGGTCCATCCTCACGACGACGTTCAAGGGCCGAGGATCGAGGACTGGTTGTTCTGCGCGACGCCCCGGTCGCCCAAGGCGCTCGGTGACGCTCACCGGATGAGCGATGGCGGGGGGGAGGGGGGGGAGCTCTTGTGGAACGCGCTCGACGGACGTACTGTTGGACATACGTTTAACGAGGCGGAGAGACATGGCCAGGGTACCCGACATCATCCCGATCACTGACTTTCGCCAGGACGCGGCACGGGCGCTCAACCAGGTCCGGCACTCCCCGGATCCCGTGATCATCACCCAGCGCGGACGAGCGGCCGCCGTCATGCTGAGCGTTGAGGCATTCGAACAGGGGGAGCGGGAGCGGCAGATCCTTCGACTCCTGGCCCAGGGGGACCGGGAGATCGGGGAGGGAAAAGGCCGGTCCCTCGACGCGGTTCTTGCCAAGGCCGACCGCCTGCTGCGTGACGCGGGGCGGTGAAGGTTCGGTTCACCCCGGCCGGAGAGCAACAGTTTCTGGCGGTGATGGCGCACATTCTGGCGGACCGTCCCTCAGCGGCGCGCCGGTTCCAGGAGCGCGCCACGAAGGTGCTCCGCCAACTGGAGACATTCCCGGAGTCGGGACGCCGGGTGACTGAGTTTCCCGACCTGCCATTTCGCGAAGTGATCGTGCGCCCCTACCGCTTCTTCTACCGGGTCGGGCCGCGAGCGGTCTGGGTGGTCGGGGTCTGGCACGGGGCCCAACTGCCGAAGAAGCCCGTCGATGCATGATGGAACACTAGGGATACATCGGCGCCACGTTCTCCGCGACGACGGACTCTCCTAGCAGGATAACCAGGAGCACATCATTGCGCCGGCGGTGAGTAAGTCCCCTTCGAAGGGCGCCTCGTGGACTCGGGTCCGACCGACGAGCCGGCCTCCGCGCTCCTGAAGCGGATCAAGGCCGAGCGCGACGAGTCGCGGAGTTGACGTACGCTCCCGCGATCCGAATTCCACCAACCCATTCTGCCCATCCTCCACCGCCCGCCGCGCGGGGCTCGGAAGTCTCAGGCATGAGAGCCCCCCTCCCCATCA
>JAJCZW010000167.1 GCA_029262155.1 Gemmatimonadota bacterium
ATCCCGGTGAGAACGAAGATTCCGGCGCCGATCATCGCGCCGACACCGATCATTGTGACATCGATGAGCCGCATCTCCCGACTCAGACGTATGTCCATTACCGTACTCCTCGGGGAAACGATGGGTTCCGTGATGTCATTCACGACGTGCGTTCGGCGCCGGGTGCATGTTCACCGTGTCTCGATCAAAAACCACCCGTCCCCCTACCACGGTCACGAGGGCTTGTACGTTTTTGATTTCCGTCGGCGGAATCGTGAATAAATCTTGATCGAGGATGACGAAGTCCGCAAGCCTTCCAGCCGATAACGTCCCCAAGACCTCCTCTTGCCCGGCGGCCCATGCGCTATTGACTGTGTAGGCCCGGAGGGCAGTTTCGAGACTGACCCGTTCTTCAGGGAACCATCCCCCTTCCGGATTGCCGTCCAGGGTTTGACGGGTCACTGCCGCGTAGATTCCCTTCATCGGATCCGCGGTGTACCACGACGCATTCGTGCCCGGCCAATCCGATCCAAATATCAATGTGACACCCGCCAGTTCGAGTGTCCGGAAGGCGTATGCCCATCGGGCGCGCTCACCGATGCGCTCCTCCATCCATCGCATGTCGTCGATCGCGTGATAAGGTTGGACTTCAGCGATGATGCCTAGACGGGCTAAGCGTTCGGCTACGTCGCTTCCGCGGAGGACCTGGGAGTGAATGATCCGAAAACGGCGTTCCCGAGTCGGGTTGTCTCGCATCACTTTTTCGTACAGGTCGAGGAGGGTGTCAATCGCTTGGTCGCCGATGGCATGGACCTGGGGCCAATAACCCGCTCGGTCAGCACCCAAGAGGTTGGACTCCATCGTACCGGCCGGTTCCATCCCGGAGCCAGGACCCGAGGTGGCGCCGGTATTGGTGGAGTCCCGCCAGGTCCCACGTTCTCCCGAGTGCAGTTGGGGCTCGTAAAATCGCGCGGTCGAATTGCCTTGGATCCCGTCGACAAATCCTTTGAGGCCGCCTATCCGAAGCCAGTCGTCTCCAAAGCCCTGGGGAATTCCCACCGCGGCCAGATGGCTCCATTTGTCCAGCGTCGGACGGGCGTTGATCCGAACGGTGAGACTGCCTTCTTGGTTGAGGGCCTGGTATACCGGCAGTTGTTCTGGGGCGGTGATGTCGTGAATACCGGTGACGCCGAGTGCGTTCAGGTGGGCCAAGGCCGTCTTGGCCTCTCGAATCCGCTGCCCAAACTTCTTGGGAGGAATGATCTCCTGTATCCGCCGGAGTGCCTCCCCGGTAATACGGCCGGTTGGGGTACCCTGCAAACACTCGAGGCCGGGCACACGCTGGTTGCAGGACAGGTTGGCTGCTGCCAGGGCAACGCCGTTCGCCAGGTAGGTACTCCGATCCCAGCGCCGCAGCAGAACTGGTGTCGTCGGCGTTATCGAATCGATGAGGGTTCGATCAGGAGCAAATCGTGGGGTGGTGGGTTGTGCTGCCCCGCTATCTCCCGTGCTCCCACTTGCCCAATCCTCGTAAGCGCCCCAATCGCCACCGGTGATCCAGGCACTGTCCGGCAGGTGGTCGCGGACCGCGCGCACGCGATCAACCAGCGGGGTCGGCGTTGAGACAGCGAGCAAGTTGACCCCAAGTAGCAACGCGCCAGCTTGGGCAAAATGCGTATGGTCATCGGTGAACCCTGGGGTGACCAATCGGCCCTGTCCGTCGAGAACCGCGGTGTGTGTAGTCTGATGCCGCCGGATGTCTGCATTGGTGCCGACGGCAAGGAGTCGCCCATCGCGCACCGCCAACGCTTCTGCCCATGGTTGGAGTGTATCGCCGGTCCAGATGCGCGCGTTCAAAAGGACGAGGTCTGCCTCGCGTGCAGGCGCCTGACATCCCGAAAGCACTCCGATTAATACGACACAAAGGGGTTTCCAACGGCCCATAGGTCACCTCATCGAACAGAGTGTTAGGGTAGGAACGGCCGCAGGTCCATCAAATCGATATCGTCCCGTCGCCGTAATGCATCGAGGAACCGATACTTGTGGCCGGCCCCGAACGTGATCAAGAGGCGTTGTCGTGGGTGCGTGCGAACAACGCTATCGATGAGGGCAAGATGGGCGCGGTTGATATTGGTCCAACCGCCTGGACCGATCACATCGTTCTGATATTCGTCATACAAGTCGAGCTCTTCTCGGGTGCGGTCGTCGTAGGCGGAGGAGTGGATGACCGCGGGGTCGTCGATCGCGTTCAGTGGGTGGTCGTGCCGGCTCCGTACCGTTGCCAAACGCTCCGCATAGGCCGCCCGCGGTTCGGCGAAGCCTGGGTCAGTATTGAATTGGGCGATACGTGTCTGACGCAGATCTGACATCTCCTGGGTCCAGCCGGCGCATGGGGCGATCGTGAATCCTAGTTCGATCGAGAGGGGGAGAATCGTGCGGACATACTCCGGGAATCGGAGAACGCGCGGGTCCTCGATCACCCCTCGCTCGGTGAAATCGGACCAGATACGCTCCCAACGGTCCGGGGCGATCTCGGCACAGATGGCGTCAGGCCGAAATCGTCGAATGGCCTGTTCCACAGCATTGAGACCCCACTGGTCACTGGTCAGGTGGGCGCTGTGGATCATGCCCATCACCGCCACTTCAGTCTTTCCCGGTTGGGGAGTGGGGACCGAGGCGTGCCAGGATGCTGGTATGGAGAAGACCGTTACCCGGTGGACCCCCTCCGACGAGACCCAGAGCGTGGATCCGGTCGGATGAACCGCCATCACGATCGGGATGTCGGGAGTGGGAATGCGTGCGATAACCCGCCGCTCGGGGAGTGCCACCACCGAGATATCATGGCTCGCGGTGTTGTTGACAAACGCCAACCGACCATCTGGAGAAAGGACGACGGAGAAGGGCGACCGACCGATCCCGTCGACCAAGCTGTCAACGACGTGATGGGAGGCCGTATTGATGAAGCGGATCTTGTCTTCTCCACGGATCGCAACGGCATACACCACATCTCCTGGCAGGACGACGCCTCCGCTAGGATGTTCTCCCACCATGACCGTATCGATGACGCGTCGATTCCAGAGATCGATAATGGACACCGTCCCGTCGTCGTAGTTTGGGACGAAGGCGAGTCTACCGTCGGGCGTGGCCGCTGGCGGGAACGGTCGCTTGCCGGTCGGGTACGATTGTGTGACCGCGAGCGTGGTCGGGTCGAGGAGGAGCAACCGGTTCGCTGATTCGACTGACAGGAGGTACTGTCCGTTAGGAAGCGGTCCATGAAAGAGCGACGCCCCCGTTCCGTCGACACCGACCGCACGCTCTTGTTGTTTGCCCCCGAGGCCATACCGGGCGATGGAATCCCGTTGGAATCGGGTGACCACCAGGGAGGCCTCTCCCACCGGCAAAACACCTAAAGGTGTTCCCGGTGTGGAGATCGTATCGCGGACCTGATATCGCATGGCGTCAACGACGGCCACCCGGTCAGATCCGGCGACCGCGACGTAGGCGGTACGACCATCGGATGAGAACGCTATCTGGTGGGGGTTTTGACCGACGTCAATGCTGGCGACCTCGACAAATCCAGCGAGGGTTCCGCGGCGGGCAGGCTGGGAACGCAACTGCTCGACCACCCGAGCCGCGTTGCCCTCAATGGTGGCGTTGTATTGTGGGTATTGCCCAAAATCGCTGAACCCGGGGAGTCGAACGCTTCGTGCGATCCGATCGGCGGGAATGCCGGGAGCAACCGCCGGGCGGACCTGATCAACAAGCGCATGGAGATAGTCGCCGAATCGGCGAAGATCGTTGATGTCACTGGGACCAAAGTGCCCGGCCACCACTGCCGCAGGTTGGAGCGCGACCAACGAGTCGATGATCGACGCCCACTCGATTGGGTGGGCCTCACCCATATCAGGACTCGCGTTGTGCATCACAATGTCCCCGGTGACGAGCACTTGTTCGTCGGGTTCCCAGACAACGAGATCGCCTGCAGTGTGCGCCCATCCAGGATGAAATACCGTAACCTGGCGGCCCCCCAGATCGAAGACACGCCTTTCCGGGATCACGATCCCCGAAAGCCCGACCCGGCATTGGAGCAGATCGTTCCGTTCGGCATCGGTGCGAGCGGAGCCTGACAGGTTTCGTGCGACCTGCGCCCCGCGTTCCGCAAGGGCGCGCCGCGTCTTGGGGTGTGCTGCGACCGTGAATCCTCGGTTGGGGAGGCACGTTGCGCCGAGAGCATGATCGGGATGCCAATGCGTTAGGACGGCCCATCGAATCGGCCGGGTCGTAACCGTCTTGACCGCCGCGAGGAAGGCGCGGGCCACCTCGGGGGTCAGCCCGGGATCGACAACCAAGGCGGCTGAATCACCGACGATCAAGGCACTATTCGCAGAGCGATCATCGGATGCGATCCACGCCCAGGTGTGGGGTGTGAGTTGGCGTAAGGCGCCGTCGGCCTGAGCGCCGATGAGCCCCGGTGCCGAAAGGAACGTAAGGGCGAGAATCCACAATGGACGGGAGGAGGAAAGAGAGCGCATGGTGGTAATGTCGCCTCCGAGCCGGTGGGCCGCTATACCGGTTGGGGAATTGTCGACCGCATGGAGTGCTAGGGCTCTAAAGGAAGTGGTGTTTCACCGGTATCACCTGTCGTATGGTGCTCTTCAGGGAACCGTTCCGCCAACGCCCTGAGGCTCTTGGGCGTACCGAGAATAGTGAGTCGGTCGCCATGGACGAGGAGGATATGTCCACGGGGGACCATGGCTCTGCCGCTCCGACCGAGCAAGGCAATAACGCTCCCCGTTGGCAGGTGGAGGTCGGTAAGGGGGACGTCGATAAGGACTTCGGTTGCGGTCCCACGTTGGACACGAAGGGTGCGGTAACGCTCGTTTCGAAGGAGAATCTCCTTGAGATCCTGTTCGTCACCCGCACCTAGCCACGTCGGAATGAAATCGGGGTCTTCGGCCCGGCTGGCCAGCTGGGCAAGAATTCGGAGATGCCGCCCCGCGTCGCCCTGTCCGCTCACTAGGCAGATGACCATATGGACGCTAATCCCATCCCCCGGACCTGCGAGGAGAGTCTTCTCCTCACCGATCTGAACCCCGGCGGGGCATCGGGCAAGTACCAACTCAGAGCTTTCAAGACCCGGAAGCCGAGTGTGGAGCAACGCTGCCCCACGACCGATTGCGGCATCGCCGGGGAGCTGGCCCGCGCCGAAACCGACGGCAAGATCCTCTGCATTGATCTTGCAGCGTCCGGACAGACGTTGGGCCGCCTTGGTGACGAGATCACCGAGACGCACCACACCCTGATAATCCAATACAACACACCTGGCAACGACTTCGTCAAACGGATCCTGTTTGCGGAGCCCTTTCTCCTTCAGGATATCGCGGAGTTCGCGGTCAAGACCGGCGAAGCGCCGGCGACCGAGTCGCTCGAAGACATGAAAGATGGCCCCGTCCCGTGCGATCCGCTTCCGGGCATAGTGGTTAAACCATCCTACGCAGGCGACCGTGACCCCGACCGTGAAGAGGACCGAGAGCCACCCCATCTCGGCAACCAAGATGAGGGCAAGAAAAATCCCGGCCAACTGAAGCCAGGGATAGAACGGCGCGCGAAACCCAGGATCGTACGATTCGATCCTGCTCTCTCGCATGACGATCACGGCAACGTTCACCAAAGCAAAGAGGAGAAGCTGGAGGGCGCTGGCGAGCTTGGCGACGCTCTGCACCTCGAGCGTCAGTAGGGAGAGCACCAAAATGATCGTCGTAAACACAATGGCCGCGAGAGGCGTCCCCCGCCGCCCGGTTGCAGCAAATCGATCAGGAAAGATCCTATCTCGGGCCATGGCGAGCGGATAGCGAGATGCTGCCATGACGCCTGCGTTGGCCATCGAGGCAAAGGCGAGGATGCCTGCTCCCACCATCAGCCAATACCAAAACCGACCCGGAAGCCACCCACCCATCTCGCCGGCGGTATCAGCCACCGGTGTGAGGCTCGTGCTCAACCGATCGACACCGAGGACCGCGATCATGACGAATACACCCACGACGTACACTAGGGTTACCGTGAGGAGTCCGAGCGTCATCCCGAGCGGAATATTGCGATCAGGGTCCCGTACCTCTTCGGCGAGGCTGGCCACCTTGGTGAGCCCGATGAAGGACACGAACACCAAACCCACTGCCTCAAGGACTCCATCCAGGCCGTGAGGAAAGAGTGGGTCGAAGGCAGTGGTGATGCTGTTGGTCGACTGGTTGCCCAGCACACTCGCGAGTCCTTGGAGTAGAAAGACCGCGAGGGTCATAAGGAGGATCAGGACGAAAATTCGTAAAAGACCGCTGGTTTCCTTGGTTCCCATTGCGTTGATCGCCGCAATGAGGACGGCGCTCACTACGGCAGTGAGGGCGATGGGGAGATCGAAGATGAGTGCCAGATAGGCCCCCATGCCGATTAACGCGAATGCGCTCTTGAGGACAAGAGTAAGCCACGTCCCCACTCCGCCTATCGTGCCAACCAAAGGGCCAAGGGTACGATCGAGAAAGTAGTACGTGCCTCCTGCACGGGGCATGGCCGTAGCCAACTCCGCTTGGCTTAACATGGCAGGCACGATGAGCAGGCCGGCAAGGAGGTATGCCAAGACGGCACTGGGGCCGGAGTAGGAGACGGCGATGCCAGGGAGCAGAAAGAAACCGGAGCTGATCATCGCGCCGACGCAAATCACGTAGACGTCGAAAAGACCCAATTCCTTATCGAGACGCTGAAAGTCTTTGAGGCGCATTCCCTAAAGCCTACGCATGTTGGGTCAGATGAACAACAGGGAGACGATGCGGTCAGTTAGGACGGTTCGATTCCCACGAGGTCAGTGTTTGGTACGTGGCTCGGTCTCGGCCAGTTGTTTTTGAGACATAGGTCAACTGATCTGCCAACGCGAGCAGTTGTCCGATATGCTCCGGAGTTGCTGTACACGAGACACACCCGATACTTGCCGTTACCTGGTGCGGCGTCCCAGCGAGCGCCGCGGAGAGCGCAGCCTGAAGCTTAGCGACGACCCCTGCCGCCGTCGAGGATCCAGTTTCGGGCAGGAGAGCGGCAAATTCGTCGCCACCTAAGCGGGCAACAAGATCGGTTCGTCGGAGGGACTGGCCGAGCGCCACTGCGACTTTCCGGAGAACCTGATCGCCCGTGGGATGGCCGAATTGGTCGTTGATCGCCTTGAATCCATCGAGGTCAAGATGGAGCAGCGTGAGAGGCCGCTTATAGCGTTTCGCCAACAGCAGGTCGTGCACCGCCCGTTCATGAAACGCTCTCGAGTTTGGAATCCCAGTCAGTGCATCGGTACGGGCGAGTTCATGCTCATGGTCAAACGCACCTCTGAGCGAACTCAGGAGTTCGGCCACAACTCCGAACAGAATAACGCGCGTCATGGCGGTGAGGATGAGGGTTCCCACTGATGGTGTCGATGCTTGGATCGTTTCGCCGATGACCGTCCATGAAATCCCGGAAAGAATCGCGATCCACCGACCCTGTCTTCTGCCAACGAAGTAGGCGGCCACGCTGATCGGGATGAGGTAGAATATGGCGAGCACTAACTCGCTTCCCACCGCCCGACTGAGGATGGCAAGCCCGGCGACCATCAGGCCGGAGCTGAGGAGGAGTTCGGTCGGCTGCTGGCCGTCCAGCCACACTACGAGTTTGGGGAGGAGGCCTCGGAGGTGTGGGCGGTTCTCGCGCACGCGCGCGATCAGTCGGCGACCGCCGGGTTTGGAATGCGGCCGTACATCTCTTGGAGTACTTCCGCCAGCGTTCGTCACATGCTGGGACCAATGAAGATGGCGTTGGCAAAGAGGGGTAAGAGGCCACGCCAGATGTCCCGATAATTGGGGTCGCCGGCAAACGCGATCACGCGACCGCGTCCGATCCGCTCGGTCCAGAGGTAAGGTGCCCCGGCGAGACGCTCGGGTGTTTCAGGCCAGAGATAGCCGGAGAGAAGGAGTCGATCGGTCGGGGCATAGCGGATGATCGCCTCGCCCGCGCGCAAATCGGCGGGGACGGCGAGAATGCTGCTTCCGTTCACGAGCACGGGGATTTCGGGTGCCCAAATCCCAGCCAGGAGAGGGGACAGCGTGTCGATCGTCGCTCGCACGGTTGAACCAGGAATAGAAGCAGGGAGGGGAGCCCCACCAGTGCTGTCGGCCCGAAGCGAATCGTGGCGCACCCGGAGTCGAGCCAAGCCCGTTCGGGCGTCTGCCAACCAGGTAGTCGCGCCCTCCATGGTGATGAGCGTGCCGCCAGCACGTACCCAGCTGGCAAGTGCGTCGCGTCCCGATTGTCCCAGCGCAGTGTCCAGCGCCGACGGTTGAGCCGACGGGAGGATCACAACATCCAGTTGCGGTAATGCAGTGCGCAGGGACCCAAGGGTGAGAGTCATCACCGGGTAGCGTAGCCGTTGATCGAGCGTGAACCAGCTAAACCCAAAAGCGTTGCCCGAGATGCCCTGACCGCCAACCAACCCGATCCGGACCGGACGGAGGTAGAACACACTGTTGCTTCCGAGGTCGGTCCCATCATCCACCCGGGCTGAGGGTAGGGCGACGATGGTGGCACCGGTGGCATTGGCCGCCCGGGAAACCCTGTCATGAACCGATGGATCGTTGGACGCGACCCGAACCACAAAGGCGCCGTGGGGGAAGTCGGCGGTGCCGACCCGGAACCCGTTGGGAGCGTACCAGACCTTGATACTGTCCCGCAGCAGGGAGGCCAAAGCCCCAAGAGATGCCTCGCTCCCAGGGGCGAAAGCGTAGCCAAACTGGGCCCGGGATGGCGGCTCCCTTTCTGGAGCTGAGAGCGGCCAGGTGACCGTCTCGGTGCCGGATGGGATCGAAGGTAATTCCCATGCCTGCAGCCGGTACGCAAAGGGGAGGGACCAC
The DNA here is from genome assembly GCA_029262155.1 of Gemmatimonadota bacterium. Taxonomy (GTDB): domain Bacteria; phylum Gemmatimonadota; class Gemmatimonadetes; order Gemmatimonadales; family GWC2-71-9; genus OFTM291. Next base: position 8,898 of record JAJCZW010000167.1, read on the forward strand.
GAGGTCACATCGTAGAATCGATCACGTTGGCCAGTGCGTCGACGCTCAAGCTCCTCCTGAATGAAGGTCGAGTCGAGTGGAGAATCGGGTTCCAGGATCGCCCGCGCGAGACGGCCCTGCGGTTGGGCATAGGAGACGACGTACCCACCGGCCGGAAGCGAAACCTGATCGCTTCGACCTCCATACGGAGTGGCCCGCATGGTGTGGGGTGTGACAAGCTGTTGGACGCGGATCCCATTGCCCACGAGCACACGCACGAGCGAATCGGCTCGTCCGGTGACGTCACGGGCAAACGCGATCGCCCGGACGCCGTCGCGGGGTGGATCGGTGAGGGCAGTCTGTTTGAAAAGGAGGTAATCTCTGACCCGCTCTCGCGCCCGCGTGGCGCTGGTACGGAGCGTGGCCCACGCCGCAGTATAGTGATGGGTCGCGGCATTGTTGAGTGTGAGCACTGAGCCATCGGAGCGCCGAATTGCACCGCCCGCGCTCGACGCTTGTTCATAGGTCATGCCAACGGACCCAGTCAAGATTGGCCAGGACACCCCATATCCAGGATAGAACTCATCGTATCCTTCCCGGCGGAAGAAGGGCCATCCGTTGGCGTCAAATGCAGCCGCATTCGACGCGGCAAAGATCTCCCACCACTTCCGAATCGTCGTATGGACATTCTTGTTGACCGGTTCCATCGGTGGGGCAAAAAAGTAGGTGCTATTACTGCCCATCTCGTGAAGGTCGACGGTGACATGAGGCCACCAAGCCAAGAAGTGTGCGATCCGTCCACGAGTTTCCGGATGAGAATGGATGAACCAATCCCGATTCAGGTCGAAGAAGTAGTGGCTGGTTCGAGCGCCGGGCCATTCGCCACGCTGAATCATGGCCCCGCTCTCGGTCGGGATGGCTGTCGCACTGGACATCCGGCGGGTGTACTGCGCATGGCGCTCATGGCCGTCGGGGTTTTGGACCGGATCGATCAACACCACGGCGCTGTCGAGAATCATCATGGTGGTTGGGTCAGTGCCCGCGGCCAACTGATAGAGGAGAGCGATTGCTGCTTCGGTACCAGAGGCCTCGTTCCCATGCACGGTGTACCCCAGCCACACGATGGCTGGAAGTGATTGACTGGCGGCCTCAATCTCTGCGGTGCTGTATTGGTCAGGGTTGGCGATAACCGAGGCGTCGTGCTGGATCGTATCGAGGCGCTGTTGATTTCGAGGACTCGTCAGGACGGCCAAGAGCGCCTCACGCCCTTCGATCGTCACCGCCATCGTATCCAACGTCACCCGATTGCTCGCGGTCGCTATCCGTTCAGCGTACCGAAGAAGGAGATGGTGCGGTGTGAACTGAGCGCCGATCTGGTAACCGAGCACCGAGGCGGGAGTCGGGATCCTTGGGTCGTAGGCCTGGCCCGTAGCCAAGGCATGTTGGGCTTTCGCTGGCGAGACCGCACCGAGTGGAATGAGAAGGAGTAGCCCGGCGAGGGAAGAGAGGTAGCGATGACGCATGGCACGATTCCATGTGAAGATGGGTGATGGGTTGTGGCCAAAGATGGACCGGGAATTGGATCAGCGCGAGTTTGGAGCGACGATGGCCCGCGCAGAGGCGGCAAGGCTGCCTCTTGTCGGCAGAGAAATGCCAGTATCTTCCGGATGTCCCGTCGTTTTCTCCGTGGAATGTGAGGATTGCGATGTCCCGTCAACCACTGGATCATACAAGCCCCGATAGCTTCTCTCGCCGCACATTCTTGCAAGGGGCCGGGGCCCTGCTTGGCGGGACAACCGTGCTCGCCAGCTGCCAGATTGATCAAGCAGACCCCTCTGAACAAGAGGGGGCCAGGCATCCCTGGGTCAAGGATCCTAGCCCCTTCATCCAACATCCCACGAACCTGGAAACGCGACTGGAAGATCTGCACGGATACGTGGCGCCAAACGACCGCTTCTTCGTGCGCAACCATGCCCCGACACCTCGGATTGACCGAGCGACCTATCAACTCCGGATTGAAGGGGACGGCGTCGAGACTCCCATCGATCTGGGCTATGATGATCTGCTCCGCATGTCGTCACACTCGACATTGGCCTATCTGGAATGCGCCGGTAACTGGCGCGGATTCTATCCGGAGGTATACGGCAAAGCCGCGAGTGGCGGCCAATGGAAGACGGGTGCCGTCGGTGCCGCGAGTTGGTCGGGTGTGTCTCTGGGGACCGCGCTGGAGCGCGCGGGCCTCCGATCTGACGCAGTAGCGGTCAACTTGTTCGGGGCCGACGAGGGCTCGTTCAACCGGCCCATGCCGATCGCGAAGGCGCTCGAATCTGATACCCTCCTGGCCTATGGGATGAATGGTGCAACACTACCGCCAGACAATGGATTTCCCGTGCGGGCGGTGGTCCCTGGTTGGGTCGGGAGCAATAGCGTGAAATGGGTGCAACGAATCGAGGTCAGTCGGTCACCGATCTGGACCAAGAACAATACCACCAGCTATGTGTTGATCGGCGACGGGTGGCAGGCTGACCAGTTCGCGCCAGCGGACGGCGGACCGATCACAACCCTTAACGTAAAGAGCACCCTGGCCCTCCCGAGACCGGCCCAATTATCGGCGGGCCTGTCGATACTCCGAGGCTTCGCCTACTCGCCCTATGGCCGGATCCGTACGGTGGAGTGGCGGGTCGACGATGGGGCCTGGGCGCCAGCACGACTGGTGGAGCCAATCCTGGATCGGATGTGGACTCGCTTCGAGTGTGACTGGACCGCTTCACCCGGATCCTACCGGCTGACCGTTCGGGCGGTCGATGCCCTCGGCAACGGGCAGCCGGAAACCGCCCCCCCGAACGAGAAGGGGTATCTCCTGAATATTCCCGTGCCGCATCCGGTGGAGGTGGTCTGACCGGCTGGCCGGGTTGGGCAACGAGGGAAGTGGGACGCATCTGCCTAGCCGTTGGTGTGGGGGTGGTAGGGGCGGGGTGCGTCCAGGCTGGCCCGACGGTGGAGGAGCAGCGCGCCGAAGGGCAGGCGCTGTACCAGGCACAGTGTGTCGGGTGTCACGAGGTCGACGGGGGGATCGGGGTCCGTCTCACGCCGCAACTTCTAACCGGCTACAATACCGCCCAGGCCCTCTTCAACTACATTCGATTTGCCATGCCCTATCAGCAGCCCGGGGTTCTCGCCGAGCGTGAGTATTGGGCGATCGTCGCGTATCTCCTGGACGCGCGCGGGGTGACGACACTGACCCAACCCCTCGACAGCGGGTTCGCCCCGACGGTGGTTTTGCGCCGTTCCCCTTGACCTTCGACAGGAAGACTGCTTGCTTATGTCGAAGCTTGACAGGAGCGGACGATGGCACCATCGCTGGACCTCCTCCAGGGAACACTCGATCTCCTCATCCTGAAGACCCTCCGCACCGAGTCGCTGCACGGGTGGGGAATCGCCCAACGCATCCTTGAGTTGTCCAACCAACAGTTGGCTGTCAATCAAGGATCGCTCTACCCTGCGCTCCATCGCCTGGAAGACCGGGGTTGGGTCTGCGCCGCCTGGGGCCGAACCGAGAACAACCGACGGGCCCGCTTCTACCAACTCACCCCGGCAGGCACCCGACAGCTGACCATCGAGGCGGATGGATGGCAACGGTTCAGCGCCGCGATGAACGCTGTTCTGCTCTCGACCTAACGCGGGATGGCTATGATGATATCCCATCTGTTCCGACGCCTCCGTGCTTGGATCTTCAGCCGACGCCTCAGTCGGGATGTCGACGACGAGATGGCGTTTCACCTCGCTATGGAAACGGAGAAAGAGATTGCCGGAGGTGTCGCACCGAGCGAAGCCGACACCCGGGCCCGGCGGGCTTTTGGGAGCACTGTGCGGGCGAGGGAAGAGAGCCGGGATGCCCACGGCCTTCGGTGGTGGGACGAGCTGGTTGGAGACCTCCGGCAAGTAGTTCGTGGTACCCGGCGGGATCCTGGGTTTACGGTGATCCTGGTTGGCACACTGACCCTTGGAGTGTTCCTCGCCACGACCATCATGGCCACCGTCGATGCAATTCTCCTCCGTCCAGTCCCGTATGTTGATACCGAGCGAGTGGTAGATCTCTGGGCAAGAGGGAATGAGGGAAGGGTGAGAAGCGCGATCACGGTTGATGACTGGAACTTCTGGAGCCATCAGGAGGCCCTCTTCGATGGCATTGCTGCCTTTGACCAGCGTGGAGTTGAATACAGTGGGGCCGATGATGCCACTGTGCTCGCGGCTGCGGCCGTCTCCGAGGGGTTCTTTCGGGTCATCCCGGTACCGGCGTTTATTGGCAGAGTCCTCCAGCCAGATGACTTTACTCCCGGCGCTCCACCGGTGGTAGTGGTCAGTCACCACTTCTGGCAATCGCGCCTGGGAGGAGAGCGTGGGACCGTTGGGAAGCCGCTCACCCTGGACGGGCAGTCGGTGACCGTCGTCGGGGTTCTCCCGCCGGACTTCAAGTATCCGCGCAGCGTTATTGAGGTATGGAAACCGATGCCATGGGAAGAGTCAGATCTCTTCCTTGTCTGGGTGAAGGCTCGGTTACGAACCGACCCAGACGCAACGCAACGGGCGATTGATGCCATCGCAGACGGGGGTGTGGAGAGTGGTCCAAAACCAGCGCACCTCGAGGTAAGGCCCTTTGGGGGATTCCGACCCAGCGCCGAGATCCGACAGGGCCTCTACCTCATGGTGGGTGGGGCGGCTGCAATTCTCCTGATCAGTGGCCTGAACATCATGAACCTCCTGATCTTCCGCGGAGTGCATCGGAGGCGCGAATATGCGACGCGGCTCGCGCTGGGGGCAGGCCGAGCGCGACTGATCCGGCAGGTTGTTGTGGAAATGTGTCTGGTTGGCATCACGGCAGCAGTCGTGGCTCTCGTAGTGGGACAAGGTGGCATCGGTGCTCTCGCAAGGTTACTTCCCCACGACTTCACGTCGATGGCATTTCACGACGTGGCGCTCAGCCGGCGTGTGTTCTTGGGCACCTTGACGGGGTCGGTCATGCTCGCCCTGGGAGTAGGCCTCGTTCCGGCTATCGGTGCGTCGAAGACCGATGCGGCTGTTTTTCGAGCCGGGTCGCTCGGGGCCGGCCTACGATCGGAAGGCCGTGTCTGGTTCCGGTCTGGTCTGGTGGTGCTACAGTTGGCGTTTTCCACCCTTCTTGTGGTTGGTGGCGGTCTCTTCTCCCTGAGCTTCATCGCGCTCAATCGGGTCGACCTTGGTATGCAAATCGATCACCTCGCGGTGGTCGATCTGCAGCTCTCCCGTACGCGATATCCCGATGCCCAAGCTCGCAACGGGTTCACTACTCGCCTAGAAGAGCGGATGCGACAGATACCAGGGGTCGAGGAGATCGCGTTTACCGATGGTGTCGCGCCGCATACGGGGATGCGCTTCGGAGCCCGCGTACTCACTTCGGATAGCGATGGGAACGACGAGGGGCGGGACCCTGGATTCATCGCGCAGGTCACGGTCGACACGAACTACTTCCGTGTCGTTGGCACCCCCCTTCTGCGAGGACGCGATTTCGAGCCCTCCGATCCTGTGAATCCACAACACCCCATCGTCATCGATGCGGAGTTTGCCGATTGGATATGGCCGGGGCGTGATCCGATCGGTCGACAGGTGCGATTCGCCGCGAAGGAGGAGTGGTCGACTGTCGTCGGCGTAGTGGCAGACACCAAAGCGACCGGCCCCGATGACCGTCAGTTTCGCTACGTGATCTTCTCACCCGCCACCTCGTCGACTCTCGGTGCCGTCCGATCGATGGCGATCAAGACGCGTGGGGACCCCGCTTTCGTGATCGCTCCTATCCATCGGGCCATCCGTGAGCTCGACCCACTGCAACCGATCTGGCGGATCCAGACGGGGGAGGATCGTTTCGCGGAGGTGATGGCCAAGCCACGGTTCCTTACCTGGCTCATGAGCGGATTCGCTGGGGCAGGCTTGGTGCTCGCCTTGGTGGGGCTCTACGGTGTCCTCTCGTTCAGCGTGAGTCAGCGAGTTCGCGAGATCGGAGTTCGGATGGCACTCGGTGCCGATAGCCGACGCATCGTCCACTGGGTCCTCGGGCAATCGGGCCGGTTGGTGGTGATCGGGACCGGGCTCGGCCTGCTGGTGGCCTTTCGGGTGGCCAGCGTTGCGAAACCCCTCCTGTTCAACACCCCTGTTCACAACCCGGTGGTCTTCCTCGGCGTCCCACTCCTCCTCGGCATGATTGGCGTTGGGGCGGCCTTGGCACCGGCCCTCCGGGCGAGTCGCGTCGATCCGGTCGAGGTGTTTCGATCCGACTGAGGCAAACCGACCTGCCGCACGTCATCATCTATTGGTCACGAAGGGCCGTTTCGATGGCTCCAGCGGAATCAACCAGTCCGACTGCGACGAGGGCAGCAGAACACGGTGGCCGACTGGAGAGCCACTCGGTAATCAAGGCGAGTTGTGCCCCCGCGATCTGAGCCGCCACCAGTCGTATGGGGAGGACGAGTTGATCAGCGCCAGGACGGCTCGTGATCGCTTCCTGAACTAGGTCGGTCAAGAGTCGTGAGACCACATCCCGTGCCGAACCGTTGAGGAGGCCGCGCGCGAGACGGCGGTTCTGCCAGAAGTGATCGATAACCACCGGGAGATGGGTCGCCATCGTGTCGCTCGCGACACTCTCAGAGAGAACAGAAAAGAGGCCGGAGAGGGCTTGTCGCAAGACATCGTCTTTGTTGCGGTAGTGCTCGTAGAATGTGGATCGACCCACCTTTGCACGCTCGAGAATATCCCGTACTTGAATCCGGGAGTAGGCTCGCTCGAGCACCAGTCCTCCAAACGCCTTGAGAATCGCGGCACGAGTCCGCCGGACTCGTCGATCGATCAGTTTTGTCTCCACGTCGTCAGAATCCTTTCGGACAGTTTGGACGGATTGTCCGGTATCGCTCCGAAAGCGCCGATGTCGCCTGGACGGGTACCGCCAGGACCCTACATTAGTCTCGACCCCAGCGGGAGTGCAGTCCCATGTCGACCACGATTCGCCCAGGCACGAAACCAGTGCCAGATGGACGCAGAGTAGGGATTCTCCTTTTGGTTGGATCGACTCTTTCGGTAGCCGCGATGCTGCACCATCCCTCGGTCGGTGCAAGCGGGATCGCCGAAGGGATGGCGGAGATTCACGACGAGGCGGGGCTGGCTCGGCTGGTGCACGGGGTACTCATCGCCCTGATCGGCACCTG
>JAJCZW010000168.1 GCA_029262155.1 Gemmatimonadota bacterium
TCCTCCCGGGGGTGACACTGATGGTGGGGCGTCCGGAACCTAAAGACGCTCCGGAGCCGAAGTCAAGCAACTGCGGCGGGTTGACCGCCTTTCGGGGCCGCCTTAGTCTTCCGCCAATGCAGAACTCTGTCCGTGCCCTGATTGGGGTTTCCCTCGTGTCATTGGTTTTCGGGTGTGGGGACCCCAGGCCGCTGGTTCCCGCCACTATTCCGAGCGTGGAATCCGAGGTGACGCTATTCGCGGTGCGGGGGACCCCGGTCGCGACTCCGAGCGCGTTTCTGGTCTTTGGGCAACGCTCCGTTCGCCTGGATCAGGCGACTACGATCGATTTCCTATTTGACATCGACGACGCGGGCGTGGCCATGTTTGTTCCTTCGCGGGCGGCCGGTTTCCCCGATCAGCGCCTCAATCCAGGAGTCAAGCAAAGCACCATACCATTCGATGACCTTGATATCGCGGATACCGAGGGATATGCGACGCTGGAAGGCGTTTCCGTCGAGGTCGGTGCCACGTATATCGCTCGCACCGCAGTCGATTTCAATATCTGTTTCTTGCTGCTTCCGCTCTATGCCAAGATTCAGGTCACCGCAATCGATATGGACCTTCGCACGGTAACCTTCCGCGTCATGACGAATAACAACTGTGGGTTCCGGGGGCTGCTCCCCGGCATCCCCGAGCGATAGGACGCGATGATCGATCTTAAGCGCCTCCGGTCCGAGCCGGCGGCGGTCCGGGCCGCGCTTGCCCGCCGAGGTGATGCGGGGCTCGGACGCACGCTCGACGAGGTGCTTTCGCTCGATGCCGAGCGCCGTGTGATCCTCGCCGCAGTCGAAACCCAGAAGGCCAGCCGGAATACTGCATCACAAGAGGTGGCTCGCCGAAAGAAGAACGGCGAGTCGGCCGATGACCTGCTTGCCGACCTCAAGCAATCGGGCGACGAGGTCAAGCGTCTCGATCAACAAGTACGCGAGATCGATACGCGGCTCGACGCCCTGCTGCTGACACTTCCGAACCTGCCTCATCCCGACACCCCGGAAGGAGGCCCCGAGGCCAATCGGGTGATTCGCACCTGGGGGAACCCATCGGAGCCCACTGAGGGGTGTCGCCCGCACTGGGAGATTGGCGAGGCGCTGGGTCTCCTGGATCTACCGCGTGGAGCGAAGGTGGCAGGGTCCGGTTTCCCAGTGTTTCGTGGAACTGGGGCCCGGCTCGTGCGCGCACTCGCGAACTTCATGCTGGAGCTGCATACGGGAGAGCACGGATATGAGGAGGTGATCCCTCCTTACCTGGTCAACCAAACCTCGTTACGGGGCACCGGGCAGTTTCCGAAGTTCACCGATGAGGTGTACAAGATTGGAGACGACGAACTCTATCTGATCCCAACGGCGGAAGTCCCCGTGACCAACCTGCATCGGGATGAGATGCTGAACGAGGGCGACCTCCCACTCGCCTACGTGGCGTTTACTCCCTGTTTCCGACGAGAAGCTGGGGCCCATGGGAAGGACACTCGAGGACTGATACGGGTGCACCAATTCGATAAGGTCGAACTGGTCCGTCTTGTCCGCCCAGAAGATTCCGAGGCGGATCATCAGCTGCTCACCGCACACGCCGAGACGGTGTTACAGAGACTCGAACTTCCCTACCGTGTCCTCGAACTGGCCGCGGGCGATACCGGGTTCAGTGCCGCCCGGACCTATGACCTTGAGCTCTGGGCACCGGGGGTGGGGGCTTGGCTCGAAGCCTCAAGTGCCAGCACCTTCACCGACTTCCAGGCTCGGCGCGCCGGGCTTCGATATCGACCGGCACCGGGTGCCAAGCCAGAGTTCGTCCACACCCTCAATGCCTCTGGCGTGGCCTTCCCGAGAACGATTGCGGCCCTTCTGGAAGTGCATCAGCAACCCGACGGTTCGGTTCGGATTCCGGATGCACTCATCCCATTCTTCGGCCGAGAGTTGATCGAGCCTCTTTCGTGACCGCCCAAAAGCCAACCCTTCCGCGCCTGAATGGTCCTCAACGCGAGGCAGTGGAGCACGTCACTGGGCCGATGCTGGTCTTGGCCGGAGCGGGGTCGGGCAAAACCCGGGTCCTCACGGCGAGGATTGCCCACCTGATCGAAACCCATGGGGTTCCGCCCGGTCGGATCTTTGCCGTCACCTTTACCAATCGTGCCGCCGGCGAAATGAAGGCTCGGATTGGCGTCCTACTTGACCGCGATCCAACCGGACTTTGGATTGGCACCTTTCACTCACTTTCTGCCCGGTTGCTTCGGCGAGAGGCGGAGCGACTCGGATTCCGGCGAGGGTTTTCGATCTACGACGAGGACGACCGACTCCGAGTGATTAAGCACCTCATGAGTGTGCGCAATCACTCGACCAAGCTCTTTCCGCCCAAGCTGGTGCAGCACGTGATCTCCAGTGCGAAGAATCGGATGCACACCCCAGCGGCCTTACACGCCTCCGCTCCAAACGACCCACTGACCAGCGTGGCCGCCGATGTCATGGGGGCGATGGCGACGGCGTTCCGTGCAGCAAACGCCATGGACTTTGATGACTTGATGCTGCACCCACTCACGCTGTTCCGTGAACATCCCGACCGACTCACCTACTATCAGGAACGCTTCCAATTCATTCTGGTCGATGAGTTCCAAGACACGAACCGGGCCCAGTACGAATTAGTTCGCGATCTCGGCCGACATGGGAATCTCTTTGTCGTGGGCGACGACGATCAGTCCATCTATGGGTGGCGTGGGGCGGACGTCCGCAATATGAGTGCGGTTCAGAAGGATTTTGACGGTGTACGCTTAGTCCGACTGGAGGAGAACTATCGGTCAACCCAGCTGATTCTGGACACTGCGAACGCGGTGATCAGCGAGAATGTTGG
>JAJCZW010000169.1 GCA_029262155.1 Gemmatimonadota bacterium
ATCTTCGATGAAGTGATTTCTGGGTTTCGAGTGGCCTATGGCGGAGCCCAAACCCTATATGGAATAAAACCAGACCTCACAACTCTTGGGAAAATTATCGGTGGGGGGCTTCCCGTGGGTGCCTACGGTGGGAGGAAAGACATTATGGATCTCATTGCCCCAGCAGGTCCGGTCTACCAAGCTGGAACATTATCGGGGAACCCTTTAGCTGTAACAGCCGGTATCGAAACGCTTAAAAAACTCAGCGCCTCTGGGATGTATGAGAAATTAGAACGAAGTGGAAAGCAATTAGCCGAAGGATTGGGGAAAGCAGCGAAACAGGCCAACATCCCCTATTATCAAACGCGGGTTGGTTCCCTCATGGGTGCGTTTTTTGCGGATGGCCCAATCGTGGATTACGCCTCCGCCAAAACATCAGACACGGTACGATATGCCAAATTTTTTCACCGCATGCTAGAACGTGGTTCCTACTTCGCCCCCTCCCAATTCGAAGCAGCCTTCGTCTCCACAGTCCACACCGCCGCCGACATAGACCAAACCCTAGAAGCCGCTCACCAAGTGTTTAAAAAATTGTAGAGTTTTTATATGCAGGGTTTCGCCCCTGCAGGCGACCTCCTTTTGTTTCGGCAAAAGGAGGCAAAACCATTTCCGCCCGTCTGCGGCCCCAAGGGGGTCCCTCCGCCTCCACCCCGAATAAGATGGCGAGAGAACTCGCTCCGCTCAAACAGCTCTCGCCAAAAAGTCGATTCGGGGTTCCGGCTCCGCCGCATCCGAAGGCGGGATGCCCAGAGTAAAAAAAATTGAAAGCAAAACTTCTACTGTTTCGAAGTCACAAACCGCTCCGAACCAATGGGCATTGATTGATCAAAAATGGAAGCGTTGCCTTTTCCAAATTAAGAGCAGACCTAAAATCCGTTAGGTCCTATCATGCTGGAGATTTAAGGTTTTTTGGCTCCACTGGCATTTAAGGACCGGAAGACAATCTTAACTGCCTCTGCATTACGTTTTGAATCTTGTAGAGCCTTAATGGGTGTTACAGGGCCATCAAAAGTCTCTAGCAAACTAATGCCCCCAAAACCCCACCATACCGTTTGCCCATCTTCAACGCTAATTAGATATGAAGAAAGGGAAAGAGCTGGCAAACGTACATTATTCGCTGCTGGGCTAAGGATTCCTGGCAAAAGAACTCCATCACCAGAAAGGTAAGCTCCTGCTGGTTTATTTGCAACAAGCGCACTATCATCCAAAGCTTGCCAGGCCCCATCCCAGTGGCCCCATACGCTATAGGTTTCTGCCTCCCGAAACTCAATCGCTGGAATAAGTAATGCATCCACAGAAAATTTGGTTTTTATACGGTGGAGCAACTTTTGAATTAAAGGTCTCTGATTTGATCCAGCTCTTTCTCCGGTTTCAAGGCCCTTAAGCCCAATAGCATCTACCTTAATCATCTTTTCCGACCCTCCAGTTTCTTTTAAAAAGGTTGCCAAAACCCCTTCTGTTTTCTTGGGGTCTATAATTGAAAACCCGGCATCCTTTAACGCTTTTGAAACGAGAGGTTCAAACTCAGCGCTAACTTCTTTGAATTTGCGAGGAGATATAACAGATATCTCTGGAGGAAATTCGGACATTTGTAAAGGAATGACTAGGACCTGGCCAATTTGCGAGCGTATTTCCTCGACAGGCTTAACGAAGGTTTTTGAGGAAGATGGAGCGCAAGAGGACAGGGAGAAACAAAGGAAAAGGAATAAAATTCTTGAAGGTATGGGAGGAATATTAAAATTCAACTTAATTTCCTTAGGTGGAAAACCCTCGGTTTCCAATAATTAGGGATAGCTGGATAAGGGTTCAAAATAAGAGGCTTCGGATTTGGCTATTTCATCAACCTGGGCTTCACTTAGAAATTTCAGTGATCCGAATAAATGCAATAAAAATTCCTTCCCATTCTCATTAGGTAATCCACTCACTGCCAAGAGGACTATTTGTTTTTCGTCCTTTATGAAAGACATGGCATATGCTTTAAAATCCTTTCCTTCCGTCAGCCACATTTGATTGGGTTGAACGGGCCCCTGAAAGTTGCGGCCTACTACTTGGACTTTCAAATAGGGATCTTGTTTAAGAAATTCTTCTTCCCATTTGTAGTGTTTTTCCAGAAATACTTCATCTGACATGTCCGGAGAAAACCAATCAGCATTTTTTTTGCTTATGTACTGGAGTTTAACTTCCTTTAAATGAGTCCCCTTTTCTCGAAAGACGGCTTGGCTATCGTTAGGTTGGTAAAAGAGCCAATTAGTTCCTGGGAGCTCAAACCGGAGAGGAGGATTCTTTTTGGATAGGAAAACTATTGAATCATTTGAGGGATAAATAAGGGCATATCTCCCTCCACATCCTGATGTAGAAAGGGCGATAAAAAAAATAAGAAATGTCGTTATTGCTCGGGGGAAGGACATATGAGAATTCTCTCGCTGGATATGGTCAAAGATTGATAACTACCTCTTCGCTCTTAAAATGCCCATATTTATAAACATCAATTTTCTGAAATTACAAAAGCCTGAGGTCAAATGCAACCATTTCTGGCCATTCCATGATTTTGTAAAAAACGGTCACGGGACTGCTTTCTTGATAATCACTCCCGCCTTCGGGCGCGGCGGAGCCGCGGTGCCGAATTCGACTCTTCGGCGAGGGCTATTTGAGCGGAGCGAGTTCTCGAGCCATATAATTCGGTGCCGGGGCGGAGTTTACCCGCAGGGCCGCGCACGGGCGGAAATGGTTTTGGTCACTTTTGCCAAAACAAAAGTGACTCGTCATGCCGGGGCGAAACCCGGCTATAAATAAATCAAAACCATTTAGTTTTCGAAGATGAAATTGCAAAATATGGAGAAGGGTGGGGACTCTGCCTCCCCCAGCCCCTCCTTACAAAGGAGGGGAAGGAGAGACAGTATATTTCTGAAAGGAAAAGAAATTACGAGAGTAAATTCTTTTCCAAGGGCTATTTAATCGTCATCATCATCGTCATCCTCGTCCTCAGCATCCAACACGGCTTGGCGCATTTGTTCTTCCTGCGCATTGTGAATCAACATACGAAGGAACATGGAGATGACAGATCCTTTTTCCAATGTTCCACCGGGAGGAACGGCAATAAAACCTTCGTCGACCATTTTATCCAACCACTTTTTCTGATCCGGCGTGACGTGGACCGGTATTTCTATGAGGGGAATCTTCCCAAACATATCCATGAAAAAACCTCCTAAACCATTCCGAAAAAATGAAATGAAACCTTATAAGCCTAGAACGTCAGCCATGCCGTATAGCCCTGGCGGCTGATTGACGACCCATTCTGCGGCACGCAAGGCACCGCGTGCAAATGGGTCGCGATTATGGGCGCGATGCGTGATTTCAATGCGTTCTCCAGGGCCGCCGTACAGGATGGTATGGTCGCCTACAATATCCCCGGCTCTTACCGTTTGGATGCCAATTTCCTTCTTTGGCCGCTCT
>JAJCZW010000170.1 GCA_029262155.1 Gemmatimonadota bacterium
AGCTCGCCCCACTCGACATCGTGCAAAAACTGGTGGATCACCTTCATGATGATGGGACCACGCCAGATGGCTGGGGCATCGCGATCGACCAGGAACCCGATCGACATCAGTTTGACACCGTGTCCTTCGAGCGGCTGAATCCGACCGTCTTTGGCCGGTGGGCGCTCAAACACACCGAACATCCTGGGGATGTTGGGCCCGTAGACATCGGCGTCCAGCACGCCAACCCGGGCACCGGATTGGGCCAGGGCAACGGCGATATTCGCAGTAACGGTCGACTTCCCGACACCACCTTTACCGGAAGAAACAGCTATCACTCGACCCAGGGTGGCAAGTTCTACCGGCGTCGGTGCGGTGGGCTGGCCGGCCGACATCGGCGCCCTGGGGGAGGCGGAGGGGGGGGGGGGGGCATGGGTCGCCTTCGGTGGGCCTGACGGGTCGACCACGGCGATCTTGACCTCGCTGACGCCGTCGATGGCCTGCACGGCGCGTCGGGCGTCACGCACTAAGGTGGCCGGGTCGTCGCGGGTCAGCAGGAATGTGAATTGCACCTTGCCGTCAGCGATGGTGAGGTCACGAATCATTCCGGCAGAGAGCAGATCGTTCTCGAGCCTGGGGTTCATGATCCGGGCGAGGGCCGCGGAGACGGTAGCGGAGAGTTCTTGGGTCACAGTGATATCCAGAGCGGGGGAATCATCACACCGATTCGACGCGCTTCACCTCGGGCACGGTGTCGCGCAGTCGGACCTCGATTCCTTGCCGCAGCGTAACGGTGGAGGCGGAGCACCCGTGGCAGGCTCCACCCATACGGAGTGTGAGCAGCCCATCGTGTTCGTCGAAATCGATGACCTCGACGTGGCCACGGTGTGATTCGATATAGGGTCGGAGGCCGTCTAGGCTGGCCTCGATTCGGTCAAACACATCGGTCATCGGTTCATCCTCGGCGCCACAGGGGTCCGAACCGGCAATATGGACAGTGCCGGGAACCCGGTCAACGGACCGAACCATTCCTCAGAAACTCCCGGGCGGCGTCGAGAATCTGGTGCTGCACCTCTGGCAGCGAGCCCTCCAGCGCGGCCCCGGCGGCCTTGACATGTCCTCCGCCCCCAAAGGGACGGGCGAAAGCGGCCACATCGACGTCACCCACCGAGCGGAAAGACACCTTGATGCGACCTTGGGACATCTCGCGGAAGAGGAGGGCCATCCGAGTCCCTTCGATCGACCGGGGGAATTCGACGACACCATCGAGATCGTCAGGACTGACGCCGAGCCGATCCATCGCGCCGGGTGGGACAGTGACCCAGGAGAGCCCGATTTCCGGTTCAACCACCAGGGTCTCAAGGGTCTCTGCCAGCAGTTGGTGGCGACCGGGGCTGGCGTTGGCATAGACATCGAGATAGATCGCCTCGGGATCGACGCCAATCTCCAGCAGATCGGCCGCGATCCGGAGGGTGCGGGGGTGGGTGTTGCTGAATCGGAACCCACCGGTATCGGTCAGGATCGCGACGTAGAGGGCACGGGCAGAGGCCCGAGTCAACTCCCACTCGTTGGAGCGGGCCATCTCATAGACCAGTTCGCCGGTCGCGGCTGCGCTCGGATCGACGTATCGGGGCCCATCAGGAAGGGCTCCCGGACTGGTGTGGTGATCGATACAACCGACCGGTACCGTGCCGGTACGTACCGTCTCCTGCAGATGCCCAAGTCGGCCCACGTCGGCGATATCCATGACGACGATAAGATCGGCCTGTCGTAAAACCTTGATGGCATCCCGACTGTGATCCACATTATCGAGTCCGGCCAACAGGAAGCTAAAACGAGGTGGGGTCGGTGTGGGGTTCGCGATCAGAGCGTCGATGCCGCGGGCGCGGAGGAGATGGACCAGCGCCACTTCGCTACCCAGTCCATCACCATCGGGATGCACATGGGTTGTCAGTACAACGCGCTGTCCGGGGCGGAGCGATTCGGCAAAGGTGCGTGCGTCGGCACGTTGGGTTTCGGAAATCTGCAATACCATCGGTGTAATCGAACCTTCCTACCTGCTCAGACCAGCCGCCGCTCCAGCCGCCCAGGATATCCACCGTCCGGTGGGTCCTTCGCTGCGGTTGGCAAGATAATGGGAATGGAAATCAAGCGCTGTAGTTCGGTGCTTCGCGGGTGATCGTCACGTCATGCGGGTGGGATTCGCGAAGACCGGCGCTGGTGATCTGCAAGAACTCGACATCCCGTTGGAGTGCCCGGATGTCGGCCACTCCACAGTACCCCATCCCACTCTGGAGACCACCGACCATCTGGAAGATGACGTCGGCGACTGGGCCTTTATAGGGGACCCGCCCCTCGATCCCTTCGGGGACCATCTTGTTGGCCATCAGCTCACCTTCCTGAAAGTAGCGATCGGCGGAGCCGTCCTGCATGGCCGCCAAACTTCCCATCCCGCGGATCATCTTGAATCGTCTTCCCTCCGCGAGAATCGATTCACCAGGGCTTTCCTCGGTACCGGCCAGCATCGAACCCATCATAACGGAGGCGGCTCCTGCGGCCAGCGCTTTGACGACGTCACCCGAGTACTTGACGCCCCCATCGGCGATCACGGGGACGTCTCCCGCCCCTCGCACCGCATCTTCGATCGCCGTCACCTGAGGCACGCCGATACCGGTCACGACGCGCGTCGTACAGATGCTGCCAGGACCTATCCCTACTTTGACCCCATCGACGCCACGCCGCACCAGCTCACGCGCACCCTCTTCGGTGGCCACATTGCCACCGACCAGTTGAACGTCAGGGAAGGCCGTCCGGAGTCGATCCACCGTCTCCAGCACCCCCTTGCTGTGTCCGTGCGCCGAGTCGACCACGAGCACATCGACACCGGCATCGACGAGTGCCTTGGCCCGGCTGGGGCACTCCTCACCGGTTCCGACCGCTGCCGCCACCCGGAGACGTCCGTGTTGATCCTTGTTGGCATTGGGGTGTTGTTGTCGTTTGAAGATGTCCTTGACCGTGATCAGCCCCTTCAGCACCCCATCCGGGGCGACTACCGGAAGCTTCTCGATTCGATGTTTCGCCAAGATGCGCTCGGCCTCGTCGAGCCCGGTGCCAACTGGCGCGGTGATGAGGTTGTCTTTGGTCATCGCGTCTTGAATCGGTTGATCGAGATCGCGTTCGAACTGGAGGTCGCGGTTGGTGATGATACCGATCAGACGCCCAAGTCCATCCACAATCGGCACGCCGGAGATGCGGAACCGTCGCATCAACACGGCCGCCTCCCGGAGTGGGCGCTCGGGCCCGAGCGTTATGGGGTTGAGGATCATGCCGCTTTCGCTTCGTTTGACCCGATCGACCTCGGCGGCTTGGCGTTCGATCGTCATGTTCTTGTGAAGCACACCGATGCCGCCGGCACGCGCCATGGCCATGGCCATCTCGGCTTCGGTGACCGTGTCCATGGCGGCAGAGACGAGGGGGATGTGAAGCGGTAGCGCCCGAGTGAAGGCACTCGCGGTACTCACATCGCGGGGATGGACATTGCTTTCGCGGGGGACGAGCAGGACGTCGTCAAAGGTGAGGCCCACGCTGGGTCGGAGGGTTGCCATGGAGAAACGTATCGGAGTCGTCGGATCGCGACAAGCGGGGGAGTCTATTTGGAATCGGCCGTCGGTGGAATCTTTGGAGGCGATTCCGGGGCTGCCTTCACCGCTTCATCGACGACCGACTGCGCTGCCGCGACGACACCCTTCATCACCTTGCCCGCGCTGTCCACAATCCCCAAGGTTCCGCTGATGGCCTGCATGGGAATCCGGCCCGCCCGCATGGTATCCTCAACTCGTTCCGTGAACTGCGCGAACAGATTTGTCGGTCGACCTCGCTCGGCGTACTTGCTCTCCAAGAACTCGATAAAATCGAGGATCTGATATCCACGATCATCGCCCAGCGCATCAAGGCGCCGAAGGATTCGCTGCTTCAAGAGTTCGTTCATGGCCGATCTCCTTACCGGAGTTGGACCAGTTCCACCACCGGGTTTGGAAGATAACGGGTTCGACCTGCCCGAATGACCACATCGACCACCAGATCCGTCAGCGGTGCCATGGCCCGGAACCGGGCGATCTGGTCGGTTGGGATCAACACATAGACAAACCCGATCTCAGGAAGCGGGCCCCGAGTCAGGAGATAGGGTTGCCCTTCGGACATCTCCGGTCGTAACTGATCGGCGGTTTGAAGGGCGAGGAACTGGAGCCGCCAGGTGACCTCCCGCCCCACAAATCGTTCGGGATTCGCCCGGAGGTCGGCAAGCGTTACCTCGGTACCCCGATTGACTGTTTTCAGGTCGGAGGCGGGCACCCATCCTTCCACCTTCACCCGGACCCAATCGCCAGAGTGCTCCTCGGCAGTAGCCCGCATCTCGGAGAGGATCGAGGCACCTTGCGGTCCACCTTGCGATAGACGGAGGACGGCTCCCGGCGCCAATGTTACCCGTTCCGCTTCACGTGACGAGCCCCCACTGTCTGTCCGCGCGGCCGATGTGGCCGGAGCCACAACCAGGGGTGCCGTTTCCACCGCCGACACCGGAATCCAAACGTCGCGGGTCACACGCGACCACGCCCCTCGCACTTCGACACGATTGAACAAAGCTCCTTCGAGGGCGCGTCCCACAATCCGACCATTGGGCGTCCGACGAATATTCTCACCAGCGGTCGCCCGCACCCGAAGATCGAACCCATCTCGACGGGTCTGTTCGGTGGACGCGGAGAAGATCCATGCGTTGATGGTGACCTGACGAAAGGCCCCGCGGGTCGGACCAGCATTCAACGCGGCCCCACGAGGAAAAGAGCCGAGCACGGTCGCATTGGCTTCTGGGGCGCGGACGAAGGAGGTGGCTCGTTGGAGGGTGACGGTGCCTTGCGCGACGACTCCGCCTCGCGGGAGCGCGAAGAGGAGGGCCAGGATCCAGGCTGGATGGGGCCCTGACCAGGGACTAGATTGCGGCGCGAACCTCACAGTCCGGCATAGTAGACGCCGGGGAGAGCCATGTCAAACCAACAATCGCGTCGCCCAGTCGTTCTCGTCGTGCTCGATGGGTGGGGCTACCGCCCAACCCGGGATGGAAATGCCATCGAGCTCGGTGATACACCCATATGGCACGGGTTGTGTGAGAGCGACCTCCCCAAGACGCTGTTGGATGCGAGTGGCCTGGCAGTTGGGCTTCCTGCGGGGCAGATGGGTAATTCTGAGGTTGGACATATGAATCTCGGTGCGGGGCGGGTGGTCGCCCAAGATTTGGTTCGTATCGACCAGGCTGTTGCGGACGGTTCCTTTTTCACCCTGGAACCTCTGGTGTCACTGGCGCGCCACTGCCGCGAAACGGGTGGGACGTTACATCTGCTCGGCCTCCTCGGGCACGGCGGCGTCCACGCGATTGACCGACATCTGAGTGCGATCCTGAAGGCGGCCGCTCGCTTGGAGGTTCCTCGGGTGGCCATCCACGGGTTTCTCGATGGGCGGGATTCACCCCCAATGAGTGGAGCGCATGTTGTCGAGAATCTGGTAACAGAGATACAGGCCACCGCAGGGCTGGACTGCCTCATCGGTACGCTCGTCGGACGGTATTACGCGATGGATCGAGACCAGCGCTGGGACCGAACCCAGCTGGCCTTCGACGCTCTCGTTTCGGGTCGGGGAACGCCAGCCACCAATCCGGTCCGGGCAGTTCGAGAGGCCTATGAACGGGGCGAGACGGATGAGTTTATCCGACCGATCGTCTTCACGAAGAATGGAAACCCGGTGGCTCCCATCCGAGATGGCGACGCCATCTTTTGCAACAACTATCGCAGCGACCGGATGCGTCAGATTGTGCGTGCTCTCGCGATGCCCGACTTCACAGGCTTCGACGTCGCCGAGCGACCCCATGTTCAACTGGCGACGATGACCCAATACAACCAGGACTTTCCTTTTCCCCAAGCCTTCCCTCCCACCACGTTGCTCCGCATTCTGGCGGACGTGCTCGCGTCACAGGATTGCACTCAATTTCGCACTGCGGAAACCGAGAAGTACCCCCACGTGACCTACTTCTTTAACGGTGGAGAAGAACCCCCCTTCCCCGGTGAGGAACGCATTCTGATCCCGTCGCAGAGAGTGGCGACCTATGACCTCGCCCCGGAGATGAGCGCGGTGGGCATTACCGATACCCTCTGTACCGCTCTCGATCAGGGCCATCATGATTTTCTGCTCTGTAACTATGCCAACGCGGACATGGTCGGACATACGGGGGTCCTGCCGGCTGTGATCCAAGCAGTCGAGACGGTTGATCGGTGCCTTCAGCGGGTGATCAGTGCAGCCGAACGGACTGGCGCCCGTCTCCTGATTACAGCGGATCACGGCAACTGTGAGATGATGATTGACCCCACGACGGGTGGCTCCCATACTGCCCATACGTCAAACCCCGTTCCATTCCTTGCGCTTGGCATGGAACCACAACCGCTCCGGACCGGTGGAGCCCTCTGCGATGTCGCCCCAACGGTGCTCGACCTCCTCGGCATCGATCAGCCGGTTGAAATGACTGGCCAAAGCCTGACTAGGATTTCCTGATGATGCTTGTCCGCTCCCCAATGGTGCTGTGTCTCGTCGCCTGCCTTGCAGGACCACTGTCCGCCCAGGTGGGACACGACCCGAGTCGCTCACCCTATCGTGATATCACCCGCACAAAGTTCTTGACGATTACCGCCGGATCGTTCGGCGGTGGCGGAGGACGGATCGGCACCGCACCTCACGACGGCACGTTGTTCGGAGGTCGCTTGGATTTTCTGGCGGCCACGACCGTCGGTCTGTCCCTCGAGTTCTCCCGCGGGACTATGGAGCGACTCGTCGTGAATCCGAGGGATGCGCCGGCAACGCGCGTCAGTGGTCCGGTTGATCAGCGTCTCACCCTGATTGGCACTTCCCTCCAACTCAACCTGACGGGGGGAAAGACCTGGCATAAGCTCGCACCCTATGTCGGTGCGGGTCTGGGACTGGCTTTCGCCTCCGACACCCCGGAGGATATCAGTGGTTTTGAACTTGGCACCCGCATTTATCTGAAGCCACATGCCGGGGTCAGAGTGTTTCTCGGCCAGAAGGTCTATCTCCGGCTTCAAGCGGCTGTCCTCTTCTACCGAGTCACCTACCCCGGGGCCTTCGCCATCGAACCGCCGCTCAACCCCGGCACACCCGACAGCCCCAACGCGGTCTTTCCGAATGGGCAGCTCAAGGAGTGGATAGGCAATGGTGTGCTCTCGGTTGGGCTGGGCACCACGTTTAACTGGCCATTCTAGGCTATGGCCGTCACCCTCACTCGGAGTGTCACGTTTCGAGCGAGCCATCGGCTCTACCGACCGGAATGGTCCGACGCCGAAAACCAGAAACGATTTGGGTGGACGGCCGACCCTCCTGGCCACCATCATGACTATCGATGCGCGATTACGGTGTCCGGCCCCCTGGATGCCGAAACGACAACGGTACTGGACCTAGCCCATCTCGACACGCTACTCTCCGAGCACCTCGTGCAGCCGCTCGCGGGATCGTACTTGAACAACGCGATCCCGTCGTTTCGCTCTGGGAAGATGCTACCGACCTGTGAAGGTGTCGCGACCTGGATTGCGGAGCAGCTGGGCCCCCTCCTTTCACCCGTCCGCTTGGAGTCCGTCCGAGTGGCTGAGGATGAGACACTCCATGCCGAGTGGCACCGAACCCTCTGAGGTAAGCCGACCGGCCAAACGCGGCGGGACCCTCCGAACCATGGCCGCGGTCGACGAGGTGCCAGTCTGGCTGGAGATCAACCGCTGCCCTGCGGTCACCTGGATGTGCACTCCGGACCTTCTTGAGGAACTCGCGATTGGGTGGCTTGCGGGTGAGGGCTACGTCAACCAGTTAGAGGATGTGCACCTTCGTCCCTGCGCGACCGATCTCGGCTTCTGGGCTGAGGTCGATCCCGAACGCGTTCAGGAGGTCGAGCACTCCGGCCGCCGCGCCGTCCTCGCTTCGGGATGCGGGGCCGTTTCCACATTCCTCGCCGACCCGGAAACACTTCCCCGACGACCAGCCACGACACACCACGGACCGCCGGACCAACCCACACTCCGCGCCCTCTTCAAGACGTTGTTCGGCCGCGGCATCCGCTACCGAGAAGCCGGGGGCATCCACGCTGCTGCCCTCGTCGATGGCTCCGATCTCCACTTTCATGCCGAAGACATCGGCCGACACAATGCCGTGGACAAGGTTGTCGGTGCGGCGATCCTTGCCCGTCAATCCTTGGATGCGAAGGGCTTGCTCGTCACCGGTCGGATCTCAGCGGAACTGGCCGCGAAAGCCGCACGCGCTGGAATGGCATGGGTGGCTACACCGTCCATTCCATCCACCCTCGCTGTCGACATCGCGAGGCGCAGCGGGATGTGGCTTGTGGGGCGCGCCGTGAGTGGCGATCCTCACCGACACGCACCCTCGTGACCAATATCCGTGGTGCCATTCTAGCTGGGGGCGGAGCCCGGCGTTTTGGTGGTGGCCCCAAGGGGCTGGCCATCGTTGGGGGCGAGAGGATTCTGGATCGGCTGGTGCGGACGCTTGAGGAGGCCACAGGAGTTGCACCGCTCCTGGTCGCCAACGCGGAGGACGCTACCTCCTGGCGTCCAGACCTCACGGTCGTTCCTGATGTGATGCCTGGGACAGGAGCTTTGGGGGGTATTCTGACGGCAGTCTTGGAAGCACCAGCCCCGGTGGTCCTGGTGGCGTGGGACATGCCGTTTGTCCCGCCTGGTTTACTTCGCCGATTGGCGGACGGACTCAAGGAAGCAGACGTGGTCATTCCGGAGAGTCCCGGACGCCGGGGTGTCGAGCCGCTTTGTGCGGCCTATGGTCCGGCCTGCGCCGAACCTATCCGACGGTGCCTCGACTCCGGAGATCGTCGAGCCATCGCATTTCACGATCAGGTCGAGGTGCACCGACTCCCCATGGCTGCCATCCGGGAATTTGGTGAACCGTCCCGTATATTCTTCAATGTGAACACCCCCGGAGACCTTGAGCGGGCAGAGGAGTGCTGACATGCGCTGTGTGTCGATTATCGGGCAGAAGGACACTGGAAAGACGACCCTACTCCTCGCCTTGGTTGGAGAGTTCCGTCGTCAAGGACATCGCGTTTCCACCATCAAACATGCGGCCCACCCTGCCGTGACCGATCAGCAAGGCACCGACTCCTACCGGCATTTTCACGAGGCCATGTCTGACCAGACCCTCCTCGTAACCCCGACGGTTCGGGTTCTCTCGGAACGAGCACCTGACGACCAAGATCCGCGTGAGCTTGCCCGACGGTTCCTGACTGACGCTGATGTTGTCTTGGTCGAGGGATACAAGCAGGCCGGCCTCCCCCGGGTCGAAGTTTTCCGGAGGGCGGTTGCAACCGTCCCCTTCTACCAAGACACCGACCCGTTCGCGTCGCAATGGATTGCCATCATCACCGACGACACCTCTCTTCGTGCCGCCTGCCCTGTCCTTCGCTTTGAGGACACGATGTGGCTCCACCTTCTCGCCTCGATGATCTTAGAAAAGGCTGAGGTTGTTGAGTGACCCCCCCACCGTCGACCCGCCTGTCGCTCCCGGCGCGTGAGGCGGCACTTCACATCCTTCAAGCAGTCCAACCACAACCCGCGCTCCGTCTCCCTCTCGATGACGCCTTGGGGACGGTCCTGGCCGAGGATGTGACCAGCCCAGTCAACGTGCCCCCCTGGACCAATTCCGCGATGGACGGGTATGCCGCCCGCGCAGAGGATGTCCAAGGGGCAACGTCGGATCACCCCATTCGCCTTCGGGTTATCGAAACAGTCCCCGCCGGACAGTTCCCCACCCGGTCGATCCAGCCAGGAGAATGTGTCAGAATCTTCACCGGCGCTCCGGTGCCTGACGGGGCCGACTCTGTCATTCGGCAAGAGGACACTGATTTGGGCGAAGGGATGGTCTCGATCAGTTCCGACCGAGATATCGGCGTTAACATCCGAGCGGCGGGGGAAGATATCCGGGTAGGGGATGTCGTCCTCCGCGCTGGGACACCGTTGGGTGCAGCTGCCCTCGGGGTCCTCGCTTCGTTAGCGGTGGCCCATCCAGTCGTCACCCGTCGACCGCGTGTGGCCATCCTGGCCGGTGGGGATGAGATCGTTGATATCAATCGGCCCGATGAGATTCTGAGTGGACGAAAGATTGCAAGTTCGAACACCCACACATTGCGCGCTCTCATCACCCTTGCCGGCGGTGAACCGATCTCGCTCGGCATTGCCGACGACACACCCGAAAGCATCCGCGCACACCTGGCCCAGGCGGTGGACGCCGATTTACTGGTGACCACCGCCGGGATCAGTGTTGGAGACCACGATCATCTCAGGACCGTTATTCAGGAATCGGGAGGTGGACTCGATTTCTGGAAACTTCGGATGCGCCCTGGAGCGCCAGTCGGATTCGGTCGTTTCGGCACGACGCCATGGATCGGACTTCCGGGCAACCCGGTCAGCACGATGGTCACCTTTGAACTGTTCGTGCACCCCGCGATCAGACGCATGACCGGTCATGCAAATGTTTTCCGGCGGGCGCGCCCCGTCCGAGTCGAGGAGACAATTCGCTTGCGACCACGCCTACAACACTTTCTTCGGGCAGTCGTTTCTGAAACAAAGGCCGGCCTCACGGCGAAGCTTACCGGGCCACAGGGATCAGGGATTCTGACATCGATGGTTGCAGCCAACGCACTTCTGATCGTCCCGGAAGGTCAACAGGAAACTGCCATAGGGGCCATGCTGCCAGCGATCCTCCTGGATGACCCTTGCCACAACCAGAATCCGCCGTTTTAGGCCTGTGATCCCTGGGTAAGGTCGCTCAGCCCTTCTCGGAGCGAGTCCATCAGTGACTGGAGATCGAGCTTCTCGGCCAGCCGGTTGATTTCCCCTTCCATCCGCGGATACAGTGTCTTTCCATCCTCTTTGAGCTTGACGAAGAGCGCTTTGATTTCGACCGCCTCAAGCCGACGACCACCGCTGTAGTAGGCGAGGCTCGCGTGACCGATCCCGTATGTGGTCGCGAAGGTCAGCGCCGCGCTGGCGGCGGTTCCCGCCGCCCCTCCCAGGAGGCCCCCAAAGACCCGCCCCCCAATCGACCGCGCAACGCCTCCGACCATCCGACGCGCGAGGCCGTCGACCATCTGGGCGGTCACCCCCAATCCTGCTGTCGCCAGCAGCTCCTTCAACTGCTGCGCATCGAGGCGGAGTTGGTACGCCTGTCCGATCCGGGCCACGAGACGCATCTGGATCGGAATGATGGCGAGCGACGCCAAGGGGCCTGGGAGCATCTCGGCGGCGCCGGCGAGCATGGCGTGCCGAAGGATGATGGCATCGAGACCTCCATCTGTCTCCCCCGCGGTCCCTTCCGATTTCGCCTCAGTTTGCCCCGGCACCACGGTCATCTGCTCCGCGTCGCGCTCGATCCTGGCCATGAGATCGGGTTCCAGCCCCAGCGCACCACCCAGGGTGCGAAGAAAGGTCGCTTCGCCCGGAGTCACGACGCCATCGGCATGACACACGGCGACACATGCTTCAAAGGCCGTTCGCCGAGCGGTTGGTGTCGACAATCGGCGGGCAAGGAGCGCCGGGTCGGTTTCGTCGCCGACACCGGCCGGATTCAGGTCGTCAAACCCGTGTGCTGCCGCCAGCGCCTGAATCTGTTGTCGCTCCATTTGACCGAGATGACCATCGGAAAAGGCCGCGAGCAGACAAAGCAGGGCAATCGTCTCCCGATCTTCTGGACTCATCACGCCTCCACAATCATCCTTCGCACATTGCGAAGGATGGGGTCCGGAAGTAATCTCTCCAAACTACCCTCCAGCGCAACTCTATACGACCTTCTGTCTGAAGAGGCGACCATGCACCGAGGCATGTTTACATCGATAGTAGTGACCGGACTTGCCCTTCTGGGCACGACCGCTGCCGTGGGCCAGGATGCGTCCAGCCGGCTTTCTCTGGGCGACTACCTCAATCTCGAAGATGTGCAGTCCCCCACTCTTTCCCCCGACGGGACCCAGATCATTTACACCCGACGCTGGGTCGACCAGATGCACGATCGATGGGAAAGCTCCCTGTGGATCATGAAAGTCGACGGCAGCCGCAACCGCTTCCTGGTCGACGGATCGAATGCCCGGTGGTCACCTGATGGAACCCGAATCGCCTATACCGCCGAAGGTGATCCCAAGGGCTCCCAGATTTTTGTGCGGTGGATGGATGCCGAAGGGGCAATCTCCCAGGTGACGCGAGTCACCCAGTCGCCGAGCGATGTCGAATGGTCCCCCGATGGAACCGCCTTGGCCTTCCGGATGTTGGTTCCGGAGCGGGAATCGTGGAAGGTGGAGATTCCCGCCGCCCCATCCGGCGCCAAATGGACCCCCGCACCTCATGTGGTGGAACGACTCAACTATCGGCGTGACCGGATCGGGTTTACCGACGAAGGGTTCCGTCACCTTTTCGTCGTCTCGGCCGATGGGGGAACAGCGCGCCAGATTACCGAAGGGGCCTGGGACGATGGGAGTCCCACATGGACGCCCGATGGACAATCGCTCGTCTTTAACGGTCTTCGCGATCCGGAAGCGGCCTATCGCTGGCGTGAATCGGAGATTTACGCGGTAGACGCCGGCACCGGAGCCGTCCGACAGCTAACCAACCATCCAGGACCCGACGGCAACGCAACCGTGTCGCCTGATGGACGCTACGTCGCTTTTACCGGCTACGACTCAACCAACGCCACCTGGACCGACAGCAAGCTCTCCATCATGGGTCTCGATGGCTCGGGCGCGCGAGTACTGACCGCGGACCTGGACCAGAGCCCGCAAAACCTGATGTGGGCTCCTGACAGTCGTGGCTTGTATTTCAATATTCGAGAGCACGGCACCGAGAACCTGTACTACACGTCGATTGGGGGACAGCTTCGTCAGGTGACCGATGGGAACCACCTGCTCGATATCACCGAGATAGGCCAACATGGGGTCGCCGTGGGAACACGGACCACCTCCCAGCACCCACGTGAGGTGGTGACCCTCACCCTTTCGGGGAACACCATTACGCAACTCACCCATGTCAACGACGATCTCCTGACCGGAAAGGTGTTGGGTGACGTTGAGGAGATTTGGTACCCGTCGCGCGATGGATTACAGATCCAAGGATGGATCATCAAACCGCCTGGATTTGATCCGGCGAAGAAGTACCCCATGATCCTGACTATCCACGGCGGACCGCACTCGATGTACACCGTCGGGTTCAACTTTGCCTGGCAGGAGCATGCTGCAAACGGCTACGTCGTCCTCTACACCAACCCACGTGGCAGTACCGGCTACGGGAGTGCCTTTGGGAACGCTATCAAGAACGCCTACCCAGGCAAGGATTTCGACGACCTCATGACCGGGGTCGACTCCGTTGTCGCCCGCGGCTATGTCGATACCGACAATCTCTACGTGTACGGATGCAGCGGGGGGGGCGTCCTCACTTCGTGGATCGTCGGACATACCGATCGCTTCGCCGCCGCCTCGGCCAATTGCCCGGTCACCAACTGGCTGAGTTTTGTCGGAACGACGGATGGGGCCGGCTGGTATCAGAACTTCGAAAAGCTCCCCTGGGAGGATCCGAGTGAGCACCTGCGGCGCTCCTCGCTGATGTACGTCGGCAATGTGAAGACCCCGACAATGCTCATGACCGGCGTGAAGGACCTCCGGACTCCGATGCCCCAGACTGAGGAATTTTATCGGGCGCTAAAAATGTTGAAGGTGCCCACCGCGATGGTACGGTTCAACGATGAGTGGCACGGCACCTCCTCGAAACCATCCAATTTCCTGCGCACCCAGGCCTACCTCAGGAGTTGGTTCAAGCGGTTTGCCAAACCGGCAAAGCCGATCACCTGACGGCGGCTTCCGTTTTTTGGCAGCGGGGGAGGGAGCGCAGCACGGCTCCCTCCCTTGCCGTATCCCCCCTCTCCAGGTTTCGCCGGGGCCTTTCTCCCAGCGCCGGTCCGGGTGATTTTACGCCTCGTCTCCAGCGGAATCGGTGGCGTCTGGAAGACGGTTGGCACAGAATGACACCGCGGAACGTCTCCACCCGTAGAGAATGCAGTAGGTTCGGGGACCCCCGATGCCTCACTTCACCTCGGTCCATGATTGGATCGACCATTACGGAGCATATCGCCGTGGATAGATCGCTGGGTTTCCTGCTTACAGGACTCGTCCTCCTCCCAATCTCGTTGCCTGCACAAGACCAGGCAGCGGCCGGTCTCCCGGTGAAGTACACCGGACCACCTACCGTCGCAGAGATTACTCCGGGCGACCTCATGACCCGGCTCTACATCTTCGCCGACGACTCGCTCGCTGGTCGTCAGGCTGGAAAAACAGGGCATTTTCGTGGAACGGTCTACCTTGGAGCCGAACTTGAGAAGCTTGGGCTCGAACCTGCCGGGGATGACGGCACCTTTTTTCAGGCCGTACCGCTCCTCGATGTCGTCCCGATGGTCACACTTACGCTGGACAACGTTGCCCTCAAGATGGAGCAGGATTACCTGATGCTGTCGGCTGGGTTCCCCGGCGGATTCGGTGGCACGGCGAGCGACACCGCCCTCACCACGGTGTTCGGTGGAAGGCTGGGGACGGACAACGCCATCAAGCCAGAAGAGGCAGCCGGGAACATTGTCATCTTCCTTCCGCCCCGCGCACCGAATGGCCAAGAGACTCCCGCCTTCTGGGGATACCCGCGTCTCGGTGAGTACAGCGAAGCGAAGGGGATCTTTGTAGCGGGGCTTCACCTGCTCCCACCGCAGTTCTTCAGCTTCTTTACCGATGCATCCACCGGGTATTTCCCTGAAGGGCCACCGCCCTCCGACGGCCAACTCGGGATGCTTATCTCACCCGAACTCGGCACCCGCATTGTCGGTGTCCCACTCGACAAGGCCCTTCCGGGGGCCGTTGGGAAGCCGCTCTCAGGTGAGGCGGGTTTCGGTGTCGAGCCGACCGAAGCCCCATCGCGCAATGTGGTCGCGATTCTTCGGGGCAGTGACCCGGCCCTTCAGAACGAGTACGTCACGATCGGTGCCCACAGCGATCATATCGGTTTTGCCAATGCGCCGGTTGACCACGATTCGCTCAGAGCATTTAACACGGTCGTACGGCCACGTGGCGCGGACGGCCAGCCCCGCCCCCCAAACGCGGAGCAGCAAACGACGATTGCCTCGCTTCTCGACAGTCTTCGGGCGCTCCGACCCGGGCGGTTGGATTCCATTTCCAATGGTGCCGATGACGACGGATCGGGATCAGTCTCCCTCCTCGAGATCGCAGAGTCGATGGTGCACGATGCAACCAAGCCGAGACGATCTGTGCTGTTCATCTGGCATGTGGGGGAAGAGCTGGGCCTCTTCGGCTCGCAACATTTCACCGACTTCCCAACCGTCCCTCGCGACTCGATCGTGGCGGAGATCAACGTTGACATGATTGGACGCGGTGGAGCGTCCGACGTCGAGAATGGGGGACCGGGCTATCTTCAGTTGATCGGATCGCGCCGACTCTCCACTGAGTTGGGCGATCTGGTTGAACAACGCAACACAGCGGGAGATTTCGGATTCCACTTTGATTACCAATTTGATGCCAACGGCCACCCCGACCAGTACTACTGTCGAAGCGACCACTATAACTATGCCCGATACGGCATCCCGGTGGTGTTCATGTCGACCGGAGGGCACCGGGACTACCATATGTTGACCGACGAGCCCCAATACATCGACTACGATCAACTCGCCCTGGTCAGTCGATTCATTCAGGATATGGCTAGGACGGTCGCCGATTTGGATCACCGTGTTGTCGTCGATCACGACAAGCCCGACCCCCACGGCCAGTGTGTGCAGTAGGCGTGCACCTCGTGAGTGGCGACGGAGATCCTTGTCGGTGGGGAGTGCGTTTCCACTCGGGTGGGCTCGCCGCCTGCGGATCGGATAGGAGCAGAGGAAAATGCTGAACAATATGAAGACGTTCGTTCTCATGGCCGGACTCATGGCATTGTTTCTGACGATTGGCCAGGTCGTCGGTGGAACCGGTGGGTTGCTCATGGCACTTGTGCTGGGGTCGGCCATGAACTTTGGGATGTACTTCTTTTCCGACCGGATGGTCCTCCGGATGTATCGGGCGAAGATCGTCACGGCAGCCGAAGCTCCGGAACTCTACGCCATGGTCGACCGTCTTCGACAGCGCGCAGGATTGCCGATGCCGGTCATCGCCGTCGCGCCCCACGACCAGCCGAACGCCTTCGCCACCGGACGGAGCCCGTCCAAAGCAGTGGTGGCTGTGACCACCGGAATCCTCAAGTATATGCCGCAGGATGAACTCGAAGGCGTCCTCGCCCATGAACTCGCCCACATCAAGAATCGCGATATGCTGATTTCGACGGTGGCGGCCGGCCTCGCAGGGGCGATCGGGTTCCTCCCCTATCTCCTGATGTTCGGGGGTGGGCGTGGAAACAGGGGTGGGGGACACCCCGCCATCGCCCTCGCTGTTATCCTCCTCGGGCCCATCGCGGCGATGATCATCCAGATGGCCGTTTCGCGGTCGCGTGAGTTTGAGGCCGACCGGGTGGGGGCCCAAATCCTCGGTCGCCCCGATCCCCTCGCCCGGGCCCTGAAGCGCCTTGATACCTTGGCCCATCAGATACCGATGCAGGTCGCACCGGCCGCCGCTCCCTTAGCTCAGGTCAACCCCCTTGCATCCCAGGGACGCGGGATCGCCACGCTCTTTAGCACCCATCCCCCAACCGAGGCACGGATCCAGGCGTTGATGGAGATGGCTAACCAAGGCTGATATGATCGGCACCCTCCTCCGGCTCGCGGCACACGTTACCGTCCACCTTGAAACGTGTATGGTTGGACAGTCCTCGCGCTGGCACTTCGAACACTCTCCACCCAGGATGTAGGAATGCGGGGTCTTCTACTCCCTCTGGCGTTGCTTACGGTTTCGGCCATCGGCGGGTGTTCCACCACCACCGAATCCGATATCGACCTCCGTCTCTCGCTGGAGCGTGCGCGGGTTGCATGGACCAGCCAAGGCATCGACACCTACGCGTTTGACATGACCCGCACCTGTTTTTGTACTGGGACACATCGCGCTCATGTCGTGGTGACCAACGGAGCGGTCACCACCCTGACGGACCCCGATACTGGAGCCCCCTTTGCTGGCCCTGATTCCCTCTTCCGAACGTTCGATGGTCTCTACGATTATGTGCAAGATGCCCTCAATCAGGACCCCGATGCCCTCGTGCTGAGTTTCGACGGGACCACGGGAGTTCCCATCCGCGTGATGGTCGATTTTGTCCGGAGTGAGTTGGGAGATGATGTGCGAATCGCCGTTGAAAACTTTGTGCCTGCTCCATGAGGTTGCCCACCCCGCAGCGCTCCCCTAATTTGCTGCCCGTGCCCCACAACCCATCACCATGTTCGTCCGCCATGACGTACCGTACCCAACGGGTCGCCGCCCTCGGGAAACGACTCCGGCACGGTAGCGTCGGGCAAGGATAGCAGAAAGGTCATCTGTGACTCCAACGCCCCACCACACCGCTGGCTGGGGCGTTCGTCGATTATGGACCTCGAACCCGTTTCGCTGACTCGCGATCTCCTGCAGTTTGACTCTCCCACCGGACGTGAGGGAGCGGTCGTCGCGTTTATGGCCCACCTCCTCTCCACCTTGGGTTGGACGGTTGTTGCCCAGCCGGTCTCGCCCGGTCGAGACAACCTGTACGCCACTCGGACACCGCCCTCAGTAGTCTTGTCCACCCACCTCGACACGGTCCCGGGCGGCCCACCAGTCTCGGAGGACGCCGACACGCTGTGGGGTCGGGGATCGGTGGATGCCAAGGGAATCGCGGCCTGCATGACCGTAGCCGCCGAGCGGATGGTCCGAGGGGGGCGGGACGGTATCGGCTTGCTCTTTCTTGTTGGGGAGGAAGACGGGTCCGACGGAGCACTCGCAGCGAAGCATCTGGAGCCGAAAGGCCAGTATCTCATCAACGGCGAGCCAACGGAGAATCAACTCGCCATCGGCCAGAAGGGGGCGCTACGAGTCAGCCTTCGAGCCGAAGGCCAGTCGGCACACTCCGGATACCCCGAGCTAGGGCGGTCGGCGATCGACCTGCTGCTCGCCGCGCTGGTTGCCCTCCGCCAGGTGGACCTCCCTACCGACCCGGTCTTGGGCGCGACCACGTTGAATGTTGGACGGATTCAGGGTGGCGTGGCCCCTAACGTTATCCCTCCTCACGCCACCGCCGAGTGCCTGATCCGTACCGTCGGCCCCACTACGGCCCTTCAGGGGCGCATTCGTGAAGCACTGACCCCGTCCGGGGTCGACGTGAGCTTCCCCCTCGATATCCCTCCGGTACGGTCCGCGCCGCTGCCCGACTGGCCGACGACGACCGTCTCCTATACTTCCGACTGGCCATTACTCTCAGCGTGGGGAGAGGGATACCAAATTGGACCTGGAACGATTCGCGTGGCCCATACCGACGACGAGCATATCGCAAAGGATGATCTCCACGCTGGTGTCGAAGCCTATCAAAGGCTCCTCGACCAACTGCTTCGCCGGAGCGTGACATGATCCCGACCCCCATCTCCCGCATCCCTGTCGCCGTCCTCGGCGCGACCGGCGCGGTCGGGCAGAAATTTCTGGCTCTCCTCGTCGATCACCCGTGGTTCGAGGTTGCGGCGGTCGCGGCCAGTGAACGAAGCGTCGGGATGCGCTATGGCGATCGCGTCCAGTGGCGAGAGCCGACCTCCCTCCCTGCCGCGATAGCCGCCCTCACGATCCAACCGGCCGCTCCGCCCCTTCCAGCGGGTATCGTCTTCTCCGCACTCGATGCTGATATCGCCGGGAGTATCGAGCAGGCTTTTGCGGCCGCCGGCGCCATCGTCGTCAGCAACGCACGCAATCACCGCATGGACCCCGACATCCCCCTGATCGTTCCCGAAATCAACGCCGATCACCTCGACCTCCTCTCGCGCCAACGAGCCAACCGACCGTGGTCCGGGGCCATCGTCGCCAACCCCAACTGTTCCACCGCGGGTCTCGCGCTGGTGCTGGGATGTCTCCATCGACGATGGCCTGTCGACCGGGTATTCGTCAGCACGATGCAGGCAGTCTCGGGCGCCGGGTATCCGGGCGTCCCCTCGTTGGATATCCTCGACAACGTGATCCCCTACATCGCCGGCGAGGAAGAAAAGATCGAACGGGAGACCCGGAAGATCCTGGGCCGACTCGTCGATGGTCAGGTCCACGCGCCGGAATTGACCCTGAGCGCCCATGCCAATCGGGTGCCCGTTCTCGATGGACACACCGAGGCCGTCTCCATTGGGTTCACTGAACCCCCCGGGGTGGACGCCGTGCACGAGGCGTTGTCGGATTTTCCTGACCAGTGGGGCGTTGCCGAACTGCCGTCGAGTCCCAATCCACCGATTGTCGTGGATCCTCGCCCGGACCGTCCCCAACCTCGGTTGGACCGAACGCAGGGCCAGGGGATGAGTGTGACCGTGGGTCGAATTCGTCCGTGCCCCCTTCTGGATATTCGGTTGACCCTGGTGGTCCACAACACGGTGAGGGGAGCCGCCGGCTTGGCCATCCAGGACGCGGAACTGCTTGTCGCCCGGGGACTCATCCCGTGATCGTCGCCAAGTTCGGGGGGACATCGGTTGGGAACGCCGATGCGATCAATCGATTGATAGCAATTGTGCGAAGTCGACAGACCGAATCGCCGGTGATTGTGGTGTCGGCGCTCGACGGGGTCACCGATCAATTGTTGCAGCTTGCTCACTCCTGTGCCTCGAATAACCTTCCTCAGATTGACGCCGACTGTGATCGGATTGTTGAACGTCACGTCGCCGTGATGGACGCCTTGGGAATCGATGGCGCGATCCGCGAGCGGACGCTCTCAAGCATCGGCGGATTGCGCACCCTCCTCCAACCATTGCAAGGCCGGTCGCCGACGCCGGAAGAGTTGGATTTGATCGCGGGGTTCGGCGAACTCTGGAGTAGCGAACTGATCGCGGCGGCGTGTGCGAACGCAGGGCTCCCGGCCACGTGGGTGGATATTCGATTGGTGGTTCATACCGACTCGCGATTCACCCGGGCCCGTCCCGACCGGGAGCGGATGGCCTCCAATGCCGCTTCGATCATCACTCCGCTGGTGCAGGATGGTCGGATTCCCATTACCCAAGGGTTTCTCGGCAGCGATCCGATGGGCTGCCCGACGACCCTGGGACGTGGCGGGTCCGACTATACTGCGACCCTCCTCGGTGCGGCCCTCCACGCGACGCGGGTGGAGATCTGGACCGATGTGGACGGCCTGATGACCGCTGATCCTCGGATCGTTCCCACTGCCCGACGCTTGGCCGTCGCCACCTACGATGAAGCAGCCGAATTGGCGACCTTCGGGGCCAAAGTACTCCACCCGGCAACCCAACTGCCTCTTGCCGAAGAAGGGATTCCGATCGTGATTCTCAATTCACGTCGACCCGACGGCCCCGGAACAACCATTACCGGATCCTCCACCCCAACCGACCAGACTGTAGGCCCAATTCGGTCGATCTCCTGGAAACCCGGGATCACTGTCATCACGGTTCAGGCTCCACGGATGCTTGGGACATTTGGATTCTTGCGTCGCCTCTTTCAAGTATTTGAGGAACTCGAGGTCGTGGTCGACGTGTTGGCGAGCAGCGAAGTGAGCGTCTCGCTCACCATCGAGGATGCCAGTCGGCTCGACGATCTCCGTCCGGCACTCACGGCCTTGGGACAGGTCGAGATCATGACCCAACGCGCGATCATCGCGGTGGTAGGCACCGGCCTCCGTACCACTCCCGGAATCGCAGCGCAAATATTCGGGGCGATTCAGGGGACAAACGTCGAGGTCATCTCGCAGGGCTCATCGGCGATCAATGTGACTTTCGTCGTGCGCGAGGAGGAGGCGGTCAGCGTCGTCAGTCAACTCCACCACACCTTCTTCGGAGAACACTGATATGCGGATGGCGATTGTGGGCACGGGACGGATGGGCATGGCGATCCGAGCCTGCGCCCGGGCCCGGGGCCACGAGATCGTCACGATGGTCGGACAGGCCGATAACGATGCCGGCAGTGGGCTCACGCGCGAGCGCCTGGCGGGTGCCGAGGTTGTCATCGAGTTCACCACACCCAATGCAGCCCTTCCCAATATTCGACGGCTCGTGGAACTCGACTTGCCCGTTGTAGCCGGTACCACCGGCTGGTTCGACGCGCTCCCGACAATTACCGACCTCGTCACCGCACGCGGCGGAGCGTTGCTGTATGCCGCCAACTTCAGTATCGGACTCCAGATTCTCCTGCGCGCGGCCGGGGCGATGGCCCGTGCCGCCCGCGGACTCGACACCTTCGATGCCGCGATCGTCGAGACCCACCACACAGCAAAGCTGGATGCGCCATCGGGCACAGCACTTGAGCTTCAGCGACAGCTTCGGGCGGTGGACCCCGACCGAGCCTTCCCCATTACCGCCATCCGACTTGGCACCGTTCCCGGAATCCATCGCTTGGCATTTGACGGCCAGGCGGAGACGCTCAATCTTGAACATCTGGTCCGCGACCGAGCGGTGTTTGCCGAAGGCGCCGTTCGGGCTGCCGAGTGGCTTCCGGGTCGCCCCGGGATACATACCTTTTCGGACATGCTCTTCGGAGAAACCCCATGACCTTTACAGGCTGCGGCACAGCACTCGTCACACCGATGCGCGGAGACGGGGCCCTCGATCTCGATGCCTTGCGGCGTCTCGTCGATTGGCAGATCGAAAGCCGGATCGACTTCCTGGTCCCCTGTGGCTCGACCGGTGAAGCCCAGACGCTGACCCCGACCGAACGCCATACCGTGGTGCGCACCGTAGTGGATACCGCCGCAGGTCGAGTCTCGGTCCTCGCCGGCGCGACCGACAACGATACTCGTCGTGCGGTGGAGGAGACCCGTGCGATGAATGACCTCGGTGTCGATGGCATCCTGAGTGCAACACCCTACTACAACAAGCCGACCCCGGACGGGCTCCGAAAACACTTCGAGGCGATCGCCGATGCGTCGTCCGTCCCCGTGGTCCTCTACAATGTGCCGGGACGAACCGCGCTCAACATGAGGCCTGCCACCGTCCTTGCCCTTGCCGCACACCCGCGCATTATCGGCATCAAGGAAGCAAGCGGAGACCTGCTTCAAGCCATGGCCATCCTGGGGGCACGTCCCGAGGGATTCTTGGTGCTTTCGGGGGAAGACGCCCTCGCCGTGGCGATGGTTGCGGTCGGCGGCGATGGGCTCATTTCAGTCACGTCGAACGCGGTTCCGGCCCAGATGACCGCGATGACTCAGGCCGCTCGGAGCGGGGAGCTGGGTCTGGCCCGTCGCCTCCTCTACCAACTCCTCCCCCTGATCGACGCCCACTTCATCGAGACCAACCCAGGCCCGGTCAAAGCCTCGCTGGCCCTTTTGGGGCGGATCGAGGACATCCTCCGCTTACCGCTGGTTCCGTGCACCGCCGCTACCCGCGATCTCCTCCAGTCGTCGCTGGCCCGGGCCACCAAGCCCGCACCAACAGAATGACCTCGGAACCCGTCGGGGCTCTCCAGACTGGGATCGAGCGGTTCGCGGAAGGAGTACCGCCCGCTGAACACGGTGAGGCAATCGCTCTGTTTCGTCTCTTTCGAGACGCCCTGAGTGCTGGGACCATCCGCGCCGCTGAACCAGATACGAACGGTATCTGGCACGCCAACCTGTGGGTGAAACGCGGAATCCTGTTGGGATTTCAGCTCGGAGAGATGGCGTCCCTGACCCCGGCGGGCCCGCTCACCTTCGTCGACAAAGACACCTTTCCCCTTCGACAGTTTAACGTCTCGGGGGGAGTGCGCATTGTCCCGGGGGGATCGAGTGTTCGGGAAGGCGCGTATGTGGCGCCTGGTGTCGTGTGCATGCCACCGATGTACATCAATGCTGGGGCCTATGTGGACGAGGGGACGATGGTGGATTCTCACGCGTTGGTCGGCTCCTGCGCCCAGATCGGGAAACGAGTACATCTCTCAGCCGCAGCGCAGATTGGGGGCGTGTTGGAGCCGGTGGGCGCCCTCCCGGTCATCATCGAAGACGACGTTCTTGTCGGGGGTAACTGCGGGGTCTATGAAGGAACGATCGTCCGGTCGGGAGCCGTGCTCGCGCCGGGCACCATCTTGACCGGCGGAACAGCCGTCATCGATCTGGTTCATGATACGATCTACCGAAGAGAAGGCAGCAAACCGCTAGAGATTCCCGCCGGTGCAGTCGTCGTCCCCGGTACCCGACCGGTACGGACCGATCCCGGCGCCCGGCTGGGAGTGTCCCTCTACGCACCGATCATCGTCAAGTATCGCGATGACCGGACTAACACCGCCGTGCAGTTGGAGGATCTCCTACGCTAGCTCGCACCTCCTTCCCCACCAACTGAGTCCCCCCTATGGCCAGCCACACCCACTACCTCTGGTTTACCACCACGCACCGCCAGGAGATCATCGACATCACCGATCAGGTCCAAGAGCAAGTCGACGCCAGTCGAATCCAGGAGGGCTACGCCTTGGTGTCGGCGATGCACATTTCGGCCTCCGTGTTCGTCAACGACCATGAATCCGGACTCTGGCAGGACATTCTTCATTGGCTGGAGCACACGGTCGCCCCATGGGATCCGGCATCGTACAACCACAATCTGACCGGTGAGGATAACGCCGCCGCGCATCTCCGGAGCCTCACTATCGGTCACGAGGTCATCGTTCCCATTACGGCCGGTCAACTCGATCTAGGGCCATGGCAGCGGGTCTTCTACGGGGAGTGGGATGGTCAGCGACGGAAACGCGTGATCATCAAGATCCTGGGAGAGTAGTGTGTCCTTTCGACACGTCGCTGATGTCCTCTGTGTGTGTCACATCGCACATTCCGACCCACCGGACGCCACAGAATCCGTTGAGACAAAAGCAGTTACTGTTTTCACCTCCACGGCACATTCCGTGCTTTGTACCCTCCGTGAGGGTGTATTCCTTTGTGAGGGAGTGAATGCGCGCAATCGGAAGTGCTCGACGGCGATGGACCACGACGACCGGCGCTGTGTTTGGCGCCCTCGTCTGGCTCGGCTGTAACACACCCACTGGCCCGGGAGACCTTCAGACCGAACTCGATGTTCAACGCGCCCGCTGGAACCGATCCGGTATCGTCAACTACCAATTGACACTTCTTCGCTCCCAAACCTTTACCGCGTCCGCGCCGCTGAATGCCATCGCGACAACCCCCGTTGTCGTCCAGGTCCGCGACGGCCGGGTCGTTCAACGAACCTTCGCAACGACCGGGATAGCGGTCGAAGCAAGCTTGGCCGAAACCTGGCCCACCGTCGACGGCCTCTTCGATCTGATTCAGGCGGCTATCGACCAACAGGCGGTCGGTCTCGCTGTCCGCTATGACGAAGAGTTTGATTACCCCTCCTCGATCCAAATCGATTTTGTAGCCGGCCGCGCCGACGATGAGCAGACGATCCGCGTTCTCGGCTTCACCCCCTTCGACTGATTCCACTCAAGGAACAACCGTGTTACGACATCCATCGCTTCTGGTATCGCTTCTCGCAGTCTCGGTCGTCGCCTGCTCGTCTTCCACCGGGCCAACCCTGGTCAACACACTCGATGTCAACCGCGCGAAATGGGATAGTCGCGGGGTGGACACCTATTCCTACGTCATCCAATACACCTGTTTCTGCGGCGCCCCGAATACTCCGGTTCGGGTCGAGGTTGTCAACGGCATCGTGACCGCCAGAACCTTGGTTGCCAACGGATCGGTGGTCAACAACGGTTCAGGGATGTTTGGCACGATACCGGAGTTGTTCGACCGGTTGCGGGGGATACTTGGGAGTCGACCAGCGCGATCATCCGTGACCTACGATGCCGATTTCTCATTCCCTGATTCGTACTTTGTGGATCGAATCGGGAATGCGATCGATGATGAGGAGAGTGCCCTGGTGACGGAGTTCCAGACCCCGCTCACCGGGTGAAAAGCCCAGAGCCCCCCGGTACCGGTTGAGTCAGGCGCCTTCTTTACATCGATCGATACTTAGGACCACTCCCCGCTTCCCGTGGAGTCCACCGCGGACCCACCACATCCGTTGCCTTGCAGTCAACGCAGTTCGGGGGATTGACCCTGAGGGCGTCTCCATCACGTTCATACACTCCAGCGGGACAGAGGTGGGCGTAAAAATCCGCTAGGTCCCCTGACACATGCTCCCCCACGATCAGGTGAGATGGAATCGTGTCCCGCGTGGCGTTACCCGACTTGAATACAGCGTCCACCTTGCTGAAGGTGAGGGTGTTATCGGGGACGAAACCCGACGCCGGGGCCACCTCCCGCTCCTGAGCGACATCGGGCTCCATCGCGATACGTCGGCCGGGAAACCGCCCACCACTCACCGTCATGAGGCCTGCTTTGAGCCCCCCTCGAATGAATCCGTCTTTGAAGGCAAGCCGCATGTTCCGTGTGCGATGGAGATCCTCCAGAATGTAGCTCTCATTCACCATCCGATCATACTCGGCCAAAGCCCGGGCGGAGGTGTCGTCCTGTGTGAGTCCCGCGAAGATAGCCCGCGCGGCGAAGATTCCGGATTGGATGGCGTAGTCGATCCCCTTCAGAGACGGCACATCGACGAAACCGGCCGCATCCCCCACCACGACACAGCCATCCCCGCTCCGTCGTGCGGGCAAGGCATAGTACCCACCTTCGGGAATCGTCTTGGCTCCCCACTCCACCAACGTCGCCCCCTCGAGGATCGGACGCAGGAGCGGATGGAGCTTGAGGTGCTGTAAGCGTTCGTGAACGTCGAGTGTACTGGCGTGGTAGTCGAGCCCGACCACGAGCCCGATGGCGACCTGATCTGGTCCCTGGGGATAGACGAAGCTGCCACCGAATGCGTCCCGCGGTAACGGCCACCCCATGGTGTGAATCACCCGATCGAGTGGGCGCGTCGTCTTCCACACCTCCTTCACGCCAAGCGCAAAGATCTGTGGGTTCGCGGATGCGACCCCCTGCCAGGCTTGCCACCCCTGGGACAGACTCCCTCGGGTCCCTTCGGACAGCACCGTCACCTTGGCGGTCAACTCCGTCGGCTCGGTGTACTCCGGGCCGGGGTCCCCATTGCGATCGAGGCCGGAGGGGGTGGTCCGGACGCCGATCACTCGTTGCTGATCGACCAGGAGCGCGTCGACCGGGAACCCGGTGAACACATTCACCCCGAGTCCTTCCGCCTCATTTCCCAGCCAGCGTACCAACTCGCAGATCGAGGCGTTGTAGTTCCCGTGATTCCGCATCGTAGGAGGCGTCGGGATTCTGATCGCGCGCGATGGCGTCATCAGGTAAACAGATTCCGCCTCCACCCGTCCTCGAAAGGGGAAATCTTCGATCGGCTTGCCGGGGAACAACGCTTGAATCCCTCGTGGGTTGACGATCGCCCCGGAGAGATTGTGCTCGCCCAAGGCACTGGCCTTTTCCAGCACCCCAATCTCAAGGTCGCCCAGCGTCCCACCGGCGGCGGCATCTTCCCGAGCGAGACGGGCCAGCTCGATGGCGCCGGCGAGTCCTGCGGGGCCGGCGCCGACGAACAACACATCCATCGGGATAGCCTCGTCGCCAGGAGCATCGGGACGGATGAGCGCCTGGCGGGGA
>JAJCZW010000171.1 GCA_029262155.1 Gemmatimonadota bacterium
CGAGATGTCGTGTTACTACCGACGAACGATTGGCGCTCAACCCGAAGAGCCGGGAGGATACGCGTTTCCGCCAGTTGTGCCGAGACGCCTACTCGCCCGCTGGTCGTGACGCCGGCGTCGCTCGTGATGTGATCGACCGACCCGTCCACATAGACCGCTTCCCACCGGGCGACAGGACGAAAGAAGGTCTGGAGCGTCCACTGGGATCGCCGACCATCCGGGGTCAGAATGGGCGCGATCGTTCCTTTGGCGAACTGGGTATACTCGGCGCTGATCTGCAATTCGGTTGAGGGCTCATAGTTGAGGGCTCCACGGGTGACGGCGTTGGCAACCATCTCACCTCGGACGGAAAACGCGTTCCCAAACCCGCCTGTGATGCTGGCGTATGGGTGAACCAGATCGGGGAGTGAGTCGCGCCAAAACTGATCCACGCCCGCTTGGATCGACCAGCGGGGACCGAGGCCGTATCGTGCGTCGAGGTTGGCACTGGCTTGGCATTGGACCGTCCGGCACGCGCCCAGCGACACCCCATATTCGAATCGGTTGGTCGGGAGCTGATCTCGGCGCACGCGGTAGGTACGATTGAACTCACGAATCTCGCCAAAGGGGCCGTACGCGACAAAATCGACCGGGTTTTCTCCGTACTGAATCGGGACGTCGATGGAAAAGGCGCCCAACGCATTCACCGAGTCGAAGGCGATCAGCCGTCCCCCGCGATAGGCTTCGACCTGCCACCCCGGTCCGAGGACGCCAGTGTAGGGAAGACTGCCGATACCCGGTGCCCGGAGGTAGGGTGCATTCGTGATCGCAACGCCTCGGCTAGAGCGAGGCCGAGGTCCTGTCGCGACTGCGTCACCGAGATGAAGCTGTGTCAACCATCTGTTTGCTCGCCAGACACCAGACCAGGCAAGGTCTGGTCGCACGCCACCCTCAGGGCGGCTCGCCAGGTTCATCTCCATCGATCCGCCGAGCACACCCACCCCAATACCGGCCGTAAACGATCCGTGCAGCAGATTCTCAGACGGTGCCAGGAGTGAGTAGTCCATCACCAACCCAGATACGTTCGGCCGCTCCAGGGCAAGGGCGAGATCCGGTGCCACCCCGTTTTGCCCATCGCGCCACACCCGTCGGAGTCGCTCCCGTGCCAGGCGCCGCCCGACCGGGAGGGTCTCGGGGTTCAGCACGGTGACCTGGAGATCGGTCCAATCGACATTCACCGCAACCTGCAGTGCGCGGGCGACAAGGTGCGCATCGAGATACAGCTCCCCGGCCTGCCAGACGATCTGACTTGGTTGAACGGGAATGTTCTCTTTGCCAATGCGAAGTGTTCCCGACCCGGCTGCGACGGTCACGTCGATTTGCTGTGGTTCACGCCGAAATGCCAAGACTCCATCGGGAGAGAGTCGGTATCGGATTTCGGCGAGCTCCAAAAAGGTGGTCATCGGAAGGAGCGCGAGGGGCCCATCATTGTGCTCAGCACGAAGAGCTGGAAGGGTGGTCCCGAGGAGTCGGCCAAACTGTACTTGGAGAATTGCCTGCTCAGCCGATTGGGGTTCCTGCCCAACGGCGGATTGGAGGGGGAGTGGCATTGCAAGCGCCGCCAGGAGTATTGGGCCCAGGCCCCGCACCGGAGTCATGGAATCCGGATCTCGATGTCGGCCGTAACCGGTGTGATCTGCAGCAGGGTACTGGGTTGGAGGTCTTTTCGTTCGGACGCTAGGTCAATCTGAAGCCGATAACGTCCTGGAGGAATCCCGGCAATCGGGAGGGTCACTCGGGGAACGAGATCGTAGTACACCGCGAGCGGGGCGCTCGTCGTACTGACCACGTCACCGACCGAATCGACCAGAGCAGCGCGGAGGGTCCCGAGGAATGCTCCGGAGCCGGTGCGCCGGAGGATCGGTCGGAAGGCGAGCGAGTCTCCCTCGATTTGGTTGGTTATTGACCCGACGCTGACACCGGTGGTGACGTTCCCCTTCCGGTACTGAATGGGAAGGAGGGTTCGGACTTCCAGCGTGAGCCCGACCCGCAGGTTCGACGTGTCGGCGATGCCCGCGACGGGAATGCTGCCCCCACGCGCGGTGACGACAAGGCGGGCCCAGTATTCACCATCCGGGAGGGTGACCGGAGGACGCCCGAGCAGACGCACCGTTTGTCGTTGCAGGGGTGCCAGGCGCAGTTGTCGTGGGAAAGCTTGGATCCAACCGGCTGCGGAGACGGCCGAGGTGTCCCCGCCTTCCGGGATATAGAGATCGAAGGTGCCGGTCGAGTCGGTGATGGGATACCCGAACAACGTCTCGATCACCACTTCAGCCGGTTCGGTTCCGGGATTGTACAGTTCGATGGCGGTGCTTCGGACCCGATGATCGATGACCACCGCATGGGGGGCAATCAAAACGCCCTGACCCGCCGCCGGCTGGGTGGCTAGGCCGAGCAGCGTGACCGCGAGAAGCGGAGCTGTCAGAAGACGGTAAGCGTCAGGACAACGATGTTGGAGTAGGCGCCGGGGGCTTGATTGCCGGCAGGATTGACCTCGCCGCCGAGGAATACGAAGAAGCGCTTGCTGGTTTGCAGCCGAAAGGTGGCCCCGGAATTTGGATTGAACGTAACCGGAATCCCACTCGGAGCGCTGCTGACCGCAATGGCCGAATTGTTCCGGAATCGAATCCGCATCTGGGCACCCGCCGGACCGTTCAGCCTGTTGGGAAGCGTAAAGCGGACGCGAACGCGGGCACCGAGAACGGCGGTGATATCCCACATTCCGCTCCGGACCGGGTCGGCTGGCGACACCGTTGAGCGCACCCCCTGGAGTACGTTGCCAAAGGTCAAATCCCGTACCCCAACGACTGTGACTTGAGCCGACGCCGGGCCCGCCCATATCGCAAGACCAATGAGGAACAGTAGGATTCGTGACCATGGCATTCAGTGCTCCGGGGTTATGCCGTATGCCGCTGGTGGAAGATAGGACCCATCCGGGGACATACGGCACCCTTGACCGTGGTTAGTAGATCACTGTCATCTGAACTGTGCCGTTGTACACCCCAGTAGCTTGAGCCGCCCCGGGTGACACAGTGGCCCCAATAAACACAAAGAGCTGCCCGGTGGCGCTGGTGGTGGCACCCGTAGCTCCGGCCGACGGGGTGAACCCGGTTCCGGTGGGTGAGTTTGAGGTGTTATGATTGCCAGACCAGCTGGCGATCGGGAGGAGGTTTCCGCCCGAGGTCAGATCGGTAGGCAACACGAAGGTCATGGACACGGGGGTGCTCGACGCGGCGCTGATGTCGAAGCGACCCGCATTCCCACTCGTGACCGCAACGGTCTTTGGTACACCTGGAGTGACGTTCTGGAAGTCCAACGCTTGCCCTGAGGCGACCGTGATGGGTGACAACACATTGGCCGTCACATTGATCGAGCCGCTCTGCGCGTTGGCAGTGCCCGCAAGGCTCAAGATTCCTAGCAGAGCTGCCGATGCTACATGTGTGAGACGCATTTGCCCTTCTCCCTTGTCGTTGTGGCTGTGATTGTGGCAACAATCTCGGGAGGTCACGCTCCCGAACGGTGAGGGGAAGGGCAATCTGCATGCCATGCATTGGATTGCACGATCGCTGTCAAGTTTGTAGACATGCTGTGAGGCGTTCGATCCAATGTAAATCATAGTGGGAAAACGTGTTACCGTGTTTTTCGATGATCGTGGATTGCTGTATGATCTGAGGAGGATTCGTTGGCTCAATCTCTCTTCACTTTTGCACCTCGCATTCATAGGTGCTCCCTTCCAGGTCGTGGGTGGGGTCTCTGTGCGGGTGGGCTCGGTCTCCTATGGGTTGCTCTCTTCTCCCCACGAGCCCTCTCCGCGCAGGGTCACCTCCCCGTCCAAGCGACCGTGGTCAAGGCCGAATCACCGTGGGAGGGAGTCGGGGTTGTCGATTCCCTGATCAATCGGATTCGCCGGGGCGATTCTGTGGCGACAAAGCGGTGGGCGCCGGGTTTGACTGCCTATCGTATTCTGCTGCCGACTGGGAGGGGACCCCGGTCCCGGTCCGATCCGAAATCCCACGATCCGCTTGTGCTGGGTAAACGTCGGGTAGCTGCCCTTCTCGTGATCAACTACCTTCGGAACTGAGTTCTCGGCCGACCTGGCTGCTGGTCCTTTGTTCTGGTAGGAATCTCGATGCCCCGTATCTCATCCCTCCTCTTCCTGAT
Organism: Gemmatimonadota bacterium; assembly: GCA_029262155.1. GTDB lineage: Bacteria > Gemmatimonadota > Gemmatimonadetes > Gemmatimonadales > GWC2-71-9 > OFTM291. The sequence goes on from JAJCZW010000171.1 coordinate 4,201, forward strand.
CCCTCTCGGGGTCTCCGTCAGCGTGTCGCCTCTTCAGGCGCAATCCCATCCGGATTTCTCTGGTCGGTGGGTGTTGGATCTCGCCCAAAGCGATTTTGGGTCGCTCCCAGCCCCAACTGCCGGTGCCGATGAGATTGATCACGTCGGCGATATGCTGAGCATCGATCGCATTCGCAATATTGGGCAAGGGCCGGTTCCCTCGCGCATCTTGTACGGGATCGACGGAAAGGAGTACCTCAATGAGGCCGCCGGGCAGACGACGCGTAGCGTGCTCAAGTGGGATGGCCCGATCCTGGAGATACGGTCGAAGACGATGGCAGATGTCTATGAGGTGTCGGTCACGGATCGATGGAAACTTTCATCCAGCGGGTTGGTCCTCACCATCCACCGTTTCATCGAGATTCCCGGGGTCATGCAAGCCACACAGACCCAAGTGCTGAACAAGCGTTGACCGACGGCACAACGCCCCGCAGGGACCACCACCTTCCCCTCGATCCAGAAGCATACCGATCCGCTCGGAAGGGTCGCGGGCGCGTCATCGTTATTGCGCCCACCCGGGCTGCGTGTGAGACTGTAGAACTTGCCCTCGGAACCAGACGCGACACGGTGCTCCAGCGGGACCATGGGGAGACCGTCGAACAGTGGAGCCGAGCCGGTTCTCCATTCGGTATTGTGGCTGGAACGGGGACCGGCAAGACGCTGGCAATCCGTGTCATCGCGGAGGCGTGGCTCGGGGAGCGACTCCACTATGGGGTCGTCAACCGGGAGCGCGAAGCGACACCGGAAACGCCGTCTTGGAATGTGGTGATTGTGACGACCGGGATTGCACGCCGCTGGCTGCAGGACGAGTTGATCTCTGGTCAGGATACCATCGTCGTCGACGAGATTCATCAAACATCTGCCGAACTCGAACTCTGTCTTGCGCTAGGCAAGCGAGTGGGATGTCGCTTCGTCTGGCTGAGTGCCACAGTCGATCCTGCGTTCTACGCGCGTTATCTCGAGAGTCAGGAAGTCCTGGTAACGAGTGCGTTCGACCCCCATCTCCGGGCCCAGGTGAAAGTGGTCGCGGAACAGCCCGACACCTTTCTCGACGATCGTACGATCAGACGTTTCATCCGGGAGCGTCGAGGGGTAGCCGTCTTCGTTCCCACTCGCGCCGAGGTGGAACGCCTGGCTTCGGAACTTGGTGCTCGATGGCCCCGTCTCCATAGCGCCTTCTATCACGGTGGCCAACCGATTCGGGTGATTCGCCCGTTTCTGAGTGGAGAGGTCGAACGGCCCTACCTCCTCGCCATGACCGCGGCCGGGCAATCGGCGTTGAATGTTCCCGAACTCGACACCGTGGTCATCTACGATGCACGGTATGGAAACAAGGTCGAACGTGGACGAAACGTGCTGCACCGACTCTACCTGGGCTCGAACGAGATTCTCCAGATGGCTGGGCGGGTGCATGGGCGGGTGGAGGGGGGGCAGGTCACCATCCTCTCCGATCGAGAGCTGGATTTCGATCGTTTGGAGCCGACTCCGCCTGAGTTCCAACTTGCGGGGGATGCGGAGCGAGTCGCCTTAACCTGTGGGGCGATTGGGGTCGATGCGACCGACCTCGATTTACCGGTCCCCCTCGATCGGATCGCCTATCGGCGGGCGGTGCAAGAGTTGAGTGATCGGGGGATTGTGGCCGAGGGTCGCCTGACCGAGTACGGGAGGACGGTCGAGTCGATGCCGGTAGAGCGCCCCTGGGCCGAATTGTTGGTGCGGGCCGACTCAGCGACGCTTCCGCTCGTGGCGGTCGTGTCGAATGTGGACTCGCTGCACCGGATGACCCGGGAGGAGAGGGACCTCAAGGGTGTGGCGGTGAGGGGGAGCGATCACCTAACGGTTTACAACTTGTATGCTGAGGCGGTCAACCGTTTCGGTCATATTGGGACGGTGTTTGGACTTCCCCGGCACCTGTTCGATGAATCCCTCGATGTATGGGCCGAGGAGCGGGGTGTGCTCGTCAAGGCGATTGAGGATATTGCGCTCGGCACTGCGAGTGTGTTTCGAGCGCTGGAGTGTCCTCTCCCTTCCCAACTTCCCTATGTCACCAAACAACTTCGCCAGGAGTGGGCGGCACTGTTGGCGAAGGTCATGCCCCTGGACCTGGCGATCGACGAGCAACTGGCGGATGGGACGCAGGTACGGGTAGGCAAGACATCGTTGGCCGGAAGTTGGGGGCCGGTGGCAGGAACGGTTCGCTTTTTTGCGGATCGTTTCGGTATCCCGCGAGCCAGCATCGAAGGAACCACATTGGACTACGATCTGATTCAGCGTCATGCCACCCGCTGTGCACCGCGCCTGGAACTTTGCGGGAGCCGCTCCCAACAATCGTTCGGGGTGCGTCGCACGGTTTCCTATCACGGATTCACGCTGGATAGCACCGTGGAGCGGCTGGCGGGCCGTGTACCGACATCGTTACGGGCCGATGTTCCCACGGTGCTAGCCGGAGCGTTGCTCGCCGGGACCACCGGCCATCCCCAGCAGGCCGCCATCCGCAGAGCCGTACGCGACCTCCGCGATCTGTATGGGCGATCGGGCGGGACGCTGACGGCGCTCGCCGATGAGGGACTCCAGGCCTTACTGGAAGCCCAGTTGCAGCAGGTTCGGGGATGGGCGGAGTTTCGCAAGACAAGGGTAACCCTTGATCCCTCATCGCTTGTCTCCATCGCGATTCGGGACGAACTCCTCGCCCTTCCGTCGGGAATCCATCTGCTGGGCGATACGGTTCCGCTTCGCTATACCATGCGGGATGGAGAACCGGTGGTCTATCTGCGATTGCGGGAGGGGCAGGCTCGGCGCCTGCGGGTGGAGGATGTGCCACCCCTCGATCGTCCGATTCGCTTTGGTGTCGCCCGCAGTACTGGTCCTGATCTGGAGGCCGCCACAATCCCCGCCCTCCGCGAGGCACTCAGGCGTGAGCGTCGTCAAACAAAGTCCCGTCGACCGACCGACCGAAAAAGGCACCCCCGGCGCAGACGACCTTAACGATACCGCACCAAATCGCGCGTGATATCCGCGACGGTACAGGCACCACAGAGAGCCATGGCGGTGTCAAACTCATCTCGTAGAATTGCCAACACTCTTCCTGCCCCAACTTCCCCATCCATGGCGAGCCCCCAGACCATCGGCCGCCCGAGGAGGACTCCTCGGGCTCCCAAGGCTAACGCCTTGAGGATATCAGTGCCTCGCCGGATACCCCCATCGACATAGACTTCGGCCCGATCTCCCACCGCGTCGACAATCTCGGGGAGCACTCTGATGCCGGGGACAGCGCCATCGAGCTGACGCCCACCATGATTGGAGACGATGATGCCCTGCACCCCGGCGTCCACGGCGTCCCGCGCGTCGTCGGCACGGAGAACGCCCTTCAGGAGAATCGGCAGCGGTGACAAGCTCTGTAGCCATGAAAGATCCTTCCAGGAGAGGGAAGGCTCGCGCAGTCCCTCATGGAAGGCCGCTAAACCGGATTCGCCAGGCGTCCCGGCCGACGTCGCAATATCGGGGAGGGTAAAGTTGCCGAGTCGAAGATCCGGGGGAAGGGAGAACCCGTTCCTCGCGTCGCGCTCCCGACGACCAAGGACGGGCACATCCACCGTCAAGACCAGCGCTTCGTAGCCTGCCACAGCGGCTCGAGTGACCAGGTCGGCGGTGAGGGCACGATCGCGGTGGACGTAGAGTTGAAACCACCGCGGACCGGTGGCGGCTTGGCGAACGGCCTCCAAGGAATGGGTGGAGAAGGTGCTCAATACCATGGGGATATCAGCGGCTTGGGCTGCCCGGGCCATCGCGAGTTCGCCTTCTGGGTGCGCCAAAGCCTGGAAGCCGGTGGGAGCGATCAGGACCGGAAACGAAACCGGTCGTCCGAGCATCGTCGTCCGAAGATTACGATGCGAGACATCCACCAAGTAGCGGGGACAGAGGAAGAGAGACTCGAGTGCGTCGCGGTTGGCTCGAAGGGAGATCTCGTCTTCGGCTCCACCCGCGAAATAGTCGAGCACCCCAGGAGGCAATGAACGGCGTGCGGTGTCTTCGATATCTTGGATATTCAGGATCACGGCGTCATCGGTCATGATTGACGGCCCTCGTCACATGGGACAGAAAATCGTTGATGGAGGCGGGGTTCATCCAACGAACCACCGCCACGATATCCAGGGTCGGGTCGATCCAGATCATGTTCCCGCCGCCCCCCAACGCAAAGAAACTTTCGGTACTCGCGCCGGAGTACTGTTGCGCATCGGTATTGAGCCACCAAAACCAACCGTACACCGGCTTGATGGGGGTCGGCGTGGTGGCCTGTCGAATCCACTCCGCCGAGAGAAGCTGTGTGTCGCCCCACCGTCCCTTCCGTGACATCAGCAGGCCGATCCGGGCGTGATCCCGCGTGCTTCCCCAGAACCCACCGCCCCAATGACCGCCGCCGCTTACCGATTGCATCCGTCGTCCATCGAGCGTGACCCAACTGTTGTCGTAGCCATGCCAGACCCACTCATCGGACGCTCCGATCGGATCCATGATCGCTTCCTTCAAGACTTCGGGAAGTGGAGTTCTGAGGATTTGGAGGAGGGCGTGGGATGTTCGGTTGACTCGGACGTCATTGTATTCCCAGAACGACCCGGGGGGATTGAGCGTACGATCCAACCCTTCACGACGATCGGCAAGGTCGGGTTTGTCCCAGAGGGTTCCGGTCCATTCGCTGGTTTGTGTGAGGAGGTGCCTCCAGGTAATCGGCCTGTTGTGCGGTCCGACGAAATCGGGATCCTCCGGCAACGACGTGTGGACCGGCGCGTCGACGTAGGGGAGGAGACCACGATCGTGCGCCACGCCTGCTACGAGGGCGAGGTAGCTCTTCGTGACGCTAAAGGTCATATCCACACGCTTGGTGTCACCCCATTCCGCGACAATGTAGCCGTGGCGGAGGATGATTCCGTTGGTTCCCCCGCGGGGCGTGGTTGGCCCGAGAAGCTCAGGATACGGACGCCCCGCCCCGAGTCTGGTCAGTTGGCTTTGGAGATCGCGCGGCCACGGAATCTCGTGCGCTCTGGCAAACGTCACGGCCTCGCTCAACCGCTGAGGGTCGAACCCGAGGGCTGCGGGGGAACGGACCTTCCAATCGAGACCGCGTGGCGGGACATACCCTTCTTGGGTGGTTGCGCCCTGGACAATCGTCGGAAGGAGGAATAGCGCCACGCTGACGCTGATCGGGTGGCGGAGCCATCGTATTCGGGCGATACGCATTGATCTCTCCCAGGATTGATCCAGGATGCAGGGTACACCGCCCGCCAGAGCGTGCCAAGAGGATTCCTGCTTGCCGCGAAGCCTGAGGGACCCAATCTTCAAGGATGAGTCCGACCTACGATCCGACCCTGGTGCATCTCCAATCGGTGCTCCTGGGACGCTACCATGTGTCTCATGAGATTGGTCATGGTGGCATGGGGATCGTGTATCACGCTACCGATCTCAGTCTTGACCGGCCGGTTGCGATCAAGGTGTTATCGCCGAGCCTTGCCGCCCGTCTCGACCAGCGAGAGCGGTTCCTCCGTGAGGCACGGACGGCTGCTGGTCTGGCACACCCAAACATTGTTCCGGTGCATGCGGTCGAGGAGCATGGGAACCTTGTCTGTTTCATGATGGGATATGTTGCCGGAGAGACGCTTGGGGCGAGAGTACGGCGACTCGGACCACTCCCGGCAGATCAGGTCATGCGGATCATGCAAGACGTCGCTTGGGCCCTCGCCTATGCCCATCGACAAGGTGTGATCCACCGTGATATCAAGCCGGATAACATCCTCCTTGACGAGGGATCGGGGCGAGCGCTGGTGACCGATTTCGGGATTGCGACTGCCACCCGAGAGGAGGGCGTCCATCCCAAGGATCTCATGGTGGTGGGCACCCCAGCCTACATGGCGCCCGAGCAACGGCGTGGCGAGCCCCTCGATGGGAGGGCCGATATCTATGCGCTGGGTGGTGTTGCGCACTTTGCCCTCACCCGTGAGCAGCCCTCGACCTCGGTGGTCCCTCTGGGCCATACCCGAACCGGATTGCCAACGAGGCTGATCGAAGTCGTCCGTGACTGCCTTGCGGTTGACCCCGCAGATCGTCCCGCTGCGGGCGAAGCAGTCGCGGCATCGATTGGTGAGGCTCGGGGGAGGGTGCTCCCGGTCCCACCGGCGATTCGGCTCTTCCTCGATTCCACGCGCTCCCTCACCGTTGAAGCGGCAAGCTATGGCGCGATCGCTGGGGTCTTGGCCCTCGAAGCACTGATTGCACGAGGGGCAGGGAGTGTCACCGGATCCCTCTTCTTGATCCTGCTCTACGCAGTGCCGGTACTCGCGGGAATTGGGATGATTCGTGGGGCCGATTTGGTTCGTCGGGCCAGGGCGTTATTGAAGGAAGGACATACCCTGGAAGACGTGATGCGATTCGCCGAGAGCGAGGCGGGTCCGTTGCACAGGTCCACTCGATCGGTGCTGTGGAGGATCGGGGCGCTCATCGGCGGGATTGGCGTCGCCACCCTGTGGGCTGGCGCCGTGTGGCTTTGGGCGATGAACCCGACCACGGGAGGTGTCCTCAATGTCCTCAAGGACGCCCTGCTCTGGGCGGGACTTACCATCGGGCCTGTGATCGCAGCCCGGTTCGTCATCGGCAAAATGATCCAACCGGGTCAGCTGACGAGTCGATGGTCACGTTTGATGTGGCGGGTCCTCGACTGGAAGGTCTTCAAGATTGCTGGCATCGGGCTCTCCCGCCGGGCCTTGCCTCCAGCCGCGGAACCGACCGCCATAGGCCAAGCGACCGTCTTCTTTACCGAACTGCCCGAGGAGTTCCAGCGACAACTCAGCGAAGTGCCAGCCCTCCTTCGTCGGTTGGAGGCCGCCGCAGCCTCTTTTGCCGAACGGGAACGTGCGCTGGAACAGGTGGTGGCCGATATCGGTGAGGTGGGGTCGGGATCTCCAGGCGCGGCAGAACGTCAGACGGTGCTCGGCGACATCAGTGCCGCGCGGCAGGCGATGGCGGGTCGAAGACAATCCACGATGGCGGCCATTGAAACACTGCGGCTCGGATTGCTCCGACTGCGTCATGGCGTGGCCCGGCCGACCGAGATCACCGGTGACGTTACGCGCGTGCTGGCGTTGGCCGATCGCATCGATCAGATGCTGGCCGCCGAGGCGGAGGTGATGCCGACGGCAGAACTCACGCCAGTCTGATGGTAGTAGCTTCGCCCCCTTCTCTTCTATTTGCTATTGCCCCCTGCCTCTTCCTCACTATCGCTTGTAGCGCTGCAGATACTGGAGATCGTCCTCGTCGAGTCGGGCGACATAGACCGTCCCCGCGCCAAAGCCCACGACTCGACTGCGCGAATTCAGGGTGGCCTTCCCCGACAGCTTCCCAGTGCGATCGAAAATGTCGTAGGTGGGTGTGTTGTCTTTGGCGGTCCGGGTGCGTAGCACCCACACTTCACCCTCAGGGCTGATCAAGACCGAGCCACCTGTGAGGCTGGATACGTTGCCCAGGAACGGGGGCTTGACGTCGGGGAATTCAGGATCGGGTAACTGGATACTCTGGGAGGTGCCCCCTCCACCGCCGCCACCTCCAAACGACATGGTGACTCGACCCGCATTCTGGCGGGCTTCCCGAAAGGCCTTTTTATCAGCCTCGGTGACCTTGATGGGTGTGTACGGTACCACAGGACCACCGGTACGTTTTCCAGAGCCATCGATCCAGGTTACCTGATAGGGCGTGGGCGTTACCATGGCGATCCGGCCGTCGGGAGCTACTCCCCAGACAGCCCGAGACGGATACGCACTCGACGATCCACCCATTTGCATACGGATAGTCCTGCCACCACTGCTCTGGGCTACCTGGACCGTCGATTCGTTCTTCACATTGAAAAGGGTATCGACACGATCAGCACCATCCCATCGCAATATCGGAACCGAGTCTGGGGATGCCCCATCGGCAGAGATGGGGCTGCCTTCGTAGTAGAACCGCCCCTTCGCATCGACCCCACGAATGTTCATCAGGCTGAACCCGAAGCCGCTGGTTTGCCCCCCGGACGGCAACTCAAAGAAGTCGCCTGGCCTACCTGCGGGGGTAAGGCGCAGCATGCGTCGCGCGAGCATATCTTGCAGCAAGGTGCCGTCGTTTGGCTGAGGAAGCAGGGCCGCCGGGAGGGAGTACTCGCCAGGTCCCTGGCCTTCACGACCTACTTGAATGGCCGATCCCGCATCCATGTCCAGGAATTGAACGATCTTATCCCTGAGATCGCTTACGTAGATCTTTCCCGACCCCACCTCGCGGATGGAGGTGATAAGGGTGAATGGTTCCGGAAACTCGTTGTCCGGCTTGGTGAGGTCGACCGCCTGCGCGCTGAGCGACGGCACCGCTGGGACGCTGAGCGATACTACGCCAAGAGCGATGACCCAGTCGAACCGGTGAAGATTCTGCATGTCGTGACTCCCGGTAGGTGTCCGCGGACGTACATGTCATAGTAACGCCCATTGTTGTGAGAGGGATGCCTGCCTCTCGCAAAGAGTCGCACCCTGTCTGTTGGGCGGATCCCAGCATGTCCAGTCGCGCGGGGTGTCGGGTTGCGCCAGACGGGTGGCGCTCCACCAGAACGCCTGAAGAAGGAGGGTGTGCATTTCTCCGGCCTTCCGTCGTCGTCGACCCCTCCCAAAGCGAAACAGGTGGCGAACGTGTTAGCGCACTGGTCGTCGTACGTTAGGGAGGTCGGTCGGGGTGACGGCGTTCAACGGAGAGGCATACAGCATGCGATAGATCACCAGGTTCTGCGCGATGCGACGCACGTAGCCCCGGGTCTCCACAAACGGAATCCGTTCGACGAATAGTTGGGGGTCGGAGGCCCCCGCCTTTGCCTTCCATCGATCGACCCGATGGGAGCCGGCGTTGTACGCGGCGAGGGTTGCTTCCTGATTGCCGTACCGCTCGAGTGCTTCGCGAAGGTGCTGTAGCCCAAAGGCAATGTTTACGTCGGGTTGATCGAGCATCACGGGATCCCAGTCCGGAAGGCGGAGGCCCCGGGCCATAGTGGCACCGACCGAGGGGAGGACCTGCATGAGGCCTCGAGCGTCGGCGATGGATCGTGCGTGGGGGTCGAACGCCGACTCCTGCCGGATCAGCGCGGACACAAGATGGGGGTCAAGTCCGAACCGGGCTGATTCCCGTTCGACGATTTCCCGAAATGGGAGAGGGTAGAGGAGACGGAAGAGTGCTGTTGTCTCCGGGGCGCCTTGAGCGCGCGCACGGCTCGCCAACCGGGCAGCGATTGCTGGAAAACCTGCTTGAGAAAACGAGACCGCGGTTGAAAGGATGCGTCCGACCGATGTGCCAGGGCGACTCTGAAGCGCCCGCCTTTCCAAGTCGGCTTCAGGCGAGAGCCCCAATCGCTCAAGGAGGGCCGCCCGCGTCAGGATGGTATCGGATGTTGGATCCGACGAAAGGAAATCGTCAGGCGGTACTTGCCAAGGTGGTATCTCGACCCTTTCAGCTGCGAGCGTGACGTAGTATCCACCGGTGCGGGCTCTGGCGAGTTGTCGCCAACGCTGGAGTGCAGTGGTAGAGTCGCCGGCGGTGGCGTAGCTGCGGCCGCTCCACCAAAGAGCCGCTTCCCGCTCGGACCCATTCGGTTGGGTCCTGACCAACGCGTCAAACTCGCGGGCTGCAGCCAGGTGATCACCCAGGACGAACCCCAGGAGGGCAGCCCTGAATTGGGCTTGGTCCGCGAAACGGCTGGTGGGGTATTCCTCAGCTACCCGCCGAAAGAATGTTCGGGCGATTGAATCTTCTCCACGATCGGTATAGAGGTCCGCGCTGAGATAGAGGGCGGAGGACGCAGCATCGGTATCCTGAGGGTAGTCCTGAATGACGTCCTGGAGCGCTTCCATAGACCTCCCGCCAGCACCAGCCCGAAGAATGGCCCGTGCTCGCTGGTACATTGCCCGCCCCCTGTAGGCCGGGTCCCGCACCACGGCGAGGATCGGGATGGCTCTGGCCTCCCGACCAAGCCGCACGAGGACGGTTCCATAGCGGTACATGTCGCGTCCGGTGAGAAGCCGTCTCGCTCTCTCGTATCCGGTCGCTGATCGTCCGAGGAGGCCAACCTCGTCTGCGCGTCGGCCGATGAGGAGTTCTTCATCCGCGGTGAGGTCAGAAAAAAATCGATCTACCACCTGGATGGCGGTTCGCGCCCGACTAGCGGATCCGTTAGGAGAAAGGAGACCGAAAAGTTCCTCTCTCAAGATGACACGTTGGGTGGGAGGGATGTCCGCTTTCAGCTGCGCCTCAATCGCACGGACGGGGTCGCTGAGCTGACGGTATTGACGTGCAGCACCGAGATAATCTCGGAGTCGAGTTCGAATGCTGGCCTCTGTGGAGCCGACGTAGTCCCTCGCCACCGGATTGGTCAAGGAGTTGTAGATCTGCTGCCGCTGAGCGCTGTCGCGCTGAACTCCCGCAGCACGTAGGAGAATCCAGTTGCCGATTGGTCGGAGGGTCCGGGAGGCGTTGAGGTAGAGTGTGGAGGCGCTGTCAAAAAGCTCCTGTCGCTCCAGGGCTTGGGCAAGGAGCAGCTGGCGAGGCGCGCTGGAAGCTGAGTCGCTTTGGGCGTAAGCAAGAGAAGCCGCCCACGCCGCCAGGGAATCTCTGCCCTGATGCAGCGCGGCCAAGGCCAGAAGGTGATACCCTGTCCCACTACTGTCGCTACCGAGCCAGCTTTTTCCTTCCAACAGTGATCGTACTCGGCTCCATCCTTCCCATCCTGCGGCCGACTCGGCGGCGAGCAACTCGGCCGCCGGGGAGTTCTGGAACGGACTCCGGACGACGGGGTCGAGGATCAGGGAGGCCCGCCAGGCGAATCCAGAGTCAATGAGCGTCCTGGCGGACGCGAGCGCCGCCGCCGCCGAGTCTCGCGGACCCCTTTCTTGGGCTACCGATGGAGTGATCAATCCGAAGGAAGCAACGATGGGGGTGACGATCTGTCGTATGAGCCGCTTCAGCGCGACCTCCAAGCAGGAGCCAATCGAGCACCTCAACCGGAGGCCGAGGACTCCTGAATCATATCATGGTCTGCGATATCAAACGGCCCGAAGTGTTGCTCGGGCCGTCGATGGAGGAGTCGTGCGGATTTGGGGGAAGCGATCAGCGCAGTCGTTGATTACTCGCGCGGGTGGGAGGCATCGGAACGTTCCGACGTAGCAGGACAGTCCCGGCACGTGGGCCAGCCACGTAGCTTCCAACTGGGAGTCGGATGATTCCGAGTCGGTGGCCAGCATCATCAAAGACATCGAGCGATGGAACCGCACCTGTTGCGTTGCTCTCATTGTGGGTGACCATCACCATTTGGAACTCCTTCTGTGCGATTCCACGACGGGATCTTCCGTGACCCTGTCTATACCATGAGATGCACGAATTGCAGGAATCGTTGCCTCGCGCTCCGCTAAGTGGTCGGGAACGGGGGTCAACTACGATCACCCCCCCCGTGTGACCCAGCCCAGCTGACTTGCATTTCCCTAGACCTCGACGCAACATCCTCCATATCTTCATCACAACGTCCCCTTTGCCAGTAGGTGTCTCCCGTGCGTATCCCCCTACCTCTTGCCGGTGCCGTTCTCTCGCTGGGCCTCCACCTTCCCCCACCCCCGCTCTCGGGGCAGACTCCGGTTGACTCCCAGGCGTTTCGTTCGCTGACCTGGCGCAACGTCGGACCATTGCGCGGTGGAAGATCAGTGGCAGTCGCTGGGTCTGGTGCCCGGCCGCAGGAATACTGGATGGGGACAACCGGGGGCGGTGTGTTCAAGACGACGGATGGTGGTGGAAGCTGGACACCGGTTTCGGATCGGTACTTCGGAGGCACGATCGGGGCGATCGCTGTTGCCGCATCGAACCCCAATGTGGTCTACGTGGGTGGGGGTGAGTTTCCGATTCGCGGCAATGTCTCCCACGGCGATGGTGTCTACAAGACAACCGACGGTGGGCGGACCTGGCGTTATATGGGATTAGTCGAGACCCGACAGATTGCCAAGATCCGAGTCCATCCCAACAACCCGGACCTGGTATATGTGGCAGCGTTGGGTCACGTCTGGGGTCCCAACTCGGAGCGGGGAATCTACCGTTCAGTGGATGGTGGGGAGACCTGGAAACAGGTGCTCTTCCGCAACGATTCTACGGGTGCCGTCGACCTGACGATGGACCCGCAACATCCCAACATTCTCTACGCTGGTTTTTGGCAGGTGGGACGGAAACCGTGGAAGCTGGTTAGTGGTGGTGCCGGGAGTGGCCTATTTAAGACCACCGACGGAGGTGATACCTGGACCGAGATCACCCGGAACCCGGGTCTCCCCGGAGGGATCATCGGGAATGTTGGTATCTCCGTGTCGCCGGTACAGTCCGACATCGTGTGGGCGCTAATTGAGGCCGATTCTGGTGGTGTCTTCCGATCGGGGGACGGTGGCGAGACTTGGACCCGGGTCAATGCCGAACGCAAACTCCGGCAACGGGCGTGGTACTACACTCGGATCTATGCCGACACCAAGGATACCAACATCGTCTACGCCAGCAATGTCTCCTTCCAGCGTTCGACCGACGGCGGGAAGACGTGGCGCAACATTCGCACGCGCCATGGTGACAGCCATGATTTGTGGATCGCGCCCAACGACAATCAACGCATGGTGGAGGGCGATGACGGAGGTGCCAATGTCTCGTATAACGCCGGTAGGAGTTGGACGGCACAAACGTTTCGTACCGCCCAATTCTACCATGTGATCACGACCAACCATTTCCCCTATCGAATCTGCGGATCTCAACAAGACAACAGCACCATCTGTGGATCGAGTAAGGCAACGAGTAGCGCCACGGCCGATTGGTATCCCGCTGCCGGTGGGGAGTCAGGGTATCTCGCGGCCAGACCGGACAAGCCGGACATCATTTTCGGGGGGTCGTATGGCGGGTTCCTGGAGCGGATGGATATCGCCACCGGGACCCAGCGGAATATCAACGCCTGGCCTCTCAATCCGATGGGGCATTCGGCGATTGACGCGAAGTATCGTTTCCAGTGGACCTTCCCTATCGTTATTTCACCACACAATCCCGATGTGATGTATATCGGGTCCAGTGTGGTGTTTCGGTCGACGAATGAAGGTGAAAGCTGGGAGGCAATCAGCCCGGACTTGACGCGCAACGATCCCGCCACGTTGGGACCATCAGGTGGCCCCATTACCAAGGATCAAACCTCGGTCGAGTACTACGCGACGGTGTTTACCATCGCGGAGTCTCCCCGAGAGGCGGGAGTCATTTGGGCAGGGTCCGATGACGGTCTCGTTCACATCACTCGAGATAATGGGGCCTCTTGGATCAACATCACCCCCCCCGACCTACCAGAATGGGCTCGAGTGTCGATGATCGACGCGTCCCCGCACCGCAACGGGACAGCCTATCTGGCCGCAAATCGATTTCAGATGGACGACAATGCTCCCTACATCTATCGCACAACCGACTACGGGGCTACCTGGGATCGGATTGTCACCGGAATTCGGGCTGGCGAGTTCGTCCGGGTGGTCCGGGAAGATCCGGTCCGTCAGGGGTTGCTCTACGTGGGGACCGAGCGCGGTGTCTGGGTCAGCTTCGATGATGGCAACCTTTGGCAGTCGCTTCGACTCAACCTCCCACCGGTCCCGATTCACGATCTGGCGATCAAGGACGGCGACCTGATCGCTGCGAGCCACGGTCGAGCATTCTGGGTATTGGACGATTTGAGTCCGCTCCGCCAACTGTCGGCCGAGATTGTCGCCAAGAACGCGCACCTCTTTGCGTCACGCGACACCTATCGAGCCGCCGGACCAGGTTGGGATGGGGCGACGGTGCACTATTGGCTCCGCCGGCCAAACCAGCGGGTCGTGCTGGAATTCCTCGATGCCAGAGGGAAGGTGGTGCAGGAATTTTCCAGCGACCCCGATTCGACGACTCGCGCCCAGCGAGCCCAGGAGCGGGCGCGGTTGGATAGCCTGGAGGCGTTGGGCGTGATGGCGGCCAGCGCTCGATCATCCGATAGGCGACAGGACGAGGGACAGGGTGGGTTCCGTCGTTTCGTTGCCCAGGCACGGCAAGTCCCGAATCGGGCAGGGCATAACACCTTCAAGTGGAATCTTCGGTACCCCGATGCGGTCGGGTTCAAGAACATGATCATGTGGTCGGGAAGCACCGTCGGACCAGTCGCCCCTCCGGGGACGTATACCGTCCGAATGACCGTGGGAGATCAGACCGAGACCCAGACCGTGAAGGTTCTCCAAGATCCGCGGTCAAACGCCTCCCAGGCTGATCTTGATGAGCAGTTCCGGTTCCTGATACAGATTCGAGACCGGGCGAGCGAGGCGAACAACGCCGTGCGAACGATTCGCAATGTGAAAAAACAGTTAGCCAGCCGACAGGCTGCCGCCGGGGGTCGTGGATCTCGTTTGACGAGAATGGCTACGGCCTTCGTCGCGGCGATTGAGGCGGTCGAGGGAGAGATTTACCAGGTGCGGAACGAGAGTGGACAGGACCCACTCAACTTTCCGATCAAGGTCAATAATCAGATCGCGGCGCTGAGCGGAGTGGTGGCAAGTGCCGAAGCAAAACCCACCGTCCAGAGTTATGAGGTTTACGAAATGCTCTCGGCGGAGTTGCAGGGCTATCTCGATCGGTTGCATGGCCTGTTAGGGCAAGATCTCGCCGGCATTAACACCGAGTTGGAGCGGTTGGGGATGGAATCGATTACGCCGAGTACGGTGGAGATCGAGTGAGGAGGGTACATCATCGCGTTGGAATAGCCGTCCTCGCGGGGGTC
>JAJCZW010000172.1 GCA_029262155.1 Gemmatimonadota bacterium
CGGGTCCAAGGAGACGCTCGTTCGGCAGCCGCCCGGTTCCTTCGCCGAAGCGTTCATTCGGAGGCTGTCCTGACGGGGTGCCCCTCTTATCAAAGACTGACGACCGTAGAGAGCGATTACGGATTCTGCCGCTCTCCGCAAGCATGTGACTAGGGTATGCCGATGAGCTCGAGATAAGCGCCGCTTGTTCGCAGTGTCAATTGCACAACGGTGTCGGTTCTGTTGCGCCAGAACCAACCATGGTTGCCGTCAAACGCTGCCTCCATCACACCGTTGCCCTCAGGCTCGCCGCGGCCCTTCTCGTAGCTGATCTTTCGGCTTCCTCCGTCACCGTGCTGGTCATAGTTCAGAAGACCCCCGTTGGCCGTCCAGTGGAAGTCGGCCTGGTCGCCCGCGGTCATGACGAGTTTGACCTCCTTGCCCTCCCCGGGTGCCAGTTCGAGCGAGACTTCATCGCTTCTGGATGCCGGCTCCGCACTCGGTTGAGCAGCAGGTTGAGCAGCAGGTTCCGGCGCCTCGATCGTCGCCACTTCGGTGGCCACTCTCTCGGTCTCCGCATCCAGGCGGCGATCTGCCTCGGCCTCGGCAGCGAGTTGGACCTTGATCTCACCCATATCCGTAAGGCCGAGCACACCACCTACGCCGGTTGGGTCGATCCCATATTCCGACGGCAGGACGATCATCACGAGAATGATCGCTGCACCCAGGATTGCGAGAGCAGTCGATCGTAGCAGCGCCGCCGAAGAAGGCAAGTCGTTCGAAGAGGGCTTGCTTGCGTTGTACATTGTCTTCTCTTTCCCGAAATCTAGGCGGCGAAGTAGCCTGTGAGTTGGTGCCCGAGCAACACGAATCCAGCCATCATTATGAAGACGTTAGCTGTGTAGGCGTGATTCCAGAAGCTGCTTGTTCTTCGCCAGTACCCCATGGCGATCAGAATCATGGCGAGCGCGAGCAGTTGCCCGATTTCGACACCGACGTTGAAAGCGAGCAGATTGGCGACCAGACCGTCTGACGCCATTTCGTATTCGATGACCTTGGTGGCCAGGCCCAGCCCGTGGAAGAACCCGAAGATCAGAGTCGCCAATTTGGTGTTCGGCTGCCAGCCGAACCAGCGCTGATAGGCACCGAGATTGTCAAGCGCCTTGTAGACGACCGAAAGACCGATGATGGCGTCGATCAAGTAGGCACTGACATTCCAGTCGAAATACACGCCAAGGAGCATCGTCGTCGAGTGGCCGACGGCAAAGAGGCTTACATACAGACCGATCTCCTTCAGCCGATACAGGAAAAAGATCACGCCCAGCAGGAATAGCACGTGGTCGTACCCGGTGACCATGTGCTTGGCACCGAGATAGGCGAAGGGTAGAAGGTGCACACCCGAGATTTCCTGGATGTACCCCTTGTCGCCTTCGGCGACTCCGTGAGCGAACGCGAGATCGGCGCTGGCCAGGAGGGGTGGTCATGACTATCGAGAAGGACACGATGCGAGTGAGCGTGCCTCGCGCCCATCGGCCACGTTCCGGAGATAGATGCGTCATTGTCAGAAGACTCCTTCGCCATTCGGTGACGGACGCGCACGCTAGCACGACGTCGTGTGCGCCTCCAGTGACGTGCTCCTCAGTCTTGCCCCACGGGGTTCGTCGGACCGAATCTCCTCAGTAAAGCGCTGCCGCGGCTTCCGCACGGTCACTGGCACGACATCCACCATCGGCACTCACACACCGAGCGGCCGGAGCGCGTTGAAACCTCTATAGGGCGGCGGTGGGCGAGCCATAGATTAGCTTGAGATCTCTTTCGATCTTGGCGATGATCTCGATTCGCTACGCTTGACAGCGACCCCCCGGCCTGAGACAGTCTGCGACCGTGACCCGTCCGCTTCTTAGCCCCGTTGTCGCCATGGCTCTATTGGCCCTGTGGATCTCCCCTGGTGCGAGCGCGGTGGCGGTGGGCCTTCACGTGGCCATCGATCATCACGCCGGCGAGGGTGAGGAGCACGACCTCTCGCTCGCAGACCTCGCCAAGGCTGCGGTGCATGGTCATTATCACGATCTTGCCGCGTCGGCTCACGAGCACCGGGTTGCCGCGCACGGGCCCACTCCCGCTCCCCGCCCGAGCTTGAACTCCCTGGCGACCGTTCCCACGACTGCTGGCACCGAAGCCTCGATCGAAGGGCTCAGGGTACCGGCCCGGACTGCTCGGCGCGGGCCGCCGGCCCCGCTGTTTTCGACGAACTGTACGCTGCTGCTCTGATTCAGGTTCCTCTTCGCCGAGACCATCCTGGGCTGGGTGTTCTCGAACCCTGAAGTAGGAGCTGATATGCGTTGTTTTGTCGTCGCCTTCCCGGCGACCACCGTGGTGCCATCCCTGGCGGCCCCGTATTCCCCCATCGGCATCGGAAGCTGAGGTCCTCACAGCCTTGGATGGGAAATCCTCGGTCCGTGGCCAACGAGCGTGAGCCTATCCTCCGCTGGATTCCGAAAATTCACCAAGTAGCGAGGTAGATGCATGATCTTACGAAGAAACAGGAGAACCTGCTTCCGAAGAGGGGCAGGGTCATTCCTGCTGCTGCTTGCTGTACTGGCAGCACACGCTCTGGCTGAGGAGCCAGAATCGCGTAGGTGGAAGTCGCCGAAGGCGTCGACCTCGGCTCTTGGATCCCCTCTTGGAGAGAGCGCGTCAGGCCCCCCAGAAGAGGTGCAGCCAACCGAGGAGCTGACGCTGGCGCAGGCCATGGCGCTGGCGCTCCTCCGGAGTCCCGAGCTGGCCGGGTTTACCTGGGAAGTGCGTGCCCAGGAGGCCAGAGCTCTCCAGGCCGGGCGACTCCCAAATCCGGAGCTGAGCACGCTGGTGGAAAACCTGGGGACGGGACGAGACGAGATCACCGGCGGCGTTCAGACAACGATTCAGCTCGGACAGTTGGTTGAGTTGGGCGGAAAGCGGTCAGCGAGAAAGCGGGTTGCGGCCCTGGGGCTGGGTCTGGCCGAACGGACCTACGAGATCGAGCGCCTCAATCTCCTGAGCCGAGTCTCGAGAGCGTTTATCGAAGTTCTGGGAGCGCAGCGGCACAATGCCCTCGCGGAGGAGATCGTCCAACTCGCGGAGCAGAGTGCCAGCGCGGTTTCGGAAAGGGTAGCGGCTGGGAAAGTCTCCCCGGTCGAGGAGACCAAAGCGAACGTTGCCCTCTCCATGGCCCGGATCGAGCTCGATCGAAGGAAGCGGGAAATGGATTCGTCGCGGAGAGTTCTCTCCGCGACCTGGGGGAACACGGAGCCTCACTTCGCGGCCGCGGTGGGGGATCTCGACGCCATTCTCCCCATTCCTGCCCTCGAGCGTTTAACCGAGCTCCTCAGCCAGAACCCGATGCTCTCTCTGGCGACAGAGCAGGTGTCCTTGCAAGAGGCGGCGGTCGATCTCGCGAAGGCTACCCGTGTCCCGGACCTGACCGTCGGAGCCGGAGCCAGGCGCTACGCAGTCCCCGGGGGAGATGTCGACGCCCTTCTCGTCGGGATCTCCATTCCCCTTCCTCTCTTCGACCGCAGGCAGGGTCAAATCCTTGCAGCGCGTGCCGAAGTAGAACGGGCGGCGGAGAGGCGCCGTGCCACGGAGACTGGGCTCGAGGTCTCCCTTGCCGGGAGCTACTTGCTGCTCTCTTCGGCCTACTCGGAAGTGAAAGCCCTGCGCGAAGCAGTGCTTCCAGGGGCTGAGATCGCCTTTGAGAAAGTGAACGAGGGGTACCGCCTCGGGAGATTCGGCCTCTTGGACGTCCTCGATTCCCAGCGAACCCTTTTCGAAGCACGCCAGCAGTACTTGCGGGCGGCTACGGACTACCACAAGGCGGTGGTCGACGTGGAACGCCTCATCGGCGACCGGCTCGACTCTGCAGAGCCAACTCAAGACGGAGACTTGCCATGATCGGAATGAACGCTACGACTGCCAGGCAGACGCTTTTTGCGCTGACGGTGATTCTCTTGCCGTTTCTTTCCTCCTGCGGGAGCAACGGCGCTGGAGGAGACGGCGCGGCCGAAGGGGAAGCGGTCAAAGGCCCCCTTGGAGGTCGGTTCCTCGCGGAAGAGGACTTCCAGGTAGAGGTCACGATTTTCGAGAGCGGCGTACCCCCGGAGTTCAGGGTCTATGCCTACGAGGCCGGCGAGGCCATCGCTCCGGAGGACGTACGGTGGAGTATCGAGCTCCAAAGGCTGGGTGGCCGCGTTGATGTGATCGCCTTCCGCCCGATGGGCGGTTATCTCCTCGGCGACAAGGTGGTCGAAGAGCCACATTCCTTCGACGTCAAGATCGAGGCGGAATGGAACGGAAGAACTTACAGCCTGGGGTACTCCCAGATCGAGGCGCGCACCGAGATGAGCCCAGAGGCCGTCAGGGGCTCAGACATCGTCGTCGAAGAGGCGGGACCCGCCCGCCTGAGGACGGCTTTCGAGCTTCCCGGTGAGATCGCGCTCAACCCCGACCGGGTGGCGCATGTCGTGCCGCGCTTCGGCGGAGTGGTTATGGAAGTGCGAAAGAACTTGGGAGACAAGGTGGCCCGGGGGGAGGTCATCGCTGTCGTCGATAGCCAGGAGCTCGCCGCTTCGAAACTGGCGTTTGTCCAGGCCCTGCACAAGCTGGAGTTTGCTCAGGTGTCTTTTGAGCGGGAAGAGCAGCTCTGGGCCAAGAGGATCTCCGCGGAAGAGGAGTTCTTGAGCTCCGAGCTTGCCCTCCAGGAAGCCGAGATCAGCGCCGACGGCGCCGAACAGAAGTTGAGGAGTTTGGGTCTTCTCGAGGCGGAGATCAAGGCTCTCGCCGACGATCACAAAGCGAATCTCGCACGGTACGAGCTCCGTTCTCCCATCCGGGGTGTCGTCCTCGAGAAGCATGTCGCTCTGGGAGAGGCGGTCGAGGGCAACGCCGACCT
>JAJCZW010000173.1 GCA_029262155.1 Gemmatimonadota bacterium
CCTCCCATGGAGATACCGACAACCCCTGCGAGCGTGCGCAACCCTAAGTACTCGGTGACAAGCCGATGCTCTGCCGTCACCATGTCGCCGATCGTGAAGAAGGGAAAAGCCTCGGCGGGCTGCGACGGACTGTTCGATGGGGAGGAGGACACTCCGTTCCCGAAGGGATCGATGGCGATGACGAAGTACTTCGTGGAGTCGATTAACCCACCTGGAGCGGTGGCCCCTGCCATCTGCGCAGATGTACCGGTGAACCAGGCGGGAAAGACCACGGCGTTGGAGCTGTCACTGTTCAGCTTCCCAAAGGTGTGGTACCCAAGGCGGCATGACGTGATGGTCGTTCCGTTTTCCAGTGGGCAGAGATCGAGGTCGACGTACCGCTGTTGCCCGGTGACCGGTGCCACCGGCACGAGGAGGAGAGCAAGGAGGGTGGTCAAGACGTGAGAGGTTTGCATGGTGATACTCCGGGTGTGAGATCGGGTCTCAAGATGACAGGAGGTTTTCGACGGCGCGTCGGCCTTCGGACGCCGCACCGGTCCAGTTCTGGTGGCCATGTAATTCCGAATGACCAATGGCAATGCGGCCGAACGGTTGACGAAGGATGTCGCTCGGGCTGGGCTCCCCTCGCTGCCCGAATGCGAAGCCGGGCCCAGGGTTGGCGTAGGCGTGTCCCCACCGGTTGAGGATGATGCCGGCCACATCGCGTGCGGCGTCAAAGCCACCGGACGCGAAGAGTGTGTTCAATTGAAGCCTGATTTGACGTTCATAGTCGGCGAACGGGGTTTCGAGAAGCTCGCCGCGGGCCGCTGCCCCTTGGGCACGAAGGGGCAGACCCGGCTTGAACAGAGGCACATAGAAGGTCAGGACAGCCGGGCGGTCTGGATCGAACGATCCCGTTGAGTTTCCGAGCACCATTGGCCGGCGAATATTGCAGGAGAAGCCGAAGCCACCAGACCATATGGCCGCCGCGACCCCGAGGCGGGTGAGGAAACGCCAGTTTCTCAGTGCCACATTCGCCACCAAGACCGGCGAGTGACCGTACGACTCGTACGCTTCGCGGTGTCGATCCGGGAGTTCACGGACGATGTGCCGATTGATCCACCCACCCGATGCCATCACCACCCGTCGGGCGTGCAGTTGGAACGGCTGACCCCGTACAGTGTAGGTGACGCGCACCCGCTCGGAGCGTTCCAGGGCGCCTTCGTGCTCCACCCGCACGACGGTGGCGCGCAGACGAACCCGCACGGGCTGACCCCGATGATCGAGGCGATCAAACCGCACTGGGCCATGCACCACGTCTCCGATATCATGTGAACCCGTGATCGCCTCAGGCACGAGGTGCTTCAGGAAATAGCGAGCCAATCCGGCGTTCCCGCCAGGGAACGAGTGATAGGTTGTATCGGTGCGCGTGGTGGTGGGTGCGAATCCCGGGAGGCTGAAGTACCGGCCCCACCAAGCGCTGATGACATCGGTGCCCAAACCGATAATGCTTGCCAGAAGAGGGTCGATGTAGGCGGCGACCGCAGGTGGAAGTGCCAGGACCTGGTCGTAGTATTCCCGCACGGTCATGGTATCGAGCCAGGGGCCGAGTGGGTCGGGTCCATGGTTCGCTGCATCGTTGGCCCGTGCCCAGGTGAAGGCAGCCCGTTCTTCGGGGGACCATGGTGTGCGGTGCAACCCCGAGCCCCATACGTCCCGGACCCATCCCGTGCCGGCGAAGTGATGCCCAACGTCGAATCGTTCCGATTGCCAGTGCAGGAACCCGAAATTGTCGGTGGGGATACGCATTCCTGCTGCGGCGCCGGTCGGTTCCTCGTACTGAAAGTCGCGAGGAATGCCGAACGTGGTGAAATAGTCGTCGGGGGTGCCGGTGGGTGGGCGGACAACGAAATCGTTAGATCCCTGCGGGCCAGAGATCCGGATGCCATCGACGACAAAGTCGTTGCGCTTCGCTTCGCCACCGAAGATCGGGTGGTTGTCCAGGATCAACGAACGCCCGTTGGGTCGGAGGCGGTGGAAGTGGTGTGCGGCCGATAGTCCCGCGAACCCCCCACCGACAATGACCAGATCATAGACCTCCCCGGTGTCCTGCACTCCGGGGGGAGGCGCCTCGAAACGTCCTGCGCGGATGGCGTGCGCGGAGCGCATGACCTCGGGAGTATTCCCGTGAGACGCGGCGTAATCGCCCACGCCGCCCGGTCCGTACCACCCGTCGCCAACGGCAAATGGATCCGAGGCAGCAGCGCCGACCGCATCGCCGCCCGGTCGCGAGGTGTTGGGCGCTGTGCGGCATGCCTCCGCAAGCGCGGCGGTGGCGAGGCCGCAGACGAAATCACGGCGTGTGACCGGGCGATCGAGCCCGAGCTCTCGATCGCTCTTGGGAAAGTTGTGTGTCATCAGCGCACTATCGTGAAGGTGCTCCGCCTCCCCGACGTTCCCGGAGGAAGGCTTCAATGAATCGGTCTACGTCCAGGGGCGCCGTCTCATGGATGAAATGACCAGTCTCCCGCAGCAGAATCGTGTTTACCTCACAGGTGGGGCAGTTCTCCTGCCAGTGGTGGCGTCGGTCAAGCGCGTAAGCGGCCGAGTCCCTGCCCGTGGGAAGGGCCTTCAGGTCCAGCATCGGTGCCTTGATCGAAGTAAGCAGCGGGTTCAGATCGATGAGGTGGTTTTCCCGCCAGTACTGAATGACCACCTCGGGTGAAGTGGCCATAAACCAACCGTGGTAAGCTAGCCGACGATCAATCGGTAATTGGCTACTGACAGCATTGAATGATTGCCATGCGTCGAAGTCCGTGAGGAGGTGTGCTTGGTCGGTGGTGACGCGGAATGCCAGTGTCACTCTCTCCTCTTCGCTATCGGAAAACCACGACCGGTCGCTGGTCGGCCAGGCGTCGATGAAGATCATCCCTGACACCCGATCACCCAGCCGCGCCGCCAGCGCGGTTCCAAGAACTCCACCAAATGAGTGCCCGACGATGACGAGGTCGGTAATCTTCCGTTCTTCGATCAGCCGCTCCAGAGCAGCCACAGCGTTCTGATGCCACAGCGGATCCGATGTGTTCCTTGGAATTGGCGGAGCAGGTGTCCCGCCGAACCCCGGAACGGTCACGGCAATCATGCGATAACGGGACTTGTTCCGCTCCATGAAGGTGTCGAACGACCGCCAGCGACATGACATACACGGAAGGAGCAGGAGGGTCGCTTCCCCGTCATTGGAGTCAACGATTTCGGGGAGGGTGCCGGCGCTTGACAGGGCCTGCGCTGCAACTGGGACGGGAAATGCCACAGCGACAAACGCCACCAGCGCGAACTTCTTTGCCCACAGCGACCAACCGAGACGACGGACAAAGACAGGTCGCTCACCGGCAGGCCCTGGGATCGGATCATTCATCAACTCGATTCATCTCACTTTCCGATTTTCTTACGCAGCGCTTCGGCATCGATCACATCCTGATACACGTCGGCATCGAACTTCACCCAATCGATGACCTTCGACACGGCCGACGCGCCTGTGGCATCGTAGCGCCACACTGCATGGAGGTGATATG
>JAJCZW010000174.1 GCA_029262155.1 Gemmatimonadota bacterium
GATGGCAACCCGCCTTGCGGGCGCGCTGTTCGGCCCACCATCACCCGTACGCTTTCGTGTCGAGGTGTGCCCCCAACGGTACCTGCTCGCGATGCCACTCTCAGACATCGTCCTCGCAGTACTGGCCGTGCTGACGAACGCCGGGGAGACCATGGTCACGACGGGGGACACGACAGACGGGGAGGTCATCATACGGTTTCTCCCCGATCAGGCCATCCTGGAGATCCATGACGCCGGGGCTGGGTTCTCTCCCGAGGCGCTTGGCCATGCTTGCGACCCACTCTTTTCGACGAAGGGCCCCGACGCACTCGGCCTGGGACTAACGGTTGCGGAACAGATACTGGGATCGAGCGGGGGGGGGCTAACGCTCGGTCAATCGCCCAAGGGAGGTGCGCGGGTTGGCCTTGGGTTAGGCTCCATCCGCCTGGGCTGAGTTCGTCCCCTCCACGAGTTCTCCCCGCTGGATGACGATCTCGGCTGGCGCCTCGATACCGACCCGGGCACCGCGACGATCGGTCTGCAGTATCACAATCCGGATGCCTCCCGAGATCAGAATCGCCTCGCCGGGCCGACGGTTGAGAATCAGCATACGAGTCCTGGGGGTGCCATCGATACCTCCCTTGCAGGGGCTTGACGCCCCATTGCGGGAGGCAAAGGACGCAACGACCGTGCCTCATCCACTGAATCCTTCCGAGGCGACGAGTTCCCGGAGGCGTTTCAAAGCCCGGGTCCGGATTTGGCAGACCCGAGACTCGCTGACGTGCAATGTGGCGCCAATCTCCTTCAGGCTCAGTTCTTCGTAGAACGAGAGCGCCAGAATCGTTCGCTCTCGTGGAGCCAGCCGATGGAGGAGGTGAGCAAGGGCGGCGACTTGGTCCTCGCGTTCCAGCTTGGAAAACGGTGTCATGGCTTCGGAGTCCGCCAGGGTCTCCTCGTGCACCCCATTGACCGAGCCGTCTTGTGCACGATCCGCCTGGAGCGAACACCATCGGCGACCCTCGCCGTTTTCGCGCATCCGCCAATAGGCTTCAAGGGGGACACCAAGGGCGCGAGCCACCTCTGACGGTTCGGCACTACGGCCTAACGACCGTTCAAGGTCATCGACCACCGTCCGGATCGCTCGTTCTTGACGCCGCACTGAGCGGGGACGCCAATCGAGCATTCGCAGTTCATCCAGCATGGCACCGTGTATCCGGCGCATAGCGTAGGTGCTGAAGGTGTGCCCACGCGCTGGATCATATGCCTCCAACGCCTGAACCAACCCCAGGGTCCCGGCACTCACCAGGTCGTCAAAGTCGGCCATCGTGCCAACTCGTTTGGCCATCCGGCGCGCATTCAAGTACACGAGGCCGAGGTGGCGCTCAAGTAAGGCACCCCTGGCGGACGCATCGCCGGTGGCTCGGTAGGCGTCCCATTGGGCCGCCTCTGTCGCCGCCACCACCAACTCGGTCTTCTCCGTCATACTCTGCATTTATCCCCTCCCAATTGACTTGCCCTCCACTAAGGCAAGCCAAGTACCACCCTGAGAACGCCGAGGATGATCGTCATAAATTGTTAGTTGATTTGGAGTTACGAGGATACTCCCAGAGGCGGCTACGCTAGGAATTGCATGTTGTGCCGGCACATATTTCCGGGGCCCGGCAAGAATTGCCGATTCTACGATTGTTTCTGGATGGGTTTGTTGAGTCTGTTGCGTAGGGTCCGATCGGAAACACCAAGAAGTTTGGCTGCCTGAGTTCTGTTCCCGCCTGTATGGCGCAAGGCCCGCACAATTGCGTCTGCTTCCAGGGTTCCAAGGTCAAAGATCTCCGGCTTGCCCGGGTTTCCATCTCCCCCGCCGCCCTCGGCGGCGCTTGGGTCCAAG
Organism: Gemmatimonadota bacterium; assembly: GCA_029262155.1. Taxonomy (GTDB): domain Bacteria; phylum Gemmatimonadota; class Gemmatimonadetes; order Gemmatimonadales; family GWC2-71-9; genus OFTM291. The sequence continues at coordinate 1,865 of JAJCZW010000174.1, forward strand.
AGTCCGGTGAAGGCAGTCGGTCGAAGAACCCCTCCGGCGTTCAGTATGACCGCGCGCTCTACAACGTTGGCTAGCTCACGCACATTTCCTGGCCAGGAATGGGTTTGGAGGACATCCAACGTGGACTGCTCCACCAACGGCGGCTCCACATTGAGTTGAGCGGCCGCACGGGTCACGAAATGGTGGACCAAGAGAGGGACGTCTTGGAGTCGATCGCGGAGTGGTGGCATACGAATGGGGACAACGCTTAGTCGATAAAAGAGATCCTCACGGAAACGCCCCTGCGCTGACTCTGCCTTAAGATCGCGATTTGTTGTGGCGATCAGGCGAACATCTACTTGGATTGCCTTGGCCCCCCCCACCCTCTCAAATTCTTGTTCCTGGATCACTCGAAGCAGCTTGGCTTGGAGTTCGAGACGCATTTCAGAGATTTCGTCCAGGAGAAGCGTTCCGCGATGCGCCCGCTCGAAAGCCCCTTGGGCTCGAGCCGTGGCACCAGTGAAGGCTCCTTTCTCATGCCCAAACAACGCACTCTCCACCAAACCGTCTGGAAGGGCGGCGCAGTTTATCGTGACGAAGGGCTCCTCGTGACGGGGACTCTGCTCGTGAATAAACCGAGCAAGTAACTCCTTCCCGGTCCCAGACTCCCCTTCCAAGAGGACCGTCGCGCGGGTTGGAGCCACGGTCGAGGCGGTGTCCAGGACGCGGCGGATGGCCAAGCTCTCACCGAGGATCGTATGGCGCCCCCGCAGGGTGACCAGCTCTTGTCGATACGCTTCGTTCTGTCGCTGGAGCCTCACCACCGCCAGCGCCTGGTTGACTGCGATCCGGAGGGTTTCGGCCCTAATTGGCTTCGTCAGATAGTCGATCGCGCCACTCCGTAACGACATGACGGCGTGCTCGACACTGGAATACCCGGTCATAATGATCACAGGGATGTTGTGGCCATCGCGCTCCAGGGTGCCGATCAGATCGAGGCCAGTGCTCCCTGGCATTCGATAGTCGGTAATCACCAAGTCGATTGGCTGGCGCGCGATGATGCCAAGCGCCTCGTCCACATTGGTGGAGAGGATCGCCGTATGCTCGATCCGACGTAGCGCCTCTTCAAGCACCCGTCCAACCGCCACATCATCATCAACGCACAGGATCGTCGCCATGGTGCCAGAGAGCCTCGCCAAGGGAGAGGGTGAGGGGCCGTCCCACTGATTGGTGCAGTATACTGCTCAATGAATGCTCTGGGAACGCTCCCTGGAGGCGACGAGAGGACCGGACCTCCTCAAGTTCCAGCGCCAATGCACGATACTCTAGCACAAGTGGAGACTCTTTTCATGACCTCTTTTTCAACGAACGCCCCCTCCGATCCGGTGAGAGATCCACACGATGGGGATCAGCAGAACTCGGGTGAAGGGGACCAGGTGGATAGGACCGAGCCGCAAGAGGAGCAGATGAGCGACCCAACGCCGGCGGTGCGACGACTGATCCTTGAGCGACTTCGGTCCGGATACTATGACCAGGACGAAGCCATGCAAGATCTTGCACGACGCCTCCTTGAGCGACCAGATCCTTTTTCGGATCCGGAGGCAGCCGAATGACCAGCAGGTATGGCGACCGCCTCCCGGGGGGTCCCGATTCGGACGATCGCAATCCCGACGACATCGTGAATGGGGAGCATGTGGCTCAATGATTGACTTTCACCTCGCCCGAGTCTTGTTGATCGATGACGACAAGGACCTGCGCCAAATCATCCGTCGGTTCCTGACCCGGTCCGGGTATCAGACGACGGCGGTCGCTACCGCGGAAGAGGCCTTGGTCCTCCTGGGTGATGCCTCCTTTGACGCGATTGTGACCGATCTGCAGATGCCGGGGATGGGCGGGAATGCCTTCGTGACCGAACTACGGCAACAATTCCCGGAGTTGGTCAATCGACTCATCGTGACAAGTGGCTCGGTGACCGTTGCGCCACCGGACCAGATACAGACCCAGGACAGAATCTGCTTCCTGCAAAAGCCCTATCGGCTGTCGGCCCTCACCGCGCAGCTTGCAACCATCATCGCTCCACAACTCGACCCTACCCCGAACGCCACCTGAAGAGACGGTTTCTGGTTTCTTTCGGAACCCCCAACACCTCGGCACAAACCAACTGGCCCAGGGCGCTGGCGAATTTGAATCCGTGCCCTGAGCAGGCGCTTACCACGAGCACCTGATGGTTTGCCGGGTGGTGATCGATCATAAAGTGCCCATCCGGCATATTGGTATAGAAACACACCGACGCATCCTGCACCTGCCATGTCCCGGGCATCAGTTGGTGAAGGAGCAACCGGATTTCTTCGCATTCACGTGGGGTTGGAGGTGGCTGGGTGGACTCGCTGGTGGTCGGGGGACCCAGACGATGGAGCGCCGCCTTCACCCCTTCTCCCTGGTCGGGGATTCCATACAAGATCGTTCCCGGACCAACCTCTTGGAGAAAGAGTGGAGCCTCGGGCGAGCGGGTCAGACGATCGTCAGCCCTAAACCACACGACCACCTGGCGAGTCACGCTGACCGGGAGTTCCATGCCCCGAAGAGGTCCAAGCCAGGGACCGAGGGCAAGAACAAGCCAGCGACTACGGTACTCGCCCTGGGAGGTCTGGACGTGGACAACCCCGTGGCGTCCCTCATACGATTCCATAGGCTCACCGAATCTGCAGGTGGCCCCGTGGTCAACCGCGCGGACAAGGGCCGCATCAATGCACCGTTCGGGGAAGAGGATTCCTGCCCCTGGCTCGTAGATCGCAACGGCATTTGAGGGAAGCCGATACTGGGGAAAGCGTTCGGACAACTCCGGAGGCGAGAGCCGCGACACCGGAACCTGACCAAGCGCCGCGCTCCGAGTGACCCCCGTAACCAACGGCCCCTCGGGAGGGCCAATCGTCAACCCACCCGATTGGTGCAAGAGGGTCGCACCCGTCTCCGATTCCAGGCGACGCCACGCTGTTCGGGCCTGCCGGGCAAGCCTAACATACGATGGGTCCTCGAAGTACGCCTCCCGGAATATACGGGTCCGCCCACCGGAACTCCCCCGCTGATGTGGAGGGTGAAACCGGTCGACTCCGAGCACCTGAAGGCCCGCTTCGGCCAACCACCACGCGGCACTGCTTCCCATCGCACCCAACCCTACCACGATGACATCGTATAGCGGTGTGGGCATGAGCAATGGCGTTAGGGTTTGTGCACCATCCGCTCTGGGATCGGTGTGTCCGGCGTCTCAGACTGCCAGTAGATCGTCACGACCCACCACCGTGTACCATCGAACAGCAATTGGAAGCTGTTGACCCCTCGGGCAAATGGAGTCGGATCTTCCGCCGCTCGCCGCGACTCGTACGCACTCATGAAATGCACGATATTGCCGTACCGCTCCTGGATGCGTCCGATCTCTTGCTCAAAGAACCCACGCTCCAAGGCGGGTGTCGCGCGGGCAATGTATTCGTCAACCGAGAAGACCCGGGCGACTATGGGTCCATCTTGCGCCGCTCGACCGGTGGGAATCAGGCGGGCGCCCTCCACGAAGAGTGAGCGAAACCGAGCCCAGTCGCGAGGTTGGCCTGCCGGGCCGGAAATCGCATCATACACCGCCTTCGTGATCGCATCGATACTGGCCACGTCCTCGGGGCGCGCCGTCGATTGCTCTCCGCTCTCCTGGGAGATCCCCGGGATCGCGTGTGCCACCAACAGTACCAGGGCAAGAACGAGGGTGCGGGGAGACGGTGTTCGGGGGACGAAACGATGCATGGGCTTTCTCCAGTAAACAGGTGGGGGTCGGCGTCAGCCAGCTGTGTTCATTCCTGGGGTTCCGAGCCGCCCTCTCCCGGGCTGACTCGTGTCGGTGTTCGATCAATCAATGTAGCACTCACTTTGGCGCCTGGCTGGAGCCGGAGTTGGCCCCCGACCACAACCTGTTCGCCAAGCGAGAGTCCACTCCGGATTTCGACAAACCCCGGAGTCCGAACGCCGAGCAAGACCTCTCTCCGTATCGCTTCACCCGACGCGACAACCCAGACAAATACCTCCTGTTCCAACGGCACGAGTGCATCCTCGGGGATTATCAAGGCCGCTGGCCGAACGGCGGTTGCAATACGTAGTTCCAAGAACATCCCCGGTCGGAGGTCACGACGGCGATTGGGGACCGTCGCCTTCACCAAGATGGCGCGGGAGTCGGAAGACACGAGCGGGCTAATGAAATCAATCACCCCCACGAAGGTCCTTCCCGGTCGGGATGCTACTCTGAAGCTGACCCGCTGCCCCAGCCGAACGTCCTCGGCATATCGTTCAGGGATTTCGAACACGGTGCGCTGGGGATCGATGGTCTGGAGCGTCATAAGCGGAGACGACGGCGTGACGTAATCTCCGAGGCTGACCAACCGTCGTCCAACCACTCCCGCGAAGGGAGCCCGGACTTCGGTGCGATCAAGCCGTATCGACAAGAGGTCGAACGCCGCTTGCGTGCGTCTTGCGTTCGCTTCCGCCAACTCCAGGTCCACGGGGGCAGCGGCATTACGCGCCAAGAGATCTCGGGTTCGATGAAGGGACTGGATGGCAAGATCTCTGTCGGCTTCCGCTTGCGCCACCTGCGCCCGAAGTTCGGCGTCATCGATGCGAATGAGGGGGGCGCTGTCAGTCACCTGGACTCCCTCGCGTACGACGATCTCCACGATCCGACCGCTCACCTCTGGTCGAACCTGGATCGATTGGACCGCTTCGACCTCACCGGTCGCCGTGATGGCGTCGATCACGGTATCGGTACGCACCGCTACCACGTCCACCGACAACGCCGGCATCCGGTTACTTCCGCCCCCCTGCTCCCCCTCTCCTCCCCCGGCCGCATCTCGCCCAGGCGTACCACCAGCACACGCGGTCACGGTCATCAGGGTTGCCAGGCAACCGATTACGAAACGCACTTCAATAGTCTCCCTCACCATAGCAGGACCGGCGTGGTGGACATCGTGGCCTTAGGTTCCGGCCCGCGGAGCCCCCATCATAACCGTGTGGTCGCATTGGCGCGTGAAACCAGTCGATCGCCTTCATGGAGCGAGCGCGCCACTGGGGACGGAAGCCGGTCTCCGCACACGTTGGCGGGCCTCTTCGACCACGACATAAACAATCGGGACCAGGAACAGTGTCAGAACAGTGGAAACAAGAATCCCACCCACAATCACGTAGCCGAGTGGTTGGCGACTCTCAGACCCCGCCGCCAGGCCGAGCGCGATCGGGAGGGCACCAAACACCGTGGACACCGCCGTCATCAATATCGGTCGGAGACGAATCCGTCCGGCTTCCAGCACGGCGGCAACGATGTCCCATCCTTGGGCGCGCAACTGGTTGGTATACTCGACGAGTAGGATAGAATTCTTGGAGGCCAACCCTATCAACAGAATGAATCCGATCTGACTATACAAATTCAGGGTCGACCCCACGAGCACCAAGGTGACCAAGGCACCGGTCACCGCCAAAGGGACCGCCATCAGAACGGTCATCGGATGCACCAGCGATTCGAACTGGGCCGCAAGCACCATGTAGACCACGACCAACGCGAGGAGGAAGGCCAGATACAGCGCGTTGCC
>JAJCZW010000175.1 GCA_029262155.1 Gemmatimonadota bacterium
CGGATGAGGCCAAGGTTGCCTTCGTTAATCAGATCAGACAGCGACACACCCTGGTTCTGGTACTTCTTGGCGACCGATACCACAAACCGCAGGTTACTCCGCACCAATTTGTCGAGTGCTTCCTCATCTCCCTTGCGGATGCTCTGTGCCAGGGTGACTTCTTCTGGCTGCTTGATCAACGGGTAGCGACTAATCTCACGCAGATACTGATCGAGTGACCCCTCGTCAGACCCTGATCCTGGTTTCGACTTCCCAACCTGAATAGGTCGCATCGCAGAGCCTCAGACGCCGGAACAAGCCGGCACGAATCTATCCACCATCGTGTTCGCCATTGGCGGAACCTTAGCCTGGGAAGCACCGTCGAGGCAACCAGCCCAAGCATCAATCATCGTAGTTGTCGATCTGTGCACGCTGGAGGGTGCCGGAGTAATCGACATAACAGACTTTTGTCTCAGCGTAGAAATCAAAGACCTCCCACCCTCCTTCTCGATGCCCATTCCCCGTCTGTTTGATCCCCCCAAACGGAAGATGTGCCTCGGCCCCGATCGTTGGGGCGTTGATATAGGTAATCCCCGTATCGAGTTCTTCCATGGCCCGGAAGGACAGGTTCACATCCTGGGTGTAGAGCGAACTGGAGAGGCCGTAGGGCACCGCGTTGGCAATACGAATCGCGTCCCGCATCGTCGAGTAGCGGATCACACTCAGCACCGGCCCGAAGATCTCTTCCCGCGCCACGCGGTGTTTGGACGTCACACCCGCCAGGATAGTCGGCCGATAGAACCAGCCTGCCTTCAGGCGCCGACTCCGGGGTCGCGCACCGCCCAGGACTAGCTCCGCCCCCTGTTCCTGACCCACCGCCACGTAGCGCTCAACCTTGTCGCGCGCATCGGCGTGAATGAGTGGACCGACCTGGGTCTTGGCCGATCGTCCATCACCCAGAACCAGCCCGCTGGCGGCATCGGACAAGCGCGCGAGAAACCGATCATGGACCTTTCGATGTAAGAGCAAACGACTCGTGGCCGTACAACGCTGTCCGGTTGTCCCAAAGGCACCCCAAAGCACCCCATCGAGTGCCAGATCCAGATCGGCATCCTCATGCACGATCATGGCGTTCTTGCCGCCCATCTCCAGGCTCAGTCGCTTGTGCATACGACCACAGGTTTCGCCGATGCTTGACCCTGTCGCCGTCGACCCCGTAAAGGAGATGACCCCAACATCCGGATGCTCAACCAGCGCCCGTCCGGCTTCCTCCCCACCATGCACCAACTGAATCACCTGTGGTGGGAGACCTGCCTCTAACAGAGTTTCCACCAGGAGATGGGACGTATGGGGTACGTCTTCAGACGGCTTCAGGATCACGGCGTTTCCACACAGCAACGCAGGGAACATCTTCCACGTTGGAATGGCCAGGGGGAAATTGAACGGCGTGATCAACCCGGCAACCCCAATCGGTCGTCGATACGTCATGGCCCACTTGGAGGGTAATTCGCTGGGAACGGTGTGCCCAAACAGACGCCGACCTTCCGTCGCAGCGTAGTAGGCGGTATCGATCGCCTCTTGGACATCCCCTCGGGTTTCCGCCAGGACCTTCCCCATTTCACGCGTCATGGCGTCTGCCAGCATCTCCTTCCGTGCCGTGAGGAGATCTCCCACCCGACGGAGGACATCGCCACGGGCCGGGCCAGGTACTCGAGACCAGAGCCGAAATCCTTGCATGGCTGATCGCGCCGCTCGTCGAATATCGGCTCGGCCCGAAAGCGGGAATCGTCCGATGAGATCGGTCGTATCGGCCGGGTTGCGGTTTTCGAGTGTGGCACCGCTCTCCGCGGGGATCCATTCACCATCGACAAAATTCTTAAACGTCCGCGCCATGACAGTTCCAAACGATTGAAGATGAAAGAGGCTGTTTCACACAATCCAGGTGAGGATCAGGGACACAACCATGTTGCGCTGCCTCCAGCGTACCCTACGCGGGGGAGCACTGCCAGCAGAGCAATCGTGAACCCGGTCAGGATCACGGCGAGTGCCATGACGTGCGCCCGACCCATCCTTCGACGCCAAGCACTCACTGCTCCCCAAACCCCCGCACCAGTCGCGAGAAACAGTGTCCCCAGATATCCCGCCAGGGGAAACCCACAGGTCGTGAGATACGGCCAACGCACGGCCGCGAGCACCAGTCCCCCGCCGAGGAGGACCCGCCCCCACGTTCCCAAGGCTTGGCGTCGAGTCGGTGCCACAGACGAACCCATCTTGGCCTTGGGGGCTGGGGTTCTACCCTTCGCGTCTTGTATGGCAGGCGGGTCCCCGGCTGCCTTCTTCTTACCCATGATCCGGTCGATCTCCGCCAGTTCCTTATCCCAATCCCGCGGTCCGGGACTCACGATGATTCCCGGGCAAGGTGATAGCGGTCAATCTTCTTGTAGAGGTTCGAGCGAGGCATTGCTAGGGCCCGGGCCGTCTCTGCGACGTTCCAATCGTGCTCCCGCAGTTTGGCAAGGAGGAAAGTCCTCTCGGCCTCGCGCTTGAAGGACTCGAAGGTTGCGGCGGATCCGGCATCGATTCCGAGGCCGGCCCCGCGTTGGCCACCCTCCGCCTCGGGCTCGCTGACCCGTGGAAGCAGGCGATCGACGTCGGCCGGCGTCACCGCCCGATCGGGTGCCAAGATGAGCAGACGTTCAACCGCATTCCGAAGTTCTCGAATATTTCCAGGCCAGTCACGCTGTCGAAGGGCCTCAAGTGCACCGTCAGTAAAGGTGCGCTCTTGCGCTCCCTGGGCCACGAGTTGGTTTCGAAAATGCTCGGCGAGAATCGGAATATCATCGGTTCGGGCTCGAAGGGGGGGAACTTCGATCGGCACGACATTCAACCGGTAAAAGAGATCCTCGCGGAACCGCCCGTCGGCGATTTCGACATCGAGTTGTTTGTTGGTTGCGGCGATCACCCGCACATCGACCGGGACGGCCTTGCTGCCCCCGATGCGGGTGACGACTCCTTCCTGGAGGGCACGCAGCACTTTTGCCTGGGCCGAGAGAGACATATCCCCAACCTCATCGAGGAAGAGGGTCCCGGCATCAGCGAGTTCAAATTTGCCAGCTCGATCAGCAAACGCGCCGGTGAAGCTCCCCTTCATGTGGCCGAACAGTTCACTTTCAATGAGTTCAGCGGGAATAGCAGCACAGTTGACCTCAACGAACGGTCCGTCCGCCCGGGGTGAGGCATAGTGCAGTGCCCGTGCGACGAGTTCCTTCCCACTGCCATTCTCACCGGTGATGAGCACTCGCGCGGGGGTCGGACCGACCTTCTGCACTAACTCGACCAGCGCCACAAGGGGGGAGCTCTCTCCCACCATGTGATGTCGGTCATCCAGGCGCCGTTTCAGGGAACGATTCTCGTGGACCAGTTCACGCTGATCGAGAGCGTTCCGCGCCGTCACGAGTAATCGGTTGGCATCCAGCGGCTTTTCGAGGAAGTCGAACGCCCCTCGTTGGGTTGCCTGCACGGCGGTTGCAATTGTTCCGTGGCCGGAAATCATGACGACCTGCGCCGCTGGGTCGATCTCCCGTAAGCGGACCAGCGTGTCCAATCCGTCGAGCCCCGCCATCTTCACATCCAACAAGACGACGTCGGGTTGAAGCTCCGGATATCGCGTGATCGCTTCGCCGCCAGATCCGGCTACCACGACCTCGAAGCCCTCATACTCCAACACCTGCCGGACTGCATCGCGGACGCCGGGCTCGTCATCCACCACCAGGACTCGGTTGGGTTCGCTCATTGACCGAGCACGAGCTCATGACGAGGGACATAGCGTGGCCCTCGGGGCGTCAGCTCGCTCTCGAACAGGACGATCCGTGACGCCAGCACGGCAGGGAGTGCGGATATGGTCTCAAGATGCTGTCCGGCGGATGCGGGAAGTCGGTGTCCCTCACGAACCCGACCCAATGTCACATGGGGGTTGAAGGGCCGGCCCTCCGGCTGAAAATCGATCCGTTCACCACCTCGCTCGATCCGATCCTGGAGTACCTCAAGCTCAGCGCCTGCCTCGACCTCTAACCGAATCACACGGGCGTGGCCCAGGTTTGGAAAAGCTCTTCCTTCCGTGATCGTCAATGAGATTGGTGGAACCCGCTCGATTGCAAACTCGAGCATCTCAGCGATGATATCGAGCCGATCCGGCACGACCTCCCCGAAGAACTTGAGGGTGAGGTGGAGGTTGTCATGCTGCACCCATCTGACGGGCCAGCGAAGGCTCTCGAGGTTGGTGAGAACCGCCTTGACTTCTTGGTCGGTGGGAGGAGGAAGCGGAATGGCGACGAACAGACGCATCAGCGACTCACCTCGAGAACGGGTAACATCGCACCCCGGCGATACCCCACCGGGTCGCGTTCCACACCGTCGAACCCAAGCTGCACCACTGCGTCGGTGATGGCGGGCCACGCCGCGTCCAAGCGCTCGAATTGATCGGGGTTGGTTTCGATCCGGGCCATCGACCCCAAATGGCGCACCCGGATATCACCGGCTACGCCGACGTGATCCCGGAGAAAGGTCTCAGCTTGATCCACTTGGTGAAGGCGCCGTGTCGTCACCGGGAGCCCATAACGAATCCGACTCGCCAGGCACGGGGCCGAGGGCGCATTCCAGAGTGGAATCCCCAGAGTGCGCGCGATCCGGCGAATGGTGTCTTTTCCCCAACCCAGCGCGACGAACGGTGAGTGCACACCAGCGTCCACGCCGGCGGTATACCCCGGGCGGTGCCCACCCAAATCATCGACATGGGTCCCGTCGACGATGGCTGCAAAACCGAGCTCGTCGCGCACCTCGTTGAGGCGACGCCAGAGTTCCACCTTGCAGTACAAACATCGCTCAGTTGGGTTGGCGACGTATCGGGGATCGTCGAGTTCGTGGGTCGGCACGACGCGGATCGGGAACCCGACTTCCCGAGCGAGCGCAACCACCTGTGAGGCTTGCGTCGCCGGGAGGGAAGCCGACTGCCCTACCACCGCCAGCATCTCCTGGTCACCATACACTCTGTGGGCCGCGACCGCGAGCACGGCGGAGTCGACTCCACCCGAGAACCCGACCAGCAGCGGGCCGAGTTCTGCAAGGTGTCGTTCCAGGGTCAGTACGGTGTCCATAGTGTCGAAACGTAACGTGCTCCTCCGGCAACGGAAGCAGTTGACCCACAGGTGCGATACCTGCACACTTGACCATGGATCAAGTCAATCTCATCAAGCTGGCCCCCGGCGTTCGGATCGACCCTGCCGAACTCACCGTAACGGCAACCCGCGCGAGCGGCCCGGGAGGACAACATGTCAATCGGACTGCTTCACGCGTGGAACTCCGCTGGAGCATTGCCGATAGTCATTCGCTCGACCCCGACACCAAGCATCTGCTCCTCACCCGACTCGCGTCGCGAGTCGATCGATCGGGGGCCATTCGGATCGTATCCGCTGAAACGAGGAGTCAGCATCGAAATCGTCTGCGGGCCATCGAGCGTTTGCGATCGCTCGTCGAGGGAGCGACCTATCGCCCCCCACCACGCCGTCCGACGCATCCCTCCCGTGCATCCAAAGAACGACGGCTTGAGGAGAAGCGACGCAGGGGGCAACTCAAACGACTCAGAAGGGACTCGACCGACGAATGAGGGATGCCTCCCAGGCGATCGGGACTAGCCTCAACCACCCCGGCCCTGGTCTGATCCGCATGGTCTACCCAGCGGACCTTCGCGGTCGGCTCGCCTGGGCCGGTATGATCCACCGTCACCGGAAGGATCCAGCCCGTGCCATCGAGATCTGTCCGTCCGCGCGGAACGAGGTGCTCACCGAAAGCGAAGAGAACGCCGTTGCCAACATGCTCATCGATCTGTACGCTGCTGCCGGCGATCGCGGTCGATGGATGGCGGGACTTGCCCGATACGCCGATCGGAATCGCGGAACAGAGGAGGGAGAGACGGCACGGAAAGCGTTGCTCCAAGCAAAGGCAGACGGGGAGGAGCGCGCGGGGGAGGCTACGACGTGAAGGATGATCAGCAAGGTGCGTGGCGCTATTTTGGAACCCGCGAGGTCCGGGAAGCTCGTCAGTGGGCAGCCACCGGCGGCATTGCGGTCCATGAAAACCTCTTCCGGTCTCGCGGGCGCCGGTCCGCCCATCTTCTCGCGCCGGACGAAGTCACCCTCCGCACGGCGGCCCGCAGCGTCGGCTGCCTTCCTGAGTGGATCCAGCGCACTCGGACGGTTCATTTTGATCTCGTCGATCCGATGTTGGCGCTCGCGCTGCTCCTCTGCTCCAACGATGCTCCGGGTCCCGTCTAGCGCACTGTGAACCGCAAACGCCAACGTGATCGATCCCAGGAAAAGGTTAACGCGCCCTCGCGGGGACCGACCTCCTCCACGCCGATTTCGAATCGTTCAACAGGCTCGTCCAACGCCTCGACTTCAAGCGGGATACGGATGATATCTTGGCTGCTGTCGTAGGCCGTCCCCCATTGCCCGGTTTCCCGATTCACGATCAGCGTCGCTCCCCCTTCTGTCGGGATGGTCCACAAGGTATAGAAACCCGCGGGGAGCACCCTACCACCGACCGACAAATCCCTTGAGGTTCGAAACTGGGTGGCGGCATTCGCCCCGGTGCGCCAGACCTCGTCAAATCGAACCACTTGCCCGAAGATGTCCCGACCCCGCCGCATAGGACGACTGTAGTCAACCCACAATGCCGCCCCTCCAATAGCCCCTGTCGTCGTATCCCGTTTTGACAACGACCACCCACGTTCCTCGGCAGCAAGAAACGACGACTGAATCCCGGCCAGATCAACCGCTGGAAGTCGCACGGTGATCGTCTGCTGCGTCGTGCGTCCGCCATCAGCCCCGAGGAGCTTACCCTCGTGGTCGACATGCAACATCAATGGTTTCCCAAACAGGGAGTAGGAAACGGAGTCGTTCCCTTGTCGAACAATGGCGTTGGGAAAAACCCGACGTGAAGCGATGCCTACCACATCAATGGCCACGCTGTCCCCGCCTTGGGCAGCTGCCTGGCGCGTCAGCTGTTCATAGAGAGCAAATCCCTGCAGGATGGTCGGCGCGGCACCGCGGCGCGTTGTGAGGCGAGCGGTGTCGGGCCGATCACCCCGCCGCCAAGTGGATACGACCGCCGTGTCTTCAAAACTCATCCCGAAGTCGGCAGGAGGGCGCCCAGTATCGCCCGGAAAGGTCATCGTTCCCTCGAAGCTCCGTACCCGCTGGGTAGCGGCGTCGAGCGTACCCCGGTAGGTATAGCGGGTGGTCCGCGGAACCCGATGAATCATCGTTCCTTCGAACCGGTCCTGGGTCCGTATCAGGCTCTCCACCACCAGGGTGTCCTGCCCCAGGGTCGTGAGGAACACTGCTTCTTCGGGTGCCGATCCACAGGCCGCTAGAAGGAGGGAACCCAGCATCATTGTGCGGGATACTCGCATCGTCTTCCTCATCACATAGATTAGAATGAGTGGTATGACCAGGGTCCCGGTGAGGGAAACTCCACCGGACCGGCATGCGTAGTGAGAATAGGGCTTTCTAACCGTGGTGCAAGATCGTACCCGAGAATCGTCCTCATTCAATACACCGACGTTGCCCATGAATACACTCTTCCATTCCTTCCGGTCGATGCCCCGCCCTTCGGGACTTGGTGCCATCGTAAGCCTCGTCTGCCATTCTGCTGTCGCCGGGCTCATCCTCTTTGACACCAATTCCCAGGATGAGGAGCGCGACGAGCGCCTGACAGAGTTTGTCCACTTCTTGGTCCCGCCGGACAAGAACCTCGGAGGGCACACGGCTGCCGAAGGCAGCATGGAATGGCAGGAAGTCGGACGAGGGACGAGTGAAGGACCTGGTGAGCAACCGGGTGTCACCGAAGGTACCGTACCCACTGGCGACGAAACGGTCCCCGAGGCGGGCGGGATCAAGGAACCGGAGGGAGCCTCTCTCCAGGAACTCTTGACGGCCCTGGTCGGGGACTCCGTGCTGACCCAACTGGATGTCGATAGCTCAGTCGCCCGGTTCCCTGACAGTGCGTCTCCGGCCTATCCTCCCAACTTGTTGGCGGAGAATATCGAGGGAAGTGCGTTCGTCCTCTACGTGGTCGATACCAACGGGCTCGTCGATACTACATCCTTGAAAGTCGTCCGCACGACCCATCCCGGTTTTGTCGAGGCGGTCCGGGAGGCTTTACCAGGGATGCGCTTTCGGCCCGCCATGCTCAACGGCAGGAAGGTACGCCAATTGGTCCAACAGTCATTCGCGTTCCGCATCACACTCCCGACCGAAGCCAAACCCAAGCCAAAGCCCCCAACCTCGTCAACACACGATTGACGCTTCCGCCTCGCCCCCACCTCCCCTACAATTGACTGATTCCAGCTCATTCCAAGGAGTACGTGTGCCGCGTTCCATTGACCTGAATGCCGATTTAGGCGAAGGCAATGGGCCGTGCCGGCTTCGCTTCGACCGCGAGATCCTCCCTCTCGTGACCAGCGCGAACGTGGCCTGCGGGTTTCATGCCGGTGATCCGCACCTCATCGCGAGCCTGGTCCGGGAGGCGCGAGAGGCTGGTGTCACCGTGGGGGCTCACCCCGGGTATCCGGACCGACTCGGGTTTGGTCGACGGGAGATGGCGTCGACTGCCGGTGAAATCGCCACCGAGGTTGTGTATCAGGTGGGGGCCTTCGGAGCGATCGCCAAGGCCGGAGGTTGGGCGATGCGCTACGTCAAACCCCATGGCGCGTTGTATCATCGGCTGGTCCAAGACCCGGCTGCGGCCGGGGCGGTCGTAGAGGCACTTGCCAGCATTGACCATTCCCTGGTGGTGCTCACCCAGCCGGGTGGCGCACTGGCCAATGCCGCCGAGCGGGGCGGGCTTCCGGTTGCCTTCGAAGCATTTCTGGACCGCGGCTATGAACAGAACGGGACCCTGGTACCTCGAGGAGCGCCCGGAGCCCTTCTCGAGGATACCCAACTCATCGCGGATCGAGCCGAACGGCTTGCCCTCGATGGCATGATCAAGACGCACGATGGCACTTCCCTTCAGCTGACCGCTCACTCATGCTGTGTGCACGGCGATGGGCCCGAAGCCCGAGCCATCCTCGAAGCCGTCCGAGACCGCTTCGCCCAGCGAGGGATTCCCGTCTGCCCCTTTGCTCCGTGACGCCGCCGATGCGCTTCGCGCCGCTGGGAGACGCCGCATTGACGTTGACGCTCGGAGACGCTATCAGCCTCGATGTCCACGCCAGTGTAGTCCGTGCCGCCGACAGGATCCGTGCTGCACGACTTCCATCGATGCTGGATATCGTCCCGGCGTACACCGCCGTCACCGTCTACTACGATCCCCTTCGGACCGACTGCGCCACCATGCAGCATCTCATCAGCACGGTCATGGCGTCCGAAGGGCCCACGCCACAAACGATAGTAAAAGAGCAGGTTATTCCGGTTCAATACGATGGCCCCGATCTCGCAGCCGTCGCACATGAGACAGGCATAAGCGTCTCCGAAGTGGTCGCCCGCCATGCCGCCCCGCTCTATGAGGTATGCGTCATTGGCTTTGTCCCTGGATTCGCCTACTTGGGGCCCCTCGACCCCACCCTCATTCTCCCGCGACTCTCCACACCGAGGAGGCGAGTTCCTGCCGGCAGTGTCGCCATCGCCGGATGCCAAACCGGGGTGTACCCCTTTCCTACGCCGGGGGGCTGGCGACTACTCGGACACACAGACGTCACCCTCTTTGACGTCGACCGCGACCCGCCCGCCCTGCTCGCGGCTGGGGATCGGGTTCGGTTCGAAGCGCTCTAGTGCTTGAGATCCTACAGGCACCCCCCTATTGCACTATTCAGGATCTGGGTCGACCCCGGGCCCGGCACGCGGGTGTGCCCGTGGGCGGCGCGATGGACCCCCATGCCCTCGTCCTCACCAACATGCTGGCCGGAAACCTGCCCGAGCATGCCGGCTTGGAGTGGGCCCTGGGTGGCGGCGAGTTCTCAACCACACGCGCGCTCCGCCTAGCCCACTCTTCCGACCTCCTCATCGGGAACACTCCGATCCCCCCTTGGACCACTGCCGTGGTCCCTCCAGGAACATCGGTGCGTCTTGGTCCGCCGTACCAGGAGCGTTTCGGATACCTGGCCATCGAGGGTGGAATCGAAGTTCCCCAAGTTCTCGGCAGTCGATCGACCTACCTTCCGGCACATTTCGGTGGGTTCCAGGGGAGACTCCTACGAACAGGAGACCGGCTCCCAATCGGACGCCCAACCATCGACTCAACCGGCCCCCTTCCAGGGTTCGAACTCCCAGCACAGCTGCGGAGCCGTTCCTCCGACCCCATCCGGTTCGTATCCGGCCCAGATTCCGAACGACTTCCTCCAGAAGCAATCAGGCGGTTCGAGGACAGCGAGTGGACCCTTTCGACTACCGGAGACCGCATGGGTTATCGTCTTCAGGGGGAACCCCTCCCCCTCGCCCCATCCGGTTTCCTGCCGTCGGCACCGGTCTGTCCAGGCGTGATCCAGATCCCGGGTGACGGTCAACCGATTGTCCTCATGCCCGATGGCCCCACGGTGGGTGGGTATACCACCATCGGTGTGGTGATTTCGGTCGATCTCGGTCGGCTGGCCCAGACCCGACCTGGATCGACGATCCGCTTCCGTCGCATCGAGGTCGAGGAAGCTCAGGCTCTCTTTCGACGGCAACGGATCGATTGGCACACCGCACATTCATTGAGCAAAGAGACGGCATCATGAAGCGTCCGCGCGTCGGCCCCGGTGCCTTGGTCGCGGCTGCTTTCATTGGCCCGGGTACGGTAACCACCTGTACCCTCGCCGGTGTCGGCTTCGGTACGGCGCTCTTGTGGGCCCTCGCCTTTGCAACCGTCGCCACCATCATCCTTCAGGAGATGGCAGCCCGGGTCGGCACCGTGGCTGGCCTGGGGCTTGGTGAGGCTATGCGCCAACGATTTGCCACCCCAGGACTTCGTTGGATGGGGGCACTCTTGGTTGCCGGTGCGATCGGGCTGGGGAATGCCGCATACCAAACCGGGAACCTGTTGGGAGCCGCCCTCGGAGCAGAGGTGTTATTTGGCGGCTCCGTCCAACGGTGGGCAGTCGTCGTCGCCTTGATCGGGGGCGTGTTGCTCTGGCACGGTAGCTATCGTGCGATTGAACGGG
>JAJCZW010000176.1 GCA_029262155.1 Gemmatimonadota bacterium
ACGGAGCGCCCGACCCGCATCCATATATCTTGCATATCTCGATACACTTAGGCAAGATCACTCTCCCGAACGGATGCTGCACGATGGCAACGATGCAGGCCCTGACAATGGCGGACTTCGGCGGGTTGGAGCAGATCGCCCGCCGGAAGGTGGCTCGGCCAGAGCTTCTCCGGCCGACCGATGTCCGCGTTCGGATCAGGGCCGCCGCACTGAATCACATCGACCTCTTTGTCGTCGGTGGCCTTCCCAAGGCGGCCTACACCTTCCCCCATATTCTCGGTGCCGATGGTGCTGGCGAGGTGGAGGCCGTCGGATCCGGCGTGGTCCGGGTGGCGGTTGGGGACCGTGTGGTCCTGAATCCTGGTATCTCCTGTGGACAATGTGACACCTGCCTCGCCGACGAAGGCCCTCTCTGCCGCGAGTATCACATCTTGGGAGAGCACCTGGAGGGCACGTTCGCCGAGTATGTCGTTGTGCCAGAGGCAAACGTCGGACTGATCGGAACATCCCTCTCCTGGGCAGAAGCAGCGGCGTTCCCATTGGTCTCATTGACCGCCTGGCGGATGTTGCATACCCGGGCAAAAGTCCGCCCCGGCGAAACCGTCCTAATCTGGGGAATTGGCGGCGGGGTTTCCCTCGCGGCCATGCAGATTGCAAAGCAGGCAGGCGCCCGGGTCATAGTGACAAGCTCTGCAGCGAACAAGCGCGAAGCCGCTTTGCAGCTTGGGGCAGACCTTGCCCTGGATCACACCGAAGTCGATGTGGCACGAGTGGTGCGGGGCGAAACGGGCGACGGAGCTGACATCGTGGTTGACAGTGTGGGGCAAGCAACCTGGTCCAAATCGCTGAAAGCGCTCCGGCCTCTTGGACGGTTAGTTACCTGCGGGGCCACAACAGGAGCGGAGGTGAACCTTGATATCCGGAAGCTTTTTTGGTTCCAGTGGTCCCTCCTCGGTTCGACCATGGGGAACCACCGTGAGTTCGCGTCGATGCTGGCGTCGGTCAGGGACGGTCACTTGAGACCGGTCATCGATACTGTCTTCCCACTCCCCGAAGGGGTGGCCGCCTTCGAGCGATTGAAACGCGGCGATCAGTTCGGGAAACTCGTTCTTGAGGTGACAGCGTGAGAGAGCTCTTCGCACGTCTCCAAGAAGGTGTCGGACAAGCTGGGATCATCATTCCGGCGTTCCTGGCAGCCGCCGCGATTCTGTTTACGGGGTACCTCCTCGCACGGCAGATCGAACGATGGTCCGGGCGTGCCCTGCGACACCTGAACTTCAACCGAGTGGCAGATGCCGGTGGGATCACCAGTGCCGTGCACCGTACCGGCACTGGACTCGACCCTGCTCATGCTATTGGGAAGCTCCTGTTTTGGTTAGTGATGTTGATTGTCATTCTCCTGTCGAGCACGGCCCTCGGCCTTGAAAGCATCAGTGACATGTTCGGAACGATCCTTACCTTTGTCCCCACCCTTCTCACCGCGCTCGTCATTGTGATCCTGGGAATGATCGTCGGCGAATTTCTCCGTGGCCTTCTCCTGGCATCGGCGGGGGCCGTGGCTGGTGTCCCGCTCCTTGCCAAGGTATCGAAGGTCGCTGTCGTCACCATCGCGGTCTTTATGGCGTTGCAGCACGTCGGCGTGGCTGGGGAGATCGTGACATCGGCATTCACCTTGATTCTCGGTGCGATTGCCCTGGCGACCGGACTCGCGTTTGGATTGGGTAACCGGGAACTCGCTGGTGAGATCACCCGTCGGTGGTACGAAGGCACGCGTTCGCCGTCAACTGATGCTGCGGACGACCCCGCACCCACCAAACCGGAGTCGTGAAGAGCACGGTCATCTAGGAAGTTGGAGGCGTTTCTGACGGGCGCGGGATGGCGAACTGCAGGAGACGCACTCCGCCCGTATGCTGTTCCGCCACCAACACACGCCCGGCCCCAACTGCAATGATCTGACCGTTCCCCGGAAGCACAAGCACGTGATCGAGGTGACCATCCGGGGCAACCACCTGATATCTCCGCACACTATCAGCCAACAGGCGACTCTTTTGGAGTAAGACCTCTCCTGCCGGAGTCGCGAGGGCATTCTCGAACGGAGGTTTGACGAGGGCAAAGGGAAGTTCTTCCGCTGTCCGGCGTAACTCTTCCGGGAACTGCAGCAGGAAATATTCTTTGTCGGCCAGGGTCACTTCGTAGACCGGATCAGGCAAGGCAGGCCCGCGGGTGCGTTCTCCCTGTGGCGTGTATCGGATGACGCGATTGCGACGCACCTGGGCGTGCCACAGGGTTCCGTCGGGAAGCACTCCCCAACGATCTGTCCCCGAAAACACCCGCCGTTCGAACCGTCGCCCGGCCTGGCCGAAGACTTCCGCGATGTCCAGCGGGGCCAAGCGCGCCACGGTATCGAATCGAGCCAAATCGGGGGTTGATCGGACCACCGCCGCCGAATCCCGGTTGCCAGCCCCCGTGCGTCCAGGCGCCGGAGACACCTCGAAGTAGTACTGACCCGCCGCATCGCGCACCCGCGGAAGGGCACCCCGAGTTTCGTCAGGTACCGGGTACGTGGCGAGGAGTCTATCGTCCGAGCCCCACACGGTGAATCGCCTGAGCCCCCAGTCCGTCAGAAAGACCGTGTCCGCCACACTGAAGACGCCGACCGGGTTCCGATACGCGGCCGCATCCCCCAGCACACTCGTCGTTCCGGTGGCGAAGTCCACCCGAATCGCCTCCTCGTACTCCGGAGACACTACCACCCAACGCTCCTCCCCAGTCCATGCGGCGGCAGGAACCGCCGAATACCGTGTCAGCACTGTGTCCGGTGTGTCCCCGAAGGTGACTTCGGGCACGATCACCTGGCGTGACGGTGTACACGCCACGACCCCCGCGAGGACG
>JAJCZW010000177.1 GCA_029262155.1 Gemmatimonadota bacterium
GTTCGCCGCACGAATCGGTTCGTTGTCGAACGGTTCATATCGAGTGACCGAACCGCCAAAGGCGGTTGCCCAATTCGACAGCAAATCGGAGAACGTCCCCACACCACCACCACTCAAGACGGCGAGTTCCCCCGGTGCCGCCGTGCCGAGCTGACTGGCAAGGCGGGCAATCCCATCCTCCCAGGAAATCGACTGGAACTGCCCATCCGCGCCGCGGGCCATCGGCCCAGTGATTCGATCGGGGTTATACAATCCCTGCAAGGCCGCTTGCCCCCGGGCACATAAGCTGCCCTGGTTGATCGGGTGCTCAGGATTGCCCTCCAGTTTGACTGCCCGCGCCTCCCGGGTTCGAACATGGACCCCACATCCGGCACTACACTCGGTACAGGTGCTGGCATAGGTCGTCGCAATGCCGGGGACTTGGTCGTCGGACTGGACCAGATAGGGAATGAGCTTTTGCACTTTGTCTGTGGAGCATCCTGACACCGCAGCGGTGCCTGCGCCGGTCACCCCGAGCACCGTGAGAAACCGCCGACGGTCCATTCCGTCTCGCTGATTCTCAGTCATACTCCGGTCCTCGATCTATTGCTCACAGACGGTCTCATTTCCACGTGGTTACCTGGGTCAGTAGTGACAGACGGAGCAGTCGCGCGAAACCTTCCGCTCGATATGGCAGCTGATGCAAAAACCCATGTTATTCACATTGTTCACCTGAAAGACCTGGGGCATCCGGGCCACGTCCCCATGGCAGGTCTGGCACGCATTCGGTCCCATTGCCTTGATGTGTCGCATGTGCGGAAAGTGTGCATGCCTGGCCAACGTGTGGATGCGAGTCCACTCCAACTTGGGTTTCGTGGAATCGTTCTTCTCGCGCCAGTAGGTCCTGAGTTTGCGTACTTCGGCGCGGGCAGTGGAATCCGTCCCACTGATCACGAGGTGGCACCCCATACATGTCTGGAGACTCGGAATGCCAGGTTCACTCGCAACGCTTACAGAATAGTGACAATACTGGCAGGGAATTTTGAACTGGAGGGCATGGATGTCATGACGGAAAAAAATTGGCTGTCGGGGACCCTTGAGGGCAGCGGTATCACTCGCGGCGAGGGTCGGTGCGGCCAGTGAGTCCAGTGCCCCTCCAGCGGGATCTTGGGCCGACGTCGAATGAATACCGGTTGCGACGATCACCAGTGCGATTGTGCCTGCGAGAGATCCCACGACAACAAACTTGCGCATGCCGCTTTCTTCCGGGGCTAAGGGTTAGCACACACCTCGGACTCAGGTCACTCATCACGGGGACATCCCTCGTGCACACTAGCGCGTGTGAGTGGGTAAACAGCGTTTTCAGGGGGAGCAAGCCCCCATCGGCTGCCGCCAAGAAAATAGTCCGAAGTCGTGGAGAAACAACCCGTTCGGCCTCTGGACCCAGGGATTACTCCGTCGTGTCAGCCGGCCGACCCACCGGTGCGCCAACCCGATGGAGGTACCGGACCAATTCCAATTGCATTGCGCGGAGGAGCGCCGCCTCCCGACTATCTGGAATCGCCCGGTAGACGATCTCCCGTATCGACCTGAGGACGTGCTCGGGGAACCGGGTCTTGAAGAACTCTATGGCCCATAGCGCTTGCTCCCAGTCGGCAAAAAGCCTGGCAACCTCCTGGCCGGTGGCCGGGGAGACCCGTTTCCGGGGTAGCTTGAGCGGTTGGTCCTCCCCTCCGGTCGCCATCCATATTTCGTAGCACACCACCGCTACGGCTTGCGCCAGATTGAGTGACCGATAGGTGGGGTTTGTCGGAATGGCGATGAGGGCGTGGCATTGGTCGACCTCATCATTGGTCAGCCCCGCATCCTCGCGGCCGACCACGATACTCACGGGGCCCGCCACCGCGTGATCCACCACCTCTTGGGCGGCAACTCTGGGCCGGAGGGTCCGACGTTTTGCCGATCGCTGCCGTCCAGTCAAGGCGACCGTGAACCGACTCTCGGCGAGGGCCTCAGCGAGAGAGTCGCAGAGGACGATCTGGTCAACGACATCGCCAGTGTTATGGGCGACGCCCTCAATCCGATACGGATCGAAGACCGCCGGGCGCACCAGCCGCAGAGAGAGAACTCCGAAGTTCTTGGCCACACGGATGGCGCTGGCGATGTTGACCACATCCTGAGGCTCGACCATGACGAGGGTCACACCCTCCAGGCCTGACGACATCAGGCCGGCTCGGCGAAGCTCGTGTCGTGTCCCTTGGCCTGGAGGGACTGGAGAAAGCTGGGTTTTTCGGCGGCCTTCAGGTACGCCTCACGGGGCTCCACCACACCAGCATCCACCAGTTCGATCAGCGCATCATTGAGGGTGGCCATCCCGACTCGCCGATTGGTTTGCATGATGCTTGGGATCTGGAACGTCTTGCCCTCCCGGATCAGATTCGAGATAGCGGGAATGGTGATCAACACCTCCCGGGCGGCAACTCGCCCTCCTCCAATCCGCCGGCAAAGCACCTGGCTCACTACGCCACGGAGTGACTCTGAAAGCATGACACGGATCTGCGATTGGCGATCGGCAGGGAACTGATCGATCATCCGATCAAGAGTTGAGGCCGCGGTGGTGGTATGCAGCGTCCCAAAAACGAGGTGACCGGTTTCGGCTGTTTCGAGCGCGATGGCGATCGTTTCTAGGTCCCGTAGTTCCCCCACGAGGACGACATCGGGATCCTCTCTTAACGCCGCCCGCAGGGCCTGCTTGAAGGAGTTGGTATGCGGCCCGACCTGTCGCTGCGTGATGAGACACTGTTTCCCCGGGTGCACGAACTCGATCGGATCTTCGATGGTGATGATGTGCTCTGTCCGGGTGCGGTTGACGAGATCGATGATCGCGGCCAGTGTCGTCGACTTGCCTGAACCGGTGGGTCCGGTGACAAGCACCAGGCCTTGCGTCAGTCCGGCGAAGGCTTGGACAGATTGGGCAACGCCGAGATCATCGACTGACCGAATTTCATCGGGGATCAGCCGGAACACTCCAAACGGGCCTCGTCGATCCAGGCCTGCGTTGCAACGAAACCGTCCCTTGCCCTCGATCTCGTGGGCCCAGTCAACGTCATGCTGGCTGGCGAACTCCGTCGCATTGGCCGGCGACATGATGCTTCGGAGCAACCGCCCGACATGGTCCGCTGAAAGCGGAGTTTCGTGGTCACGCCGAAGGTCCCCATCAACCCGAAGCACCGGCGGCTCTCCACTACGCAGATGCAAGTCGCTCCCGGCAACCTCGACAAGACGCCCGAGCAACGCCTCCATCTCGGCCCGGTCCGCGGGATCCGGGGCGGCCACCCCCGTGGGACGAATCATCGCCCGGCAATGTCCATTGTCGGTCTTGAAGTGAACGTCCACGGCGCCGATGGGCGCTGCATACTGGAATCGCGTCGGGCGCCCTTCCGCTATTTCGGCCGCGGCTAGTGCTGGGGCCACATCTCCGAGAAGCCGTTGCAGGATACCCGGCCCTAACGGATCGCGGGTAATCGGACGCCACTGCCCGCCGACTTCAACATGAACGGTCTTGCCCTCGACCAGTTCCACGGCGGTGGCTCCCGATGTCCGTAACGGTTCCAAGAAACGATCGACACTCGCCATGGTCAGTCCTGTGGTCGCACCAGCTTCGTGCATCGTCGACTGATGAGACACGCCTGGTCGGGTTGGAAGAGTGCAAAGAAATGGGATGGGCTGTTGAGAAAGTCGAGCGCGCGCGGCCGAGTGGGATGATATTCCAATCTGATCTGTCCATGCATCGTGACACTCTCCGAACCGGCGACGACCACATCCAGTTCAACCCGACGACGACGGGGCTCGTCCTGCTCCGGGGGGAACGCCGACAACGCGCACTCCAAGAGCGCCACCTGCTCTTTCCCCACGAAGTGCACCGAGTGATCCTCCGCCACCAGGGCGAAGAACCACTCGTCACGGTTCATGAACTCCAATGGATTCTCCGGGCCGGTTCGATGGGCGACGCGATCCAGAAGATGAATGGTCCCCTCCAAGACGCTCCCATCGGTAAGCCGGACGGAGACGGTTGCCTGCTTCGTTTCTCCCCATTCACCCATCGCTCGTCCCTCGTATGACGACCCCGGCTCGCTCCTCAGCAACCTTGATGGCCTCCAAGTAATCGGGGTCGTTGGGGAGGACAGAGAGGGCCTCCCGCAACCCGGCTTGGGCCGCCCGAAGCGTCGGAGCCGACAGCTCCATATCTGCCATGAGGTCGCAAGCGATATCCGTGTCTTTACTGAGGAGGGCGAGCCGGAAGGTCTGAGGCCACGTCCCGGTGAGTACCCGGTCTGGCACGAGGACTTCGCTAACGAACGACCGCCCACTCGCGCTGTTGATCACCGCGACGGCCGTCGCGGCATCAATGCCCGCCTTGACCAGCGCGGAGAGGCCCTCACCGAGTGCCAAAATATGGAGGCCGAGAAAGGCGTTGTTGATGGCTTTGACGGCATGGCCAGCACCGACCGCTCCCACATGGACGAGTTGATCCCCAAACGCTGACAACACCGGTTCCGCTCGGTGATAGGCGGCGGCCGATCCCCCGACAAACACGGCGAGCGTCCCAGCTTCGGCACCATTCGTTCCTCCACTCACTGGCGCGTCAAGAAAATCGACTCCATACCCAGCGAGCTGTTCCGCAATGGCACGTGAGCGGGCCGGTATCCCTGAGGTGCAGTCGACCAGAAGCCCCCCCGGACGCATCCCTTCCACCAACCGATCTGGACCGAAGGTCACGGCCTCGACCTCGGGCGAATTGGGGAGGCATGTGACGACGATATCCGAGGCACGCGCGAGCGCCGCTGGTGTTTCGGCCACATTCGCATTGTGCTCGCCCGCAAAAGCGTGGGCCCGATCCGGCGACCGATTCCAAACCACCAGCCTCCCGCGCTTGGCCAACTGGGCTGCCATAGGCCAGCCAATCGCACCCAGACCGACAAAGCCAACTCGTTCCGGCTTCACGGTCAGTCCCCGGCCCCCCGACCGCCCAGTTCCTTATCGAACATGTAGAGCCCGGAGGCGTTGTCTCCAATCATCCGCAACGTCTCAACCAGATCTCGGCTTGTCTTCTCTTCTTCGACCTGCTCGGTTACGAACCATTGGAGCATTGCCTCGGTGGCGTAGTCCGTTTCTTTGCCGGCCAGGCCATACAACGCGTGGATGCCCGCCGAGACCATCGCCTCGTGCGACAACGCCTCCTCAAAAACGGCGAGCGGAGAGGGCCAGGTGGCTGGCGGTGCTTCAATAGGCTGTAAGGTAATCGTCCCCCCTCGGTCTTCGAGGTATTCCATGATGCGCATGGCGTGTTTGCCCTCCTCTAAGGCTTGCATGCGCATCCACTTCGCAAACCCGTCCCGGTTCTCTGCCGCGAAATAGGCCGACATGGAGAGGTACAGGTAGGAGGCTTGAAACTCCTTTTGAATTTGATCGTTCATGGCCTGCTGAATAGTGTCACTCAATTGCATGAGAGTCTCCTGATGGGTCAATTGGACTTGATTGTCCTTGGCTCGCAGGATTTACAGTAGCACGAAACGGGGAGAGTTTGAACCGATGAGCTTTCCCCCTTCCACCCGATTCCGACTGGTCACCTCGGTCGCAGGCGCAGTCCTGGTCCTGTTTCTCATTGGGCCACTGCTTCGACTGGCCTGGGAGGGTGCGCGGGGTGGGGGGGGGGTGGGG
>JAJCZW010000178.1 GCA_029262155.1 Gemmatimonadota bacterium
GGGCGACACTGCGGATTCCAGCTGGCGAAGTGCCGGTCGGCACGAGGGTGTTCGGGGCCTGTGGTAATTCGGATTGATCGCATTGCTGCCGGAGGTGACGGGGTGGGCCGGCTTCCCGATGGTCGCG
The DNA here is from genome assembly GCA_029262155.1 of Gemmatimonadota bacterium. Lineage (GTDB taxonomy): Bacteria > Gemmatimonadota > Gemmatimonadetes > Gemmatimonadales > GWC2-71-9 > OFTM291. The sequence goes on from JAJCZW010000178.1 coordinate 128, forward strand.
TGGCCTTTGTGCCGCGGACGGCACCGGGGGATGTGGTGCGACTGGCCCAACGACGAGACACCAAGCGGTTCACACGGGCTCGGATCGGAGAGATCGTCGAACCCAGCCGCGCGAGGGTAACCCCTCGCTGCGCCCACTATGAGCGCGACCGGTGCGGAGGATGCCAACTCCAGCACCTGTCCGATCCGGCCCAGCGTGCCGCACGAGCGGCGGTCGTCGGCGATGCCCTCCGGCGGATCGGGAAGTTGGATCTCTCCGATCCGGAACTGGAATCAACCGAGGTCACCTTCCACTACCGGGCTTCCATTACCCTCCATCGCTCGGGAACGGGGCACTTCGGATTTCACCGATTTGACAATCCTGGGGCGATCTTTTCACTCGACCGGTGCGAGATAGCCCAGGACCCCCTCAATCGTTGCTGGGCTCAGATCCGGCACGCCGCCGTCGGCCTTCCCCGATCGATCGACCGGCTCACTCTCAGGACTGACCCAGATGGGTCAATTCATACCGTGCTTTATGGCGGTGGCAGTACCGATCGTCGGGGTATCGAGCGGGTGGTAGACCAGCCAGCGTGGTCGGGTGACGCAAGGGCTTGGTGGTGCCCCACATCCGGCCCTCCACGGGAGGTCGGGAAGGCGGAGGGGAAGATGGGGATCGTCCCTGTAACCACCTTCCTCCAGTCGTATCCCAGGGTTGCCGATCGAGTCAGGACGTGGGTCCTTGGCGAACTCGAGCCCGCCAATGGAGAACATTGGTGGGATCTCTATTCCGGCATTGGCGAGATGAGTGCGAGGCTGGTGGAGCGTGGAGCCAGTGTTGAAAGTATTGAAATCGACCCCGACGCCGTGGCCTGTGCTCGATCTCGCCCAATCCCCGGTCTCTCAGCACGGATTGGTGCGGTCGAGCGTGTGATCGCAGATCTTCGGGAGGCTGACGGCGCGATCCTAAACCCCCCACGGGGAGGGCTTGACCCCGATGTTATCGCAGCATTGGGTAGTCGGCCTCCTCGGCGGATGGGCTATATCTCGTGCGATCCGGCTACGTTGGCGCGCGATCTGTCCCGGATGATAAAGGGGTTTCGGATCCGTGGTGTGCGGGCTTTCGACCAGTTCCCCCAAACCGCCCATGTCGAGGTTGCCGCCCTGCTGGAGGCCCTATGAAGTACTTCGTCACCATGGGTGAAAGGCAGATAGAGGTTGTCATCGATGGAGATGAGGTCATCGTAGATGGCGAACGAATGCGGGCCTCGATCCGACAGGTCGTAGGCGCACCGCTTGTTCATCTTCTGATTGATGACCGCTCCTGGACGTTCCCCATCGCTTCCGGCGGCCAGAAGGGGGTTTGGGAGGTGCAGGACGGTGGAGCGGTTCTTGAGATCGAGGTCCAGGACGCGCGGACCAAGCATATTCGGAGTCTGCTGGGGGGGGGGCAAGCCGCCCGGCGTGGAGGAGGTCTTAAGGCACCGATGCCCGGACTCGTCCTCAGGGTTCTGGTTGAGACAGGTGACCACGTTGTTTCGGGCCAAGGCCTCATTGTGCTCGAAGCGATGAAGATGGAGAACGAACTGAAGGCCCCTCAGGACGGCGTGGTAAGCCAGGTGGCTGTTATCGCCGGACAGGCGGTGGAAAAAGGGGCTATTCTGGTTGAGCTCAACCCCCCTGAAAACACTTGACCTAACCGGTTGCCCCCAAGTATCTTCGATAGCTTTTCCCGATACCGAATGTTAACTTCTATCTGGAACCGATGGGGAATGAAGACCTTTTCTGCCAAGCCGACCGATCAATCCCACGAGTGGCACGTGATCGACGCGACGGATATCTCGTTGGGGCGACTCGCCACTGCGGTGGCCCAGTTGATCCGGGGGAAGCACAAGCCGACCTTCACGCCCCATATGGATGGCGGGGATTTTGTCATCGTGGTCAATGCCTCCAAGGTCAAGCTGACCGGGCGGAAGTTGGACCAGAAGACCTACTTCAGCCATAGCGGCTACATGGGTCATGAGCGGCATACACCGGCACGAGTCCTTCTCGCGAAGCACCCCGAACGGGTGATTCAGAAGGCGGTGTTTGGGATGCTCCCTAAGACCTCCCTTGCTCGACAGAAACTCCGCGGCAAGCTCAAGGTCTATGGCGGGGCGGAGCATCCACATGAGGCACAGCAGCCCAAGACGTTCAGCTTGAAGGTGAGTGCATGACCGCAACTCCAGAATTCCGTTGGCACGCGATTGGGCGCCGGAAGTCCTCGGTGGCACGCGTGTACCTGACCCCGGGCACCGGCAAGTGGGAAGTCAATGGACGGACGCTGGGTGACTACTTCCCGCGTCCTTCCTTGGTTCAACATATCCAGCAGTCGTTCACCGCCACCGACACACTCGGTTCGTTTGATGTCAAGGCACGAGTGGATGGTGGTGGAGTCAGTGGGCAGGCCGGCGCCCTGCGTCTAGCCATCGCCCGGGCGCTGGTCTTGGCCGATGAACTCCACCGCACGAAGCTGCGGCAGAACGGTCTGCTGACCCGGGATCCCCGGGCAGTCGAACGTAAGAAGCCGGGACAACCAGGCGCCCGGAAGCGCTTCCAATTCTCGAAGCGGTAGCATCCTGGCGGAAGAGAGGAAGGCCCTCTTCCGTATCCGGTACACCGTTCGATCGTCGCCTGGGTGCTCCGTTCATCGGAGTCGGGTAACGAGATGACAGCGGTGGACGATCTAACCCTCATGATGAAGGACAACAGTGAACGCATGACACAGCCTCTGGTACAGGATCTTCTCGAAGCCGGTGTCCATTTTGGCCACCAAACCCGACGGTGGAATCCCAAGATGCGGCGGTTCATTTTCGCCGAGCGCTCCGGGATCTACATCATCGATCTCCAAAAGACTCTCCGACAGATACAAAAAGCCCAAGAACTTCTTCGCACAGTTGTGACCCGCGGCGATAGTGTGTTGTTCGTATGCACCAAGAAACAGTTGAAGAACTTGGTTCAGGCCGAAGCGGATCACGCCGGTGCCCTCTGGGTCACTGAGCGGTGGCTGGGCGGCACCCTGACCAATTTTCAGTCCATCAAGCGTCAGATTCGCCGCCTCCGCGATTTGGAACAGGGAGCCGAGGAAGGTGGATTTGAGAACTACACCAAGAAAGAGCGTCTGCTCTTTGAACGGGAGCGGGTCAAGCTTCTCCGGAACCTTGAGGGGCTGAAGCAGATGAATCGCCTTCCGGGTGCCCTCTTTGTGGTCGACGCTCGGAAAGAAAAGATTGCCATCCGCGAGGCCAACAAGCTGGGGATTCCGGTCGTGGCGATCGTCGATACCAACGCCGACCCCGATGTGATCACGGTTCCGATTCCCGGGAACGACGATGCGATTCGGGCGGTATCCTTGATTACGCGAGCGCTGGGTGAGGAAATCCGCGAGGCGCGACTGCAAGCGCCGGCCCGAACCGCGAGCGATGACAGCGAAGCTGAGACCTACAGTACCGATGGGGCAGGTGAGGGGGATCCCGATGCCGAGCGACGGCGCCGTCGTCCAGCACGCAAGCGGCGACCCAAACCCGAAGCGATCGCGGCCCGGCTGAAGACCGAGGGATCGCCACCGTCGAGCGCGTCGGAAGAGCCGAGCGCTCCGAGCGAGGCGGAGGAGCACACCCCGGCGGGAGATCCGAGCGCCTGATCGGCCAAATACATGCGTAGGCACGGATCCGCCGCCACGGCCTTTTTGGCTGGGGGCGGCGGTAGTGTATCGAGTGACTAAATGGCATAATGAGGAGAGGATTCACAAGGACTTATGACAACACGAACGATTACGGCGAAAGAGATTTCTGAGCTCCGGCAGCGTACCAGTGCGGGGATGATGGATTGTAAACACGCGCTTGAAGAGGCGGGCGGTGATATGGACAAGGCCGCCGAGCTCTTGCGGGCCAAGGGAATCGCCAAGGCTGAAAAGCGGTCG
>JAJCZW010000179.1 GCA_029262155.1 Gemmatimonadota bacterium
GATCCCTGGGCTGACGCCCGGGGCTTGGCGCACAGGACGCCGCTCAGGAACAGATCGATTGGACGGGTCGAGCACTTACGCTTTCGCCGGTTGAAACCGGCGCTCGGCCACCTTCGGTGGAGCAGCCCTGAAGGGCTACTACTGAACCCATCGGTAGGTGCTATCGCCACACGCCTCGGCACACAAGGTGACACTCAATAGACGATGGACGAGACGATGGTGGCGTAAGCCACCTCAACCGCCGAGCCTGCGACGTGAGTCGCAGGGTTCAGAGATGAGATCCCTGGGCTAACGCCCAGGGCTCGGCGCACAGGACGCCGCTCACGCGGCTGAATTCATGGGAAACCAAACGGTGGCGCGAGCCACCTCCACCGCCGAGCCTGCGGCGTGAGTCGCAGGTTCAGAGATGAGATCCCTGGGCTGACGCCCAGGGCTCGGCGCACACGGCGCCGCTCACGCGGCTCGATCGATGGGTACCGAGTTGGTAACGTCTCCTCTCCTACCACTCCAGGCTCAGGGAGTGGCCGGCGGTAGAACCAGCTGAACTCGCGCGGTTTCAACTGGTTCATCAAACCGCCTATAACGGACCACAATCCCACTCACACTATCAGCACGGAGTGCATCGTTCTCCGGTACGGCCACTATAACGAGACAGGCAAGGAAGGACTCACCGACTGTCGCATCGAACAGTGTGACACGAAACTCCCCCGGTGAGAAGGCCACCCGTACGGATTCGGGCCGTCAATTGCGAGAGTAGGCGCCGCACTCCTGTCGATGGCAATTGGTCGGTCTACGCCCCCCAAGGGGAGTAGCCGAAAAGGGCCTAGCCCAAGACGGCCGCGGCCCGGTGCTCGGTCATCACGTCCATTGAAGGGTGGTACAATCGCCAGCGTCGCCATGTGTTGGGCGGTGTCAGCCCGTGGAGTACAAACCGAGCCAGACCACGGCAGCCTAATCCCTGTCTACAAAACCCCCGGTTCAGAGGTATCCCCCCCTATCGTGTCCAGATCGCGACGGCACCGCAATCCGCACCGGTAACATTCAATTCTGGCGGCATCTGCGCCGGTGACCGGTAGATCTCAATGGCTGCGATTTGTTGAACGGGGAAATCGTCAAGGTTGGGAGGGGATGCAAAGGAGCCTGTTTTATAGATCAACGCTCCGTCGAGAAAGACCGCCATATAACAGGCGTTGGGGATTTCCCGCCCTGGCCCGCCCCGCCTCGAGAGGCTGGTCCGCCCTCGTGCGGTCGCGATGGCACGACCGCGGCCATCGGCGAATCGAACCGCCCGGACCGTGGAGACGCGGGCAAGGACGTCGGGCAACCGATTGTGTTCCTGCTGGCGCAAAAACACGCTGTCCATGAAGACCCCTTGCCCGATCTCCTTTCGGCGATGCCAGGCCAGCAGTTTCGGTGGTACCGGGGATACGCTCTCCCCTCTGACCTCAAGTGAGGGGAGAACCTGGCCGAACGGGGCCAGGTGGATTTCCAGGCTGACCGTATCCTCTCCCCCGATAAGTCGGACGGTGGTGTACGGCTTATACCCAATCGCACGGGCGCTAATGGTATAGGTCCCTGGAACCACGCTCGTGAAAAGAAAGGTTCCGGTCGGGCCTACCTCTGCTTTGAATCCGGCCTCCACAATACTGACCTCGGCACCAACAAGCAGATTCCGCATGGGACCGATCACCGTTCCCTTGACAACGCCCTGCGCGTGGAGAGTGACACCGGCACTGAGACAGAGGCACAGAGTGGCCGCACCCCGAATGCAGGACTCCCACAAAACCGAGAGCATCAGATTCCGACTATTCATGCTTCCCTCCAGAACACCCTTTCCCGCAGGCGTCAGCAATAACCAAGAACGGAGGCGCACCACTACGTCGGGTTACCACGCTGCATAGATGCTAACCGCCTAGGGCTCTATGCATTCGTGGGTGCAATCGCACCTGTCGCAGATAAAGCCAGGATAAAAATCACAGAAGTTGAATTCCCCCTGGTTCGATATACAGCGCTTGTCCTCTATCAACTCTGCTTCAACTGGTTGATTAGCAAGGAGATAGTTTGCCACCACCAGTCCCACTATCAACAGGACTGTGCGAACTAAGGATCGTTTCATGAGTACCGCCTCCATTCAGATATGTGCCTGAAATGACAACCCGCCCTTCATGTGGTGCGCCCGAATAGCCCTAATGGTCATTCACACTTACCATCTGGAAGAAGCCACTTGGTGAGCCTGGGCTCATCTCTCGATCCATATGTTCGCCCATAGATGCCGGCATGATCTGCGGTGTAGACTCTTACATCCGTCTCGCCAAGAAACACCGCGTCACTCATTGTGGCCGACCCTCTACCCCATATGCGCAACCATGACGTGGCAGTACCGTCAATGAAATCGCGTGGGGCAAAGGGCGCGATCAAGAGACAGTTACCGGCCGCCAGGAGAGCGGTAGCTTCAGGAGTGGAGTCAGCAAACTGGAAGAACCGCATGAAAGCGCGAGTAAGCTCGCCGGCGCTTCGACGTGTTCTCTGGGTGGCACGAATCCTCGTCCGGTTAACGTAGGCTGAAGCGTGCGCACTTGTATACTTCATATCAGCTTTCGAGACAATCCGAGAACCCCTCGGCCAGGCTATCAGAAGCTCTCCGTGGTCATTGTACTTGACTGTGGCGGTCGTATCGCCGGCAGATGCCGTTGCAAGCCAAGTGCTGCCCCGTCCCCAGGTACTCCGCTTGACAAACAGTCTTTCCCAGTAGGACCTAGGCCGTCTCTCGTCCCCCTGGTGCCACATCATGGACGGCGGTGAAGGAAGGTCAACAAGGACTTGGCTCTTGGATAAGTTAGAGTCGACAAGAGTAAGTTCTAATGGTGGCTTCTCGATGCCATCCGTGCTTGTTCCCTGCCCGCTCTCTCCCTCTTGAATATGGAGAAGAAACGATGAAGAGTCCCATGGCCCTATGCGGCGAGACCAGTCTTCAGGTCCAGAGCCAGAGGGGTAATCTTGGAAGAGAGCGGGACCGCGTGCCTCATACGATAGCCAATCGCCTTTGGGGGTTGGACTTCCTCCGGCCTTAATAACGCTCCCTGTCATACCATCGTAGATAGCCAAGGTGGCACTTCCGGATAAACCTTGCAGCAGAACCACATACGGCCCCATCCAAGTGAGCCCCACCGGCCGTTGAAGCTCTCCAGGGCCCCTCCCAACGGTCCCCCAACTAGACAATAGGCTATCCATAGCATTGTCATACACGTAAACGCGATCGTGAGTAAGCACAGCAAGCAATCCCCGTCTCGATATTGCCACATCTATAATGTTAACGTCATCCGGAAGCCCGATGGTCTTCCACCGGCGTAGTCTCGTCCGCTGGACAAAACCATTGCCTACCCACTCGAGAGGCTGTTCGAGGATGAGGGTTGCACGGCCCACGCCGTCGTATGTGGTTCTCCAACGCAACTCCTCCCTCGGCGCCCATACACACGACGTCATGGCGACCGCAAAGACTAACGCGAGTGTCGATTGGCAAACCGAAAGTGTTCCGCGCAACACGGCCCCGGTTGAATCACTTCGCATCACATATCGTCCTGTTCATATCCACCGCAAGCACGTCTTCTGGCCTTGGCCCGGGTCGGCGCTGTAGAACCCTCTGACTATCCACAATGAAAGCTGTCGGAACTCGAGTGATTCCCAGAGCATTCACCTGACCGAGAGTTCTCATCATATACGTAAATGGAAGCCCGAATGCAGAACTGAACGATTTGACACTGTCGACGTTAGATGGCAACGAGATCCATAGTGGGACCAGCCCAAGCTTCATGGCGCTCCTGCCGGCAGGCTCGCTCCAGACCTGGGCAAGGGCCCTACAAGAGCCACAATCGAACTGAAAGACGAGAATGAGCCGACAGGGTGAACCCCTTAGGACCCGGCCAAGCGAGATTGGTGACGGTTGAGTCTCGAGTGTGGATATCTGTGACATCGCAATGTTTGGAAGCGTATCCCCCACCTGTAGCACCGTCCGCTCAGCAATGCTACCGAGCGGGGGGGGGGGACGTGATGGCGTGGTACCGGAAGGCAACCTGAATAGCTAGGAGTAAGCTGAGGCCAATTATCAGAATCTTCACCAGAAACCCCATCAGCCACACTCCTCTCACACCTCCCTATCAAGATAGGATTGCAACAGAGAAGGCGCAAGGCCATTCTGGTCGAGGGCCCAACTCCCGAAAATCGGTCCGTTCGACGGCAGGGGCCGGGCGAACGACAATCCGGTACATCGCTCCTGCTCGACAAGGCCGAAACGGTGCGACTCGATGAAGGGGTCGCTCAGAAGCAGATCGGCGTCTGGGGCAAAGAAGACGGTACCGATGCCAGGTGGGAGGCAAACCCCAGGTCGACCAGGGTAGCGGGGGACAGCCCCTGGTATGGTTAGCCCTCGTGGTCCGCCGGGAGACCCCCGTTCCAGCAGGTGCCCGTAAGGCGATCGAGTCCGTTCCACTCCGACCACCATGAGTTCCGCCCCACGTTGTTCCCGGGTCAAAACCGTGGTCTCCAGCGCCTTTCGCGCCTCGCCCCAGAGCAGCTCCAACTCCGGACGGGCCAGCCCATCCGTGGAACAACCCAGCCCCGACCGGCCGGCGACGATTTCGGGAAGGACGACCGCTTCCGATGGCATCCGCAGCCGAAAGGCAGACTTTTCTAGAATCGCCAACATGCAACGTCATCTAGCCGACACATCGCGAAGCGTCCCCTCGGGGCCGCGGCGCGGTTGGTGCCCCAGGTCCGCGCGACCTTCGCCGCCCTGCACCGGCGCTGTGGCAGCCCGCGGGTGCATCGAGAGTTGCGTGCCCAGGGCACGCGGGTCAGTCGGAAGCGGGTGGAGCGGGTGATGCGTCAAGAAGGGCTGCAGGCCAAGCGGCCCCGGCGGTTTCGGGTCACGACGCAGGCGACGCATGCCTACCCCGTGGCGCCGAATATGCTGCAGCGCCGGTTTCAGGTGGCGCACCTCAATCGGGTCTGGGGAGCGGACATGACCTACCTGCCGACGGCGGAGGGCTGGGTGTATCTGGCGGTGGTGCTGGATCTCTGTTCCCGGCGGGTGATTGGCTGGGCGTTCGGTGATCGCCTGCGGCAGCCACTGACGCTCAGGGCGCTCGAGATGGCCGTGGCGGCGCGGGGGCCCTGTCCTGGCGTGGTCCATCACTCCGATCGGGGCCGGCAGTATGAGTCGCGCGGGGGATTGTTGGGACAACGCGATGGTGGAGAGCTTCTTTGCGACGCTCAAGATCGAGATCGGCCTCGGGCAGGTCTGGCCGACCCGGGCGGCCGCGCGGAGTGAGGTGGTCCAATTCATGGAAGGGTGGTACAATCGCCGGCGGCGGCATTCGGCGCTAGCCTATCTCACGCCGGTGGAGTTCGAAGAGCAGCAGCACAGCAGGCAGCCTAATCACCTGTCTACAAAACGGGGGGAAGTCCAACCTGCGGACACATCCACCCCAAAACGGTGCTTGTGGCCTTAGACTGTCCTTTCCCAGAGCCCTCCTACTCCTTTCACCCAGCGCTCAGCGGTGGGTATCGGTCCGATCTCGTCGGACCGCCTCTCGATTCAAAAATTCGAGGCCAACCGATTACCATTCCAAATTGGTACGGACCTCGACCGGCGGACAGATGCAATTGACCTTTGGTGGGAAACCGACGATTTCGGCAACGGCGGCACACATCTGGGAGCGGTTGATGAATCCAGATGTGGTCGGCGCCTCCACTCCTGGCATGCAGGCGGTGGAGCGTCTCGATGACCACCACTTTACGGTCTATTCATCGCTCGGACTTGGGATCGTTCACATCGATCTGGTCTTGAACGCCGAGATTCAGAACCCGATTCCTCCCATCGAAGCGGGGCTGCGTCTCCATGGTACCGCGCACGGCACTGACCTCGAGGTCCAATCCCACGTCAGGCTGGAGGAAGTCGGTGAGGGACAGGTCTGTCTCCACTGGTCCGCGGTAACGACGATCGATGGCCCGCTCGCTCGTCTCGGCAAAGGGATTCTCGGTGGAGCCGCCCGACTTCTTACTGAGCGATTCTGGAACGATTTCGCGCTCAAGGCCGCCCAGCCGGTCGCCTGACCGATGCGCGACCTTCGCACCGATCTCAAGCGGCTTGAGCAGGACGGGCCCGTCGGACGCGCCGTCGTGCTTCGGACCTGGGGGTCGGCTCCTCGAGGAACCGGCGCCGTTCTCTTGGTGAACGCAGGTGGTACAATGGCCGGGTCGATATCGGGTGGATGTGTCGAGACGGCTACTATCCTGGCCGTCCAAGAGGCCATCGCGAGCGGCACGAGTTCCGACGTGGAGTGGACAGTCACCCAGGAGCGCGCCTGGGAGATGGGACTCGCCTGCGGTGGAACGGTGTCACTCCTGATCGAGCCCACTGTTCGCAGCGAGATTCGGCGCGCGACCGAGACCGACGCAGGATGCGTTGTCGCCACCGTTCTTGAACAGGGCGTACCGGGCGGAGTGATCACCGTTGGTGAAGACGGCTCGGTCGATCGAGATCCGGCTCTCCCAGAGGACCTCGCTGCGATGGTCATACCCGAAGCACAGCGGGCCCTCAGCAAACTTCAAAGCAAGCTGGTTCATCATGTTCACGGGGACACGACGCATAGTGTCTTCTACGAGGTGTTTCCACGACGACCCACTCTCTTCCTCATCGGAGCCGGTCATATC
>JAJCZW010000180.1 GCA_029262155.1 Gemmatimonadota bacterium
GCGATCAGTCGGGCTGTGCCGTCCACGCACATCCTACGGAACTGATCTGGAACCGATGTATGACGGTGTGCACCTGGTCGTCTGACCCTACCAGCCGCGACAGCGCGACAAGGGTGTCGCCGACGAGGTAAGGGATCGGCAGGGGTGCATCGCTCGTGAATGGGACGAGGGCGTCGAGGCAGGCGTGCTTGAGGTCGGCGGAGAGGATGGAGACATAGTACTTGAGATCGGTGTACTCTGTTCGTTCAGGACCCTGTTGGGCATCGATATCCACCTGCACCGCGGCGAGTTCCCCACTTGAGAGCACGCCGAGGGTGGCGGCCGCCGACCGGATGTAGGTGAAGGGTTTGCCACCGGCTTCCAGTTGTTGATGTTGGGCCAAGAGGTCGCTGGGTTGTCCGCGGCGGGTGGATGAGGGGAGGGCGATTCGCCCAACGATTGCGCCTGAGGTATTGAGTTGTTGCAGACCGGGGAGGGCAGGCACCTGGGCAACATATCCGCCATGCCACGGCGCGATTTCCAGGTGCCCGTATCGCATGTAGGTATAGAGGGAACCCATGAGGTCGGGCGGAAGCATGCCCGAAGTAGTCAGGGTGTCCTGGGCCATATCCCAGATCCCAACCAAGCTGGGACTCCCGGGGACCGAAAAGGTCGCCCGCCCGTCGACGAAGTGCCATTGTTTTCCGGCACCGATGATCGGCACCCGGAAGGTACGCCGAACGGCGCCATCGGCGAGTGAAAGCACGGTGAGACGCGAGGTGCCGAGGTCCATCACGGCCGCCAACGAATCGCCGGGGAGAGGGTGGAGCATGTCGACACTGGCATACTCGCCGGGCCCGGATCCACGCCGACCCCAGACGGTGTCAAAGGTGCCGGTTGAGGTGAATCGGAGAATCCGTCCGGATGAGGCATCGCTGATGTAGGTTCGTCCCCGGCCGTCTCGGGCAACCTGAACAAATTGCCCTAACGGAATGCTATCTGGTTCCTCAATCACCATCGAATCGACCAGGAAGATGCTGGGTGTGCCGGCGGCAGAGAGCGAGGTTCCGCGGGGGGCGTCTGCTCCTGTGGCAGGTCCGCAGGAGGTCATGATCCAACCAGAGAGGATGAGCGACCAGAAGAGCACACGCATGGGCACACCGTCCGACAAGAGGGGGTGAAATCGGATAGATACAATGTGAAAAGGGGCCACCCGCGTTGGGTAGGCGCCTAGCACACCACTGACTCACGCTAATGCAAGATCAAACTGCGGTCAAGCGATTGGAGCCGGGAGTGCGCTGCTGACCCAGAAGGAGGGTCTGGATGTTGTGGAATTGGTCTGGCGGAGGTGGATCAGTGTTCAATGGGTCTACTATTGTCGGTTCCGGTCTCGCCGCCTTCGGCGTTGTTCACGACGAAGCTCCTTCTCACGGTCGGCCAGGAGGCGGGTGAAGAACCGTTCCACCGCGCGCTGAGTGCGTCGCCCCCACCCGTCCTCAAGATCGATGTCGCCGATGCGGTCGCCCAGCCAGTCGGCGAGCCGTACGTTGACACAGTTGTCCTTGGGGGCCGTCCCGGTGAGGAACACCTCACGTGTTCCACAAGTCCCGCCCCACCAGCTCGACTCCCCATCACTGACCCACCCCATTTCGATCCCGTCCGGCACCGGGAAGGTCGTGGCTCGATCGCCGGGATCGATCTGCTGGAGGAAGCGGGCCACAATGGGCAGGGCTGCACTTGCTCCGGAACGTCTGAGACTCCGACCGTCGTCGTACCCAACCCACGCGCCAACCACAATCCCCGGTGAGTAGGCGACGAACCAAGCATCCCGCCAGTCATTGGAGGTCCCGGTCTTGCCGGCCAAGCTGCCAAATCGATAGGCGCCTCGGAGTGCTTTGCCGGTCCCGCGTTCGATGACGCCTTCGAGGGCGGAGGTGACAAGATAGGCTTCGGCCGGGTCGGCAACCTGTCGGATGTCCGGGGGGCCAGCATCGGGAAGCGAACCAAGTGCGGTCGTCTGTCCTACCACCGTCCTGGTGGTGGCGAGGAGCCCACTGGCGGCAAAGACGCCATAAGCGCGTACCAACTCCAGCAACGTCACCTCGGAACTCCCGAGCGCCAGACTCGGTACCGGCCGCATCGGACTCGCGATGCCGAGCCGGCGGGCCGTTTCGGCGATACGCTGGGGCCCGATCTCGAGCCCGACCCGAGCGATAGGGACGTTCAGTGATGCCTCGATTGCCTCCCGGAGCGAGACCTCGCCTCGGAAGGTGCGGTCGTAGTTCACCGGCTCCCACTGGGTGGCGCCGCTCCGGATGCTCAGGGGGGCATCCTCGATCCGGGAGGCAAGGGTGAATGCTGGTGGTTCGTCCCCCTGTTGACCAAGTGCCGCCAGCGCGACCACCGGCTTGAACGCACTCCCCGGTTGACGTCGTGCGGCGGTGGCCCGGTTGAACTGTGAGGTGCCATAGTCCCGGCCACCAACCATCGCGAGGACATCGCCTGTCTTGGGGTCGATAGCGACGAGGGCGGCTTGGACTTCGGAGTCCTTGATCCGGCTGAGGCCCTCACGAACGGCTCGCTCTGCTGCCCGCTGCACCGCCGGGTCGAGGGTAGTGTAGACGGCGGCCCCGCGTCGGGGGAGGCGCCCCGGAAGTGTGGCGACGGCGGCGTCCAAGAAGTAGCGGGCATCGATCGTCTTTGCCGGATGG
>JAJCZW010000181.1 GCA_029262155.1 Gemmatimonadota bacterium
GTGGTTGGGGGAGACCCCCGATGGGTCGGTGGCTGGGCGGTTCGGCACGGCAGAAGGCGATTCGTCTGGACGATTTGCCTCAGTCGGGACAACCACGGGAGAAGCGATAGATACCGGCGCGGCACACGCTGCAAGGAAGGACAACAGTATGACAAGACGCATAAATCGGTACCTTCCCCAAGAGCCGCTCAAACGAGCGGGACAAAAGTCCAACACCCCAACAACTTACGGAGGGTCCCACCGGTCGGCAACGACGGGACCCAAACTCTTGGATGCCCCGATCCCAGAATCCGTTGCCCGATCAGGGTCGGCCGCGTCTCCAAAGGAGGCGATTAGTGGCATGGAGAACCGCAAGAGCCGCGCCGCGAGGGATGTCCTGCTCCGTCAGGTAGCTTCCGACAACGCGTGGCCCCTGGGGATGATTGGCGTCCAAAGAGACGATCACGACCGATGCGTCAAAGGCACGTACGGCCTTGACGCCGAGGAGTTCGAAGCTTGGGGTGGGGACGGCCTGCACCAGCGCATTGACACATGCTGACGCCGCACAGCGGAGCTCTCCCGAATCCGACGCGACACCCTCTGCCTCACCGACAACCTCCGGTCCGTCCTCCCAATGGAGTACAACTCGGGCGCGGCAACGACCATTGGGTCGTCGCTCAATGGTGAAGTCGACAAGTCGAGGTCGTGTAGTAGGAGGGGGGCTTGGTTGACGGGACCGCATCGGGCTAGAGGTCCGAGCCGAAACCAACTTCGAGTTGGGAGCCGGGTTCTTCTGGCGTCTGCACGACATCCACCTCGAGGTGCGGGCGCTCACCCGCCTCTGCCTCACTCGAGACAAGGATCATTACGCCGTCATCCAATTCAATCTTCAATTGCCGGAGGTCGGGCCGCATAGTTACGTCAACGACTCGATGCCCTCGAAGGCTCGCAAGCGAATCGGCAACGCGCCGGAGGTCTTGAACGGTCACTTGGGTTGACATCGGTTTTCCGATCTTACCGCAAACGTTCAGTCAACACGGCCGCGAGGGCCTCATCGCTGAGTCGGTCGGCCTGGTGAAAGAGGGCAGCCTTGGAGTCCGCCTCGAGCGGGTAGGCCGCCCAGAATGCCCGGCGGTGTCGTTCGGCCGAGCGGAAACTCAACACTAACCGCCACGCCTCCGCATGCGGAGGACGCTCCGCCGCGCAGGTAACCTTCCAGATCGAATCTGCATGTTCCAACACACGCCAAGCCATGGCAATCCTAGGTGCGACCAGTGTCGACGATACGGTAAACTGCCAATATTCCTCCAGAGACGCGCGAGGTCAAGCAGCCGCTTCCGAACGGACCAGCGCATGGAACCGTTTGTGAAGGTCAAGGGTGATCGGTCCGGGAACCACAGTCCCAATACTCCGGCCATCAACTTCGCGAATCGCCGCGATCTCGGCCGCCGTCCCCGTCAGGAAGGCTTCATCGGCAGTATAGACATCATACCGGTTGAGTATCTCTTCTCGAACCGGAACACCGGCAGCGGTGGCCAAATCGATGACTACATCCCGGGTAACCCCACGAAGGATCCCCGCATAGGCTGGGGGAGTGCGCAAGACGCCATCCCGGACCACGAAAAGGTTCATCCCGGACGCCTCGGCCACCCATCCATGGGCGTCGAGCATAAGGACCTCATCCACACCTGCGTTGGCACCCTCCATCTTGGCCATGATATGACAGAGGTAGTTCAGCGACTTGACCCGAGGGGAGAGCGCTTCGCGTTGGGGAATGGGTGTCCCTGCCGTCATCATGCGCAGGCCTTGCCGGTACCGCTCCTCGGACCACATTCGGATCACATCGACGATGATGATGAGACTTGGGGTGGGACAGTTCAATGGATCGATTCCCAGATCACCCCTCCCACGAGTCACCAGTGGGCGGATGTAGGCATCCGATAGCCCCGATCGCCGGACAGCCTCTTCGGTAATCCTGGCGAACGCGTCGCGGGTGAGCGGGATAGTCAGACCAATAGCATGCGCAGAATCGAAAAGTCGGTCGATGTGCTCTGTCAGCCGGAAGATCTTCCCCTGGTAGACTCGAATGCCCTCGAAGACACCGTCTCCATAGAGCAACCCATGATCATACACCGAAACACGCGCCGTCTCCTCATCGAACCATTCGCCATCGATCCAGACTGTCGCCATCAATCCTCCGTCGTGAAGTACCAAGCGGTGCTGTCAATTGGAAACGTCTTCGGGGAAAGGGAATCTAGGGCCGACTGCCCAACATTGCATCTCCCCCGACGATCTACGATTCAACGTTATCTGGTCCAGAGGTGACAGGAAGCCACCGCTCGACCAGGGTCAAGAGGGCCGCCTGCGTGATCGGCTTGGTCAGATAGTCGTCCATCCCTGCGGCAAGGCATCGCTCGCGATCACCGTCCATCGCATTGGCGGTCAAGGCCACAATGGGCACCTCCCGTGCCGCCCAGTCCTGACTGCGAATAGCGGCAGTGGCCTGGTATCCGTCGAGCTCGGGCATCTGGCAATCCATGAAGACGAGGTCAATCGATTCGTGTGCGAGTTTGTCGAGTGCCTCCTGGCCATTCACCGCTTCAATGACCGTGCATCCAAGCTTTTGCAACATCCGGTGAGCCACGAGACGGTTCACCGCGTTGTCCTCTGCCAGGAGGACCCGCCGGGATCCTGAGGTGGTCGCTGTTCGACCGCCCGGGGTCTCACTCTGTTGCTCAATCTGTTTGAGCGCCTCCGCCACGGTGTACTGGGTGAGAAAGGGTCTCGTGTCCCCCACCCCCCCGTCCCACTCGCCCAGAAGTGCCTCAAGCGTTTGTCGGAGGACTCGGGCACGCACCGGTTTGACCAGGTAGGCCCCAAACCCAGCCTCCTTGAATCGTTGTGCCTCGCCACGTTGCCCCGAACTCGTAAGCATCGCCAACGGTAACCCCACGCCGAGGCCTTGGTCCCGAATGGCGAGCCCAAGCGACTCCCCATCCATGTCGGGCATCTGATAATCCAGCAACGCCAATGCGAAGGGGTTCTCCCCTGGTTGACGCTCCGCGAGCAACGTCAGTGCGTCTTCCCCTGAGGTCGTCGTCGTCACCACCAACCCCCAAGCGGTCAGCTGTTCCGTCAGGAGCCTCCGGTTAACCGGGTTATCGTCAACCACGAGTGTCTCTACTCCCGGCAGAGCCCCTCGTTGGAGGGAGGCTTGAGTCGCCAAGTCCTTGGGCAGCGGCAAGGTCACTCGGAAAATCGACCCCTTCCCCAGCGTGCTCTCAAGTTCGACCTTCCCACCCATCAACGCAGCCAACTCCTTGGAGATGGCGAGACCCAATCCGGTCCCCCCGTATTGCCGCGTGGTGGAGGCGTCGGCCTGACTGAACTTTTCAAAAATCAACTCCTGCTTTTCCTGCGGGATACCAACCCCGGTGTCATGTACCGAGAGCCGAATCTGTGCCACGCCTTTGCTCTCACCCACGCACTCGACCTCGACCAGGATATGCCCCTTCGCGGTGAACTTGATAGCATTGCCCAGCAGATTGAGGAGGATCTGGCGTATGCGGCCGGCATCACCGACGAGGCGAGTCGGAGCGCCTGGCGCATAGCGATGGAGCAGTTCGAGTCCTTTCTCCTGCACCCGCGCCGTCAAGAGCTGTACGACATCTTCCACGGCGACCTCGAGGTCGAACGGGAAGGGATCGATGTCCAATCGGCCGGCATCGAGCTTCGAGAAGTCAAGGATGTCATTGAGGATACCCAGGAGCGCCATGGCCGAATGTTTGACGGTTGAGACGTAATCGTGTTGCTCCGCGCTGAGTTCGGTATCGAGCAAGAGATCGGTCATCCCAAGAACTCCATTCATCGGAGTCCGTATCTCGTGGCTCATTGTTGCCAGAAATTCGCTCTTGGCACGGACCGCATCCTCGGCCTTGGCCTTGGCCACCCCCAACGCGGCGAGGGATCGGGCTAAATCCTCCGCATTCTGTTCCAACTCCTGTCGGGCGGTGATCCGCTCTGTGATATCTCGATAGATTCCAAAGACCCCGAGCTGGCCATCTCGAACAAAGATGGGAGAGCCCAGGACCGCTACCGCTAGCTGACTCCCGTCCTTCCTGAGGCGCCAGGTGTCGGTCTGGTGCGGCCGCCCACGCATCGATTCTTCAGAAATCGCGTTCGACTCTTCCAACCGATCTTCCGGTACGATGATCTGGTTCAGATGCCGTC
>JAJCZW010000182.1 GCA_029262155.1 Gemmatimonadota bacterium
TGGCGATTGGGGATCTGGTTTTGGACCTGCATGATCTGGCTGATGTTGCACCCCCCCTGGGGGTGGACCCCTCACTTCTCCGGGCCCCGGATCTTGCGGCGTTGTTGGGGACCGCCCCCGGCACGTGGCGCACCCTTCGGCACGCGATCTTCGATCTGCTGGTTTCCCCCGAGGATCCTGGGTTGGGGGAGCAATGTCTGGTTCCGGCTGGGCAGGCCGCCATGGTCCTCCCGTGTCGCATCGGGGACTATACGGACTTCTACGCGTCGATCTATCACGCTACCAACGTCGGCAGCATGTTTCGGCCGACCAACCCCCTGTTACCAAACTATCGCTACATCCCAGTTGGGTATCATGGTCGCGCTTCGTCTCTGGTCGGCAGTGGGACGCCGGTCGTCCGACCTTCGGGCCAGCTCCCCGGGCAGGCGGAGGAGCAGCCCCCAACCGTGGGTCCCACTCGCTCGTTGGACTATGAATCTGAGGTCGGGGTACTCATTGGCGGTGAGAATGCGATGGGGACATCGGTTCCGATTGGGGAGGCGGCCGATCGTATCTTCGGGCTGTGCCTGGTGAATGATTGGTCAGCACGCGATATCCAGAAATGGGAATACCAACCGTTAGGGCCGTTCTTGGGTAAGAGCTTCGCCACGAGTCTCTCCCCCTGGATCGTCACACGCGACGCCCTGATCCCGTTTCGTATCCCAGCGATGGTGCGTCCGGCAGGTGACCCGCTGCCACTGCCCTATCTCGCCGATCCCAACGATCAAGCCACCGGAGGGATTGACCTGGCGTTGGATGTCACCCTCCTGACGCCCGCCATGCAGGCACGGGGAGAAGAGCCCTTTCACGTGAGTCGTGCTCGATTCGCCGATCTGTACTGGACGGTCGCGCAGATGGTCACCCATCATACCAGTAACGGGTGCAATCTTCGGCCCGGTGATCTCCTCGCCAGTGGGACGGTCTCGGGCCCCGAGCCGACCATGCGTGGTTGCTTGCTCGAACGCACCTGGCGGGGAACCGAACCGCTCCGTTTGCCGACCGGTGAGATGCGGACGTTCTTGGAGGATGGCGACGTCGTCGAGCTACGCGGAACCTGCCAGCGGGAGGGGAGCGTGACGATTGGATTTGGGGGCTGCACCGGTCAGGTCGTGGGCGCGATCGTCTAGGGAACATCGTTATCTTTGGCAGACCTACTGGTTTTGAGGTGTCGCCGTGGATATCGCCAGGAACCGTCGAGAATATGTGCGCGGAACGCTGACAGCCGACCAGGTTGGGTCGGACCCGTTCGTCCTTTTCAAGGCTTGGTTCGAGGTGGCGGCCGCACGGGACCAGATGGACGCGAATGCGATGGTCCTTGCCACGGTCCGCACCGATGATACGCCCGATGTGCGCGTCGTACTTCTGAAGGCGTTCGACCACGATGGGTTTGTGTTCTACACCGATCAGCGGAGCGCCAAGGGAGTGGATCTCGCGGCGCATCCGGTGGCAGCATTGTGCTTCTACTGGAGCGCGTTCGACCGGCAAGTCAGGATTCGCGGTCGGGTCGCCCCGGTGAGTGCCGACGAAGCCGATGCGTACTTTGCGACCCGACCCCGCGACAGCCAGGTCGGGGCCTGGGCATCAACCCAAAGTGTCCCTCTGGCCGACCGACAGACCCTTGAGCAACGGGTCGCCGAAGCCACCGCGCGATTTGGCACGGGCCACGTTCCTCGGCCGCCCTATTGGGGTGGGTATCGGGTCATGCCAGACGAGATGGAGTTCTGGCAGGGCAGGGTGAGTCGTCTTCACGATCGTTTCCGTTTTCGTCAGGTAGATGACGAGTGGCAGGTCGAGCGGTTGGCTCCGTAGCGATGCAAGTGATGCTGGACCGCGAGCCGTGGTGTGCCCATCTCACGACGCTTGGGCTCGTTGAGAAGACGGTTGTCGTTGCAGTCTCGGGCGGCCCTGACTCCCTCGCCCTCCTCGACCTCCTGGCGGACGTCCGCGAACGCCAGCGTCTCGTCTTGCATGTGGGGCATGCCGACCACGGCATTCATCCCGCAAGCGCTACCGTCGCCCAGACCGTCCAGGAGCTTTGCCGCACGCGGTATGATCTTCCGTGTCACGTCGAGCGATTGCATCTGGGCGAGCATGCCAGCGAGACGATCGCGCGCCACGCCCGCTATCGCTGGTTGTGGCAACTCGTCGATACCCTGGGGCCGAAGGATGACGTGGTCCTGGTGACGGCCCACCACCGTGACGACCAGATCGAAACCATTCTGATGCGGGCGCTGGAAGGCACCGGGGTCGCCGGTCTGGCCGGCATGGCGGAACGAAGGGGACGGCTCATTCGCCCCGTGTTGTCCGTCCCGCAGAAAGTACTCCGATCCCGAGTCGCTCAGCGTGGTCTCAAACCGTGGTTTGACCCGGCCAATGTGGCGACCAGGAACCTCCGGTCGTGGATTCGCCAAGAGGTCCTCCCGGCGGTCCGGGCTCGATACCCTGACGTTGATCGTGGGCTACAGAGGCTTGGGGAAGCTGCGGCGCGCGATCGACAAGCGTGGAACACCCTCCTCGAAGAGTCGGTAGACTTGGAATATCGGGACGACGATGGCGCCGTTTCCGTTGCTGCTGGGGCGCTGAAGAGGTATGATTCGGTGCTGAGCAGTAGCGTGATCTCGGCCCTCGCTCGTCGTGCGGGAGTGGTGGTTGGTTTTCGACGAGCGACGGCGGTTATCGCGATGGTGAAGCGGGCCCAAAGCGGGCGCCGGATTGAGTTGGGTGAGGGCTGGGTCGCGGAGTTGTCTTTCGGTAGGGTGGCGATTCGAGCGCCGATGGTGTCGGCGCCCTGTGAGCCGTGTACCGTCACTCCTGGGGACGCTTCCGTCGGTCCCTGGCGGCTTCGGTGTGAAGTCGGTACCGCACCGACTGAGATCCCACGAGCAGGCAATTCGACGTGGGTTCCGCCCGGCCCGCTTGTGGTACGACCGTGGAAGCCTGGCGACCGTATTCGTCCCCTCAAGGGAGTAGGGGAGCGACCCGTCGCCCGTTGCTTGCAAGAGGCCCGGATTCCGGTGAGTGCCAGAACTGGCTGGCCGGTTGTGGTTGATGGTTGTGGTCGCCCGTTGTGGGTGGCTGGTGTATGTCGGGGATCCCAGTTGATCCCCGCACCCGGAACGGAGGCGTGGCATATCAATGTTGGCTTCTCCTGAGGTTCTCCGACGGACCGGCGGTCGGCGTATCCGATCCATCGTCTACGATGAGGCTGCTATCGCAGCCCGGGTCGGTGAACTCGGCGGTGCGATCACCGAGGCGTACCCCGATGGAGACCTTCTGGTATTGGGTCTTCTTAAGGGGAGTTTCATCTTCCTGAGCGATCTCGTCCGCCAGATCCAGCGTCCGCTGCAGGTGGATTTCCTCGTCGCCAGCAGCTATGGGTCAGGTACCGTGTCCAGCGGCGAGGTTCGTCTTCTCTATGATCCTGAAACCACCCTCGAGGGCAAGCACATTCTGGTGGCCGAAGACATCATCGACACCGGAAACACCCTGAAGCGTCTCCTGGCTATCCTCGGCAATCGCCGCCCGGGCAGTCTGGCCGTCTGCGCGCTCCTGAACAAGAACCTGATGCCGGATCCTCCTCCGGAGATCCGATTCATCGGGTTTGATGCCCCATCTGCCTTTTTGGTGGGCTATGGACTCGATCATGCAGAGAACTTTCGGCACCTACCCTTTATCGCGGATTTGGAATAGATGGCACAACGTCCCCCCCCCCGCCCCCCCCAAAAACCGGTGGGGGGGGTTGGTTATTATATTTGAGAGAGGGTGATTGTGGATGTTATGT
>JAJCZW010000183.1 GCA_029262155.1 Gemmatimonadota bacterium
CGATACGGTTGTCCTCGAGCCTCACGGGCGCGACGACCTCGACGTGGCCCGGCGTCACCACCAGCCGTAGCCGTTTCGCGCGCGCGCTTCGGCGCACCTGATAGGGGATCGTCGAGTTACCGACTGTGACCGAGGGCATCAATTGGGCCAATCGAGCTTTCCCGGCGCGCTTGAGTCGCAGTGGATCCCATTGGACAAGAACCTGTGGAAAGTGAAGAACTATCTCGATTTCTTGGAGGCGCGGCGCACTCTTCTCGCTGAAGCGGCGAACACGTTCTTGAATGAGCTCCTGCACGGCGACGAGTCGGTCGAGTTGCCCGAGGAGCTTCCGGCATTGGTCCCCGCGCTGGCTGGGGATTCTCGACCCGCCAGCGTTGCTACGGATGAGGAGGAAGGCGAGATCGTCGCGTGCCGTGCGTGGGTCGAAGAGCGTGGTCTACCTGAAGGAGAGCTCGGTTACGAAGTGAGGGACCCGTCAACAGGCGAGTTGGTAGCCATGCTCGACGTGGCGTGGCCGAACGGCCTTCAAGTCGGGCTGAGTCAGCCAGTCGCGCTGCTGATCGACGAGGAGCGTGAGACGCTCGACGCCGCCAATCAGGCGGGCTTCAGGTACTTCACCACGGTCGAACGCTTGAAACAGTACGTCGAGACCGAGGTCCTGGCAGGGGACCTTGCGAGGGCTGGCTGACTGGCCGGCGTAGGTGCTAGCCCATGAAGAACCGTTACTTCGCCAACGTCAACGACTACTTCAAGTATGGGCTCCTTCGCCGGTTCGCAGCCGCTGGCTTGAAGTCGACGGTCGGTTGGATGCTGACACCTGACGACCAAGGCAGCGAAGGGGACCGGCCGGTTTACCTCCTAAGGCCGTCGGAGTGGAAAGGGTTCGATCCGGAACTCTTCGATTGGCTGAAAGCTACCCGCAACTCTCAGCCAGAACGCGGTGTAAGTTCGATCGAGGACGCAGGCATTCTCTCCGGTGTACGATTCTTCTCGAGCCTGGTGCCCGAACACGAGGATCTTCGTCGGAGGTGGTTCGAGGACCTGATTGAAGCGGCTCGAGGCAGCGACCTGGTTTTCCTCGACCCCGACATCGGACTCGAAGTCCCCTCCGTGCCGTTGGGAAAACCTTCTTCTACTGGGTATGTCTACTGGGACGAGATCTCCTCGATATTCAAACGCGGATTCTCACTTCTCGTGTACCAGCAGTTTCATCGCAAGGAGAGGTCCGCTTTCATGTCGGAGATGTACGAGCTCTTGGGGCAGAAAACGGGGGCCGTGTCCGGCGAAGCCATTAAGACGCCTCAGGTCCTGTTCCTACTGGCGGCTCAAGCGCACCACGCCGAGGCGTGCGAGATAGCCCTGGAAGCCGTACGAAGACGATGGCGTGGGAAAGTTGAGGTTCAGGGGTTCTGGGAAGCTCCCGGTGCCTAACTCGCGACGACCGGTTCAGCGGAGAGCTACTGATCGGCTCGGTAGGGTTACCTCCTTCATCGCCAAGCGCCAGACCCTCCTCGCCAACCGACCCCACAGCTACAGCAAACTCCGAGTCATCCTCGCCGAATGCGGCTGGAAGCAGCGCGGCGCCTCCAACCTCGCCCAGATCCAATCCGCTTGCGAGGCCGCCGGGATCTACCCCGAGCCGATGCTCACCGCGCCCGGTCTGGACTGGGAGGAGACGATCTACTTCAGTCGCGTCAAGCCGGCGCGGTACGAGGCGGACCTCTACTCGCCGCACCCGTCGTTCATGTCGGAGCAGGCGCTCCAGCGGTTCCTGGCCCGGAACCTCGACAGAATCCCGAAGCTTGCGCACCTGAAGACGCCAGTGCTCGAGTACAGGCTCCCGTCCGGCGGGCGCATCGACATCCTGTGTCGCGAGAAGCGTACGAACGCGTACGTCGTGATCGAGCTGAAGAAGTTCGCGGTGAATCCTGTGCCGCAGACGAGGCGCTACCTCGTCGAGGTGGAGCGGGAGCTCGCTAGTCAGGAGAGCCAACCGCCATCGGTCAAAGGCATCATCATCACCGGCCGGCCGAGCGCGGTGCTCGAGCGGACGCTGCCGGAGGAGATCCGTGGATACGAGGTGAGCTGGCTCCTCTATCGGGTGAAGCTCGAGCTGGTGGAGAAGGCGTCGTCGGGAATTCCCTCGACTGTGGTCTACTGAAGCTCAATCTGATCGGCAACGGCGTCGAGCCTCCTTCCGGACACAATCCAAAGGGTGCACTCTTAAGGCAAGTCGTGCCTTAGACGTCGGAGCTCTGTCTACAGAGAGAGGAAGCAAATGACCAAACGAACAAACACAGGACGAGTGCTGGGCACCGTCTTGGCCCTGGTGGCGATGGCCGCCCTGAGTCTGCCCGCCTTCGTGGGTGCAACCAGCCACGAAGAGAGCACCGTAGCGGCCGAGGTCAAGGCCGTGATCATGGAAGGCAACGCGTATGTCCGCAAGAACCTCAAGGACCAGGATGGTGGCATCTCCAAGGACGGGGCGATGCAGTTCTGGTCGAGCGGCGGGCTGATGCAGTGGGTCGCGCCTGACTCGGCGGCTTCGGTGTACGAGAACTTCTCGACCGAGGCGAAGCACATC
>JAJCZW010000184.1 GCA_029262155.1 Gemmatimonadota bacterium
GCCCCCCCCCCCCCCCTCCCACCGGCAGAAGAGTCACGAATCGACCGGCGGGATACGTGGTCTTTCCGTTGGTTTCGTCCCGGAAATAGATCTCCAACTCACTCTCATCCCCGGTTCCGATCGGGATCCGGAGCACGCGGAGGGTCGTGCTGGTCCCCCCAACACTGACAATGACGGTCCCTGCCTCCGTCGCCTCAACCTCGGTCCCGTCCGAAGCCAGAATGCGTCGTTGGCCCCGCTTCTGGGGTGGGTTGAGTGTGACGCGGAGGGAGAGGCTCGCGTCATAGGGAAAATAGGTCGGTGCCTTCCGCGGTGTGGTACGCGGGCCGTAGACGGTAAGCACCGCATGCCCCGGTGGGCCACTCAGGTAGATGCGATACTTTCCAAGCGCCACGTTGCGCAGGCGCGGAATGACCCGCTGACGCCCTCCAGATTTCAGGAGCCCAAGGCGACCCGACTCGGTGAGTTCGGAGAGCGCCACGCCAGCCAGGGGGATAGCGGCATCACTGGGACCGAGTGTTAGGCCGGGACCAACCGGTCGGAGGACGACGGCGGCAAACGGCGAGTTGGGCGCGTCCAGCAGCCACGCGGTGTACTCGTGACGCTCCCGGGTCAAATCATCTGGCATCTGAGCCCACACCAGCACGGGACAGAGGCCGGCCAGCAGGACAGCGGTGGACCAAACACCCCGTCGGAGGGGGCCATTGTGCGTCGAGAGGAACATGGTAAGGGACAATAATAACACGGCGAATCCTTGCCTACCCTCGAGCCTGAAGCCTTGTCAGCTGGGCGACGCGACCAGCGGGGTCACCAACTCCAAAAACGATCGGGGCGCACCGGGGAGATATCCTCGAACGGGGGTTCGTCGGCCAGCAGCTGCTGAATCAGGACGCCAGTGATTCCGGCAAGAAGAACCCCGTTTCGACCGTGGCCGGTGGCATACCAGAGGCCTGGCGCGCGCGGCTCCGGCCCGATGATGGGAAGTCCATCGGGGGTGCCCGGTCGGAGGCCAGCCCATTGCCGAATCGGTTCCGTCCCGGCGACCGATGGGAAGAGTTTCGAGACCGATGAGAGGAGAAAGCCAGCCCCCGCGGGTGTGATCGCATTGTCGAATCCGGCATGCTCCATCGTGGCGCCCACCCACATCTCCCCCGCGCGGTGGACCACGTAGATCCCGTACCCGAAGTAGACTCCCGGAAGAGCCTCCTCCGGCCACGGAATCGCGATCATCTGTCCCCGGACCGGTTCCACCGATATTGGGCGAGGAAGACCATCCAACCGTCCGGACCACGCCCCAGCCGCGATGATGACATGATCACCGAGATAGGTCGACGACCCGGTCACCCCGAGTACATGACCATCCGGTTGGAGATCGAGTCGATGGATGCGATCACCAATCAGTGTTGCTCCGCGCGCTTCGGCGTCGGCGCGAAACGCTTTGACCAATGCCACCGGGTCGATCGAACCGTCTCCAGGTGCCCACAATCCCCCTTCAGTCGGTCCGAGCCATGGCCATTGCTCACGCATCTCAACTGGATCCAACCAATCGCAGTGATGACTGTGCTGACGCTGCCAACCGACACGGCGTTTCAGCATCTCGGCCTCTTCCGCGTCTCGGGCCGCCTTCAGAATGCCACCCCGGAAAAGGTCGATGTCGACTGATGTAGCCGCGCTGAGTTCTTCTGTGCGCGTGGCGTAGTACTCCCGACCCGCCAAGCCGAGCTCCAGCAGGTGGTCTCCTTCTTCTGCCTCGGTCTGGGGAGCGAGCATCCCGGCAGATGCCCGCCAGGCCTCACCACTGATGGTGCCGTCGTCGATCAAGACCACCGATCGACCGGCGTGGGTGAGTTCCCGGGCACAGGCGGCTCCAACGACACCACCTCCCACAATTATAACATCACTCTTGACAGACACTTACAATCCTATGAAACTTTTTGAAACGTTGCGCGTAGTGGTCGCTGTCCCATAGATTGGGATTCTCAGGGAGCCCTCGTAACAGGAGTATAGTATGGTCCGGTCCATGGTTGGTTTTGCAGGATTCGCCGTCGTTGTTCTGATTGCGATCCGACTCTTGGGAATGGTCTTTGGCATCTTAGGGACCGTGTTGTGGTTCGCGTTTCTTGGCTTCGTGTTCTACACCTTGCTTCGGATCTTTTTCCCGAATGCCGCTGATCGGATCCGGGAGATGATCAGAGGGAAACCCGCAGCCGCCGACTGACGACCCCTCTCGTCTCGGAGGCTGGGCTCCCCAACCCACGTTCGGCCGGTTGCTACCGGAAGGGCGTGGGTTGTCTCTCCTTGATACGTCCGCCCCAACATCTATGCGTTTGTCTCAAGCAATTCGAGAATCCCCCAGACGAGTAGGGGGATCATGATCTCATGGTGCCCGGTCAATGAGACACCCACACCCTCACCAAGCGTTGGCCGTTCGACGACATTGCGTCGTGCGCGGTAGTGCTGAATCATGTCGAAGTTGCCGGCCAGGAACCCTGTTGGCCGCCCTTCGAACAGATTGCGGGCCACGGCCAGGGCCTTGAGAAAGACCTCCGGCATGACCACGGCACTGCCCAAATTCAATACCACACCGCCATCGTGGAGGTCCTCCACGGATGCTGCGAGGCGTCGGAAATCTCGGAGTCCTGTTGCACCGATGGCTGCCCCATTCGCTGTGGGGTGCTGGTGAATGATCTCGGCCCCGAGCACGGGGTGCACGGTCACCGGGACATTGTGCCGGTAACATTGCAGCAGTACGGAGCCGCGTTCCACCTCAACCGATGGTGATTTGGCGATCGCCTCCGCCAGTCCCTCTCCCATCCCCTTTCCCTCTGTGGCCGCCTGATCGATGGCGAGATTCATCGTGTGACCGGTCTCGTCCGCCATGCCGAACGACCCATCGGCCAACCCGGCTTCCACCTCTTCGCTGGTTCCTCCGAACAAGGCCAATTCCATGTCATGAATAGCGGCTGCCCCGTTCATGGCGATGTGACCTACGACACCGCGAGCAATAAGCTCCCCCAGGAGCGGGCCGAGGCCGGTCTTGATGATGTGACCGCCAAGGAGCAGGATGGTCGCTCGTTTGCGGCGGTGCGCCTCGGCGACTGCGGCCATAACCTGCCGGAGGGTCTTTCCTGCGAGGAGGTCCGGGAGGCTGTCCACGAAGGCTCGGAAGGAACGGTCGGTACCTGGGACACCGGCGAGTTGGGACGAGGAGGTCAGAGGTGGGCGCTGCCGAACTGAAACAGTCCGCAGTCGATCGGGGTCGGTCTCGCGGTAATCGGTCACGGTTCGCCGGCGAGTCGCATCTCTTCGAGCCGGAGGGTGACCTTGCCGAACGGATAGCGGGATTTGATCTGGACGGGGATGCGTCGGGCATCATCGGTAAGCCAGAGGGTGGCCTCCGCCCGTTTGGAGAACATCCCGCGTTGATCGATCACGGGGTTGAGCACGAGGCACATGACCTCGGAGCCATCGGGGAGCTTCATCTTCTCCCGTTTGAGGACCCGAATCACGAGCGGGTTCTTCTCTCGTCGGAAGTAGCGGCCGAAGGAATAGGTCTCTCCGACTTCGAGTGGGATACTTCGGACGAAGAAAAGAAAGGCCGCGTCGTCGAGGGGGGCCTCGACGGTTGGCTCCGGCGACTCATCGTTGAGGCGGAAGAACCCACTATCCGGAAAGATGTCGTAGATCTTGAGCCACGTCTTGCCGTTCTCATCGTGATCTTGGCGAAACCGGAGGGAGGCGAGGTCGGAGACGCGAGTCCACGATTGCAGAATGTCGTTTACCTTGAAGAACATATTGCCGGCCTCCAACTGATAGCGAAACCGGTACGCTTCGTGCCCTCGAAGGGTGTCAATGCCGGTGACCCGGATCGACGCGCGACCAAGGCGCAGAATGCCTAACTTTGCGCTGTAGCCCAGCGATTCCCCGACCGCAAAGGGCATATGCCCGTCCAAGAGGGGGCGAGGGGGTGGAGGCGTGACGCTCGTTTGCAGCGCAGCCATGAGGGCCAGGATCGGGATCATGCCGTTGTCCCCGCACCGGATGGTCGTTTTCCGGCCCGCCGCCGCCGGGGTCGATCGGGCGAGCGGGCCTTGGGCTGGGTCACCGGCGGGACCAACTTGGCGGACCCCCAGAGCCGACGGCTCTCCGCCCAAAACCGGATGCGTGTTGGCCGCGGCTGCCGGTCCAACCGTTCTTCAATCGGGACCGAAGCAATCTTGCGGGCATGGGATGCGAGGCGCGCGAGGGCCTCGGCGTTCGCGGCCCACCCCGCTGTGCCCAGCCAAGCTCCCACTTGGTCCTTGAGGGCGTACCGCACCGTGGCGAGACGCACGGCGAAGCATCCCGACACGGTGTCGCGGATGTGGGGAAGAGTGCCATGGCCTCGCAGGAGGTGGGGAGCAACTCGGCGAAGCATCCGATACCCTCGCGGGGCATCGCCCACCAACCGACCCTCGCCAACAACCAAGTCGGCTCCGCTGTCGATCCGTTTGACCATTTCGGGGATCGCGTCAGGTGAGTGGCGAAAATCGGCGTGGAGGATCACCACGCTGTCTCGTTTTGGCCGGTCGGTTCGCGCGACGGTCGCCGTGAGGAGCGTGGCCAGCGCATGGGGGTACCCCTGAGGGGTGTCCTCCCGAATCACCGTGAGAGGGAGTGCGCGTTGATACGGTTCCAATGTGGCAACCGTGTCATCATCCGAGCCATCATCCACGACAAGGAGTTGATATTCTCGACCAAGCGCAGCAAACACCTGCCGGACCTTCCAAAGGACCAGACCGATGGTCCGGGCTTCATTCCGGCTTGGGATACAGACGTAAATCATGGTACTCCAACGTGGTTGGCCTGCGGTAGAGACACAAACAAAGAACGATACACCCCCAGATGGGCATCCACCACTCGCTGGAGGTCGAACCGGACCACGGCCTTCCGACCCGCTTGACCCAAGGCGTCCAGGTGGGCCGGGTTCGAGAGGAGAGCCAGGGCCATCTCCGCGAGCTTCCCCGGATCTCCCGGGCGGACCAGCACCCCCCCGCCCTCTGACAACGCCTCCGGGAGTCCACCCGTTTCGCTGGCGAGCACTGGAACCCCGTGCCCCATTCCCTCCAGCACGACGGAGCCGAAACCCTCAGACAAAGAGGGGACGACCATGAGGGTCGCGTCCCCCACCAAACGGGGGGCGTCGTCTCTCCACCCCAGGAGGTGGACCTTCGATGCCAGACCCCGGGCCCGAACCATCTTCGCCACCGGTCGTTGCTCGGGACCCCCACCGAGGAAGGCCCAATGGGCCGGGGAACCGGCTTTCTGCATCAGGTCTGCGGCAATAACGGCGATACGGTGCCCCTTTTCAGGGGTCATCGCCGCCGCAACAACCAGGAGCGGCGTCGACCGGGGGAGTTCCAGCAAGGTGTGGAGGGAGGGGGCCGCCGGGGCGGATGCGTTCGCGAGGTCAATGGCCGGCGGTATCACCGTCACGTCGGTTTCAGCGATGCCCGCAGCGACCATGGTGTGACGTACGGCCGCTGATACAGCGATAGGCTTTGCCACGCTGTTCCACAGTTGCGGATGCCGGATAGGAAACATTACTCGGCGCGTGGCAACGATCGACGGTGCTTTATGTGTTAGGGTCGTCGCCCATTGTATGAGACGAAGGGCATGCGCGTCGTGCGCATGAATCACGGTAAAGCCCGACATCCCCCGGACGAGGGAGAGGAGGGTACGCGGATCGAGTCCCATGCTCCACGCGACGGGATGGACCGTCAGCTCGTGCCGGTCGAGCCGCTGATGCAGTGGCCCATCTCGCGCGGTCATGACCGCTTGGTGACATGCACCCCTCGCCGCGAGCCCCCCGGCGAGACGGACGACCTGTTGCTCTCCACCCCGCCATTGGCGACCGGCGATCAGATGGAGAATACGGAGGGCCGTCACCGGCCAGGTCCAGACGTTATCGCAAGGAGTCGGGGAAGAAGGGACAGGCGTCCTGATTGAACTCGTCGAACGCGACTTCGAGACCCAAGAGGGGGACTGACGCGGTAGCGGTCGCGACCGTCCCGATCACCGGAGCCCCTCGCACCGGTGCTCCGTCATAGAGCAGGACGCCCCGCGCCCCAAGGACGCGATCCACGATGAGCACCCCGAAACCAACCGGTGTCTCCTCGGGAATGGACCCCGCGACTCCTACCAACCAGCCGCTGTCAGTGGTCGAGATGATTCCCCGGCGGGCGATGCCCGCGGCAAATCGAAGCGGGAGACCGGCAGGGGCAGCGGCGGGGGCGCGACCCAACGTTTGCCCCGGCACGCTGAACTGATCGAGGAGCATGGTGGGTCCGGCAACGGCAACGATTCCGCAGGCCGCTCGTCCCCCGGAAGGGGTACAGGCGACCATCGCCGAGAGGAAAAGTGCGATTCCAGCACGAGGGTCAACCATGATAAACTCCCGGCGATGGATTGCTCATGTAATAATAACCTCCTAACATTGGGGCTGCCTGAACCCCGAGTCTGGTTCCTCGTTCCGATGGACGGATGACTTTCGACGACTTCAGTGCCCGCTTGGAAGCAATGCTTGCGCGATATACCTCTCGACGAGACGTGCGGGGTTTTGCCGCCGATCTGGAGGACGCTATGGTCGACGCGAAGATTGCCGTCGACGATATCCGTAAGGCCCTCAGCGCGACGATCACAGAACTCGAGACCGAACAACAGCAACTGCACGATGCCCAGCGACGAGGCCGGATGGCGCAGGAGATCGGAGATCAGGAAACAGCGGGGGTTGCCGAGAAGTATATTCAACGACACACCGAACGTGTCGACTTTCTCACCCGGAAGCGTCTGGTACAGGAGGAAGAACTTCAGCTCGCCGAAAACGAACTCGCCGAGATGAAGGAGCACTACCGATTGGCACGGCAAGGTGTCATGCCACCTTCCCCCACAGAACCTCCCCGTCGGGAGACGACCCTCGCTGAGGATCTCTCTCCCAATGCCGCACTGCTCGACCAACAGGCACGCAAGGCGGCCGTCGAAGCTCAACTCGCCGCCCTCAAACGCAAACTCGGCAAGGATGGTACATGACCCGATCGCGTGATGAAGACACTGCCTTCTTCGGACACCCTTCGGGGCTCTCGACTCTTTTCTTTACCGAGATGTGGGAGCGGTTCAGTTATTACGGCATGCGGGCCCTCCTCATCCTTTTTATGACCGCCTCCATTACCCAAGGCGGACTCGGATTCGACGTGTCAAAGGCTGGGGCCGTATACGGCGCCTACACGTCGATGGTGTATATGCTCGCACTTCCCGGTGGGTGGATCGCCGACCGGGTGCTTGGGTTACGTCGGGCGGTTTTCTACGGCGGTGTATTGATCATGGCCGGGCATGTGAGCCTCGCCATCCCGTCGGTCTCCGCCTTCTATCTAGGCCTTGTCCTCGTTGTGTTGGGGACCGGGCTGCTCAAACCCAACATCAGCGCGCTGGTGGGGACCCTCTACACTCCGGACGATGTGCGTCGGGACGCGGGGTTCTCTATCTACTATATGGGGATCAATCTTGGCGGATTCATCGCCCCCTTGGTCACCGGATGGTTGGCTCAGGGAGAGGGATTCCGTGGGTTCCTTCACGGTATGGGCATTGCAGCGGAGAGTGCTTGGCACTGGGGGTTCGGCGCAGCGGCCGTCGGAATGTTCTTCGGGCTCGTACAATACCGATTCGGCAGTAAGCGCTTGGGTGAGGGTGGGATCGTGCCTGGGGGGGCGGTGACCCCCGAGGAGCAGCGGGTTCAGCGGAAGAAACTGATGACCGGATTGGGTATTACCGTTGCCCTGCTCGGTGGTATCGGGATCTTGTCAGTTGTCGGTGTGGTGGCCATCACTGCCGTCGGGGTAGCCCAGGTGCTCGGTGTTGGAGTTGTCGCTGCGGCGGGACTTTTCTTCCTGTGGCTCTTTTCCAGTCGTGGTTGGAGCCCCGACGAACGGCGTCGCTTGATCGTCATTTTTGTGCTGTTCTTGGGCGCGGCGGTGTTCTGGTCAGCCTTTGAGCAGGCTGGGTCGACCCTAAACCTCTTCGCCGACCGGAGCACCGACACTAGGATTTTTGGGGTAGGGTTTCCTGCGAGTTGGTTTCAGTCAGTCAATTCGTTGTTCATCATTCTGTTGGCACCGGTTATGGCCTGGCTCTGGGTCAAACTCGGTCGGCGCGACCCCTCCAGCCCCACCAAGTTTGCGCTCGGACTGTTCTTCCTGTCAGCTGGGTTCGGGGTCATGATCGTTGCCGGATCACTGGCGGCGAATGGCGCCCAAGTGAGCCCACTGTGGCTCTTGGTGACCTATCTCCTCCATACAATAGGCGAATTAGCGCTGAGCCCAGTTGGTTTGAGTGCCATGACGAAACTGGCGCCAGCGAGGGTCACTGGAATGATGATGGGGGTTTGGTTCATGGCTTCGGCCGTTGGGAATCTGATTGCCGGTGCCTTTGCCAGCATTTACGAATCATTCACGCTGCCACAGCTATTCGGGGCAGTGACCGGGTTTTCTCTCATCTTCTGCTTAGTCATGGTCGTGTTGATCAGTCCGATCAAGAAAATGCTGGCCCGCCCGACATAAGTCCCACTTCTTTTCAGTGCCAAGAACGGCGGCGTGGTTTTTCCACGCCGCCGTTCTTGGTGTGGCGTTGGAGGTCGGTGCCACGCGACTATCGTCGTGTTGTTTCGACACGTGTCATGGTGACACTGTGTTCTTCCGACTCCATTGGGGAAAAAGTGGATGTGTCATTTCTACTCTGACTGGCTTGTGACAGCAGTCGTAAGATATGACTCTACAAGACGTTACGGGAATGTTCGAAGTTGGTACGAATCTTGTCATCTCCCTCACCTGGAACAGCCCGCTTCGCGTCGTGGGATGATCTGATGGGTGGCCAGAGAGCCGACCCCGGTAGGTCAGACCTAGGCGTGTCGATAAGGGATGCAGCAGACCTATGGGTTGCAGTATGTCAGTTTTCCATCTACTGAGGGGATCACCAGATGAATTTGGCCAGAATGCGCACGCTCGTGTCGGGTGGGTTCGGGGCGCTACTGCTCGTGTTTGGGGCAGGGGTGGCCGGGGCACAGACCGGGACGATCACGGGGTCAGTGAC
>JAJCZW010000185.1 GCA_029262155.1 Gemmatimonadota bacterium
TCGGCGAGGGCATCGGTATCCACCTTGCGCTGGCGCTCGTACTCGCGGAACGCCTCCCCCCGATCGTGCGGATGTTCCTGCAGGCACCGGTCGAGAATGAGGCAGTCCTCGAAGGCGGCGTTTGCACCCTGCCCGTAGAAAGGGACCACGGCGTGGCACGCGTCCCCAATGAGGACCACCCGGTTTTCGATCGACCACGGCGCGGTTCGAATCGTGACGAGTGATCCGGTGGGGTGGCTCAGGAACTGTGCCACCAAGTCGGGGAGATGGCGCATGATATCGGGGAACTCACGACGGAAAAACGCTCCAATCTCATCGGCAGTCCCGAGGGTTGCGAAACTCAGGGGCCCCTGAAACGGGAGGTACAGGGTCACGGTGAAGGAGGCGTCGCTATTGGCCATGGCCATCAGCATGTAGCTGCCGCGGGGCCAGATATGCATGACGTCGGATCGCAATCGATATCGACTGGCGCCGGATTCATCAGGCGCGACACGCAACTCCTTGTAGCCGTGCGATAGATACGATTGGGCAAAGTCCACCCGGTCGCGTCGTTGCATCTGTCGACGAATGGTACTGAACGCACCGTCGGCTCCAACGATGACGTCCGCCTGCTCCACCGTTCCGTCAGGTGTCGTGACGGTCGTCGCCTTGAGATCGATGGCCTTGGCGCCCGCACCGAAACGAACCGTGACCCCCGCAGCATCGGCCGCATCAAGAAGCATCGTGTTGAGATCGGCTCGCGTGACCGATCGGATGCCCTGGTCCGTACGACCATACGGTTGGTAGGTGGTGCTGCCATTGCGGGCATGCACCAAACGACCATGGAGGAACGTCGACATCGACTCCACCGCCGGGCGCAATCCAACCGCTTCGAGCGCCGCCACCCCGCGAGCCGATAACGCGAGGTTGATCGATCGCCCTGCCTCCGCTTCCGACGATCGAGGATCGGTTCGCCGTTCGAGCATCCGTACCCGGTAGCCCCGACGTGCAAGTAAGGTTGCGAGGAGAGTCCCACTCAATCCCGCCCCAACGACAAGAACCGATTGCTCACCCTGATCGGCCACCCCCTCATGCGTGGTTGGTGGGTTCATCGTGTCAGGATACTCCGGAGGATGCGAACGGTATTCCAAACATCGGCATAGGAATTATAGAGTGGAACCGGGGCCAGCCGAATCACATCCGGCTGACGGAGGTCCGGTACGACCCCCTCCGCCCGCAAAGCTTGGTAGATCTCCTGGCCTCGTCCGGGAATGGCAAGAGAGAGTTGACACCCGCGCCGGTCGGGATCGGTTGGAGTAAGCACCCGGATTGCAGGACAGGAGAGTTGTTCCACGAGGTGAGCGAGCGCGCCGGTCAGTTGCCGTGATTTGGTGCGGAGCGCTGGCATACCCGCCTCGTCGAAAACCGCCAGTGACGCCCGGAGTGGAGCCAAAGCGAAAATGGGCGGGTTACTCACCTGCCACCCATCAGCTCCCGGCGTGGGAACGAAGTTATCGGCCATCTCAAATCGGGTCGCGGACGCGGTCCCCCACCATCCGGCGAACCGGGGGAGCGCCGGATCGTCACCCCATTTCCGATGCACAAAGCATCCCCCGACTGCTCCTGGCCCGGCGTTCAGATACTTGTAGGAACACCAGACCGCGAAATCGACTCCCCAGTCATGAAGCTCAAGTGGAACGTTGCCAATCGCGTGCGCGAGATCGACACCCGCCAGCGCTCCTACGGCGTGTGTCGCGTCGACAATCCGCCCCAGATCGAGCAACTCCCCGGTCACGTAGTGCACGCCGCCCAACAAGACCAGCGCCAGATGCTCACCTTCGGCCTTGATCCGCTCAGCAATGTCCTCCATCCGCAACGCATCCTCCCCCGGCGGCGGATCGATTGTTTGCACCACATCGTCAGGGTCCAACCCACGACTCGCCACGTGGGAGCGCACCGCGTACTGGTCGCTTGGAAACGCCCCCCGCTCCATCAAGATTCGGGTCCGAGAACCTGTCGGACGATAGAACGAAACCAGCATCAAGTGGAGATTGACGGTGAGTGAGTTCATCGCCACAACCTCATCGGGATGCGACCCGGTCAGTCGTGCCAACCCGTCGCGTACCAGGGTATGGTAGGTGTACCACGGCGACGAACCGTCGAGGTGGGCCTCCACACCCTGCTTCCCCCACGCCTCACATTCGGCCGCGAGGCCGGCTGGCACCGTTCGAGGCATGCACCCGAGCGAGTTGCCGCAGAGGTACACCTCCTGTGTTCCATCGGAACGTTCTGGCAGCACAAACCGATCCCGGAACCCGGCCAACGGGTCGGCGCGATCGAGGGCGTACGCTTCCTCTGGTGCTCCCGTCAGGCTGGTGAGCCACTCCTGAGTAACCTGGTTAGGCACTTGCGAACATCCCCGCAGATCGATTCAGGAACTCTAACGCCGTCCCAGCGAGCAGGCGGCTTCGGGTCGTGGGCGAGAGGTCTGGCATGGCATCGATCACGTGACCAACCGGGGACTCTCCCAAGGGAAAGGGATAGTCGCTGCCCAGGGCGATCCGTTTCTCACCGACTTGGCGCAGGAGATACGTCAGGCCAGCTGTATCGTGAACCAGGCTATCGAGGTAGATCTTCCCGAGTTGAGACCTCGGCGCGACAGAGGACGCGGTCGCGACCAGATCGGGCCGCGCCTCGAATCCCTTCTGGAGCCGCCCAATCAACCAGGGAAAGGCGCCCCCACCATGGGCAAAACCGATCCGGAGAGCGGGGAGGCGATCGATGATACCTCCAAGAAGTACCGAACAGATCGCCAGGCTCGTTTCCGCCGGCATCCCCACGAGCCAAGGTAACCAGTACCGTTCCATCCGCTCCTGACCCACCATCTCCCACGGATGGACAAAGACTGCCGCGCCCAACTCTTCGGCTGCAGCGAAGATCTCGAAAAGGGCAGGGTCATCAAGGTTTCGTCCATTGACGTTACTCCCGATCTGCACCCCAGCGAAGCCGAGTTCCCGCACACAGCGCGTCAACTCCCGAATGGCGAGTGACGGGTCCTGCATCGGAACGGTGCCCAACCCAACGAACCGTGTGGGATGGGCCACGATAACAGAGGCGAGATGGTCATTCAGAATCTGGGCGAGCGCGAGCCCATCCTTCGGGCGAGCCCAATAGCAGAACATGATGGGGACGGTCGAGAGTACTTGAACGTCGACATGGTCCTGATCACAATCTCGGAGACGCCGATCGGGGTTCCAACAGGCGTCGTCGATTTCCCGAAAACAGGTATCACCTACCATCATCCGAGCCTCGCAGGGCGCATGATGGTCGAGCCGGACAAACCCACCATACCCAAACTTGGCCTCGAGATCGGGCCAGGTATGGGGCAGGATATGAGTATGAAGGTCGATGCGAAGCGCGGACGAACGGCTCGGCGTAGTCACGGAGGCCTGAACTACTTGGCCGCTCCGGACGATCCCGGCACGGCCATCACCCCACCACACTTCGCGCAGGTGCGGGTCGATTCGCTGGCGTAGAAATCTTGAATGAGTGGTTTGAGTTGTTTGCCGAGATCGACGAGTTGGAATTCGGCATCATGCAGAACTTCACCGCACTGTTCGCAGTACCAGCGAAGGTGGTCCTTCTCGCTCGCAGAGCGCTGCCGCTCAATCACCAAGCCAACGGTGTTGGCCGGTCGCTGTGGCGAATGGGGGATGCCGGCGGGCAGGAGGAACATCTCCCCTTCGCGAATGGGGACGTCCCGCGGGGTCCCATTTTCAATAATGCGAAGGGTGATATCCCCCTCGATCTGATAGAAGAATTCTTCGCCATCCTCGACATGAAAATCCTTCCGCTGGTTTGGTCCGCCCACAACCATTACCAAAAACTCGGCATCTTGCCACACCATCTTATTCCCCACCGGCGGCTTGAGAAGGTCTCGGTGCTCCTCGACCCATTGCTTCAGATTGATTGGCATCAAGGGCATTGGAGCCTCCTCGTGAGGTATCGAATGGAGATCTAGATAGTGGAGTGCGACCGTCTCCGACCGCCTTTTCAATCTACACCGACGCAGCGCTTCTGGGGTATCAGCTACCGCGGGGAGACGACGCTCGCTAAGGGGAGCGGATCGGTCGCTCCTTCAGTCATGATCAGTAGGACGCGGGCGCCCCGGTCGAGGCCAAGCCATGCACGATCAGCCGTGAAAGGGGGCGTGGAAAGGGCCATGAGCGCCGCCAAGCTGGCAGCACCCGATGCTCCCGCCTCGATCGATGGGTCTGGGTCGACCGGTCGGAAGAGTCTGGCCATGGCCGCCTCCGCAGACTCGTCATCCACTGCGACGAAGAAATCGACCCCGGCCCGCAACACCGGCCAAGCCACCAGACAAGGATTCCGACAGTTGAGACCGGCCATTCGGGTCCGGAGGGTCCCCCGCGTCGGCGTAGGAACCCCTCCAGGGGAGCGCGCTGACGACATAAGGCAATCCGCCTCACTCGGCTCGACAACGACGATCCGGGCCCGATCGGAATACACCCGCGCGACGGCGCTCGCGAGTCCACCCACTCCGCCGGGCACGACCACCACATCGGGGATATCTCCACCCAGGACCTCCGCTACTTCGATCCCGATCGTGGTGTATCCGTCCTGGACCCATGCCGGAACAGTGCGATAGTCGTCATACCCGATATCAGCCAGCACCCCCCTCCCCCCCCCATAACGGTTGGCGTCCGCGGCACACTGCGCAACCGCCTCGTCATACGGCCCGGCGACCAAGACAACCTGGGCACCTTCGCGCTCGATCGCCTGCACTACCGAGGGGGTCGTGTCGGCCGGGAGATAGATGACGGATTCGATTCCATTCTGACGGGCTACCCATGCCACGGCACGACCAAAATTCCCCGCACTCGCCGTCGTGAGGCACTGCGGTGCGACCTGTTGTAGGAGTTTGTGGGCGGCCCACGACGCTCCCAACACCTTGAATGAATTGAGCCCCATACGCTGCCCCTCATCCTTGATCCAGATGGAGTCGAGGCCGAGTGCAGCTGCAAGCGCCGGAAGTGAACGGAGGGGGGTTGGTGCGTACTCGGGGAGTGAACGGTGGAAGGAAACAATCTCTGGATCAGTTGAGCATGAAACGCCGGGCCGGCGGAACGGATTCCGGAAGCCTAGGGCGGTTCCACCACCCGAATCAGCCAATCCCACAATATCGCATCGCGGTTCGGGCCAGGACCTCGGCAGTGCGATACACCGACTCAAGCTCTACCCACTCGACGGCGGAGTGGGCGCCTTCCCCTCCCGGGCCAAAGACGACGGTCTCGACCCCCGATGCCGCAATCAGGGCACTGTCCATCCAGGGCGTCTCCCCGAGGTGAATCGCCGGGTGCCCGAGCACGGTCTCCACCGACGCGTCCAGGGCCCGAACAATCCCCCGATCTGGCGAGACCTCGAACGGTTCGCGGCTGAAGAAGACCCGCGATCGAATATCGAGCGACGGATCTTCGTTCCGAAGATCGGCGATGAGTGTTTCGATTTCGTTGGCGACCTGGCCTTCGGTTTCGCCCGGGACGGTGCGGCGTTCAACAACCAAGCGACAACGATCGGCATAGGTACTCACCCCACTCCCCCCGTGAATCGTCGCGGCGTGGAGTGATGGCGGACCGACGAGTGGATGAGGTGAGCGAACCGAAAGCTCCTGCGCTATTCCCTCCAGCCGGGCGAGGAAACGACCCATACGGATGTTGGCGTCAACACCTTCGTCGGGCTTGCTCCCATGGGCGGCCTGACCCACCGTTTCCACCTCAATCCACACGTACCCCTTGTGCGCTAAGCAAACGCCGAGTGCCGTTGGTTCGGTGACGATGGCAGCTTGAACCTTAAACATGGTGAGGAGATCCCGGGTGCCTAGGCTGCCATACTCCTCGTCGGCCACTGCCGCCACCGAAAGATCACCCTGGAGAGCAATCCCAGCATCGTCGAGGGCCTTGACCGCTGCGAAACAGGCCGTGAGCGACCCTTTCATGTCATAGGCGCCGCGACCATACAACTTTCCGTCGGCGATTGCCCCACTGAATGGATCGGCCATTCCTTCGACACCGACAGTGTCGTAGTGGGCGTTGAGCATCAAATGCGCCCCATGGCGACTCCCCTTTTTCGTGCTGGCGACGGAGACGCGTCCTGGCTCCGGCTCGCGCCTCACCGTAGAGAGCCCGAGGTCGCGACTAAGCGTTTCCACGTACTTGCTGATCTCCGCTTCGCCCGGTGCGCCTGGCACGAGCGTTGGGTTGATCGAGTTGATCTGCACGAGATCAGAAAGAACTCGGTCTATCCAAGGGCGATCAATCGAGAGGGCGGGCATCTTGAAATGTAACGCAAACTGGCTCAAGCTATCCGAGGATCACTTGAGTCATAATCATTTCATGCTCTGGCGCATTATACTTTCTTGGACACTAGAACCGAGTCGTCAGATCCACCAACCAGTCCGGCATCACCCAGAGCAGCATCGTCTCCAACGCTTTGTCGAGTCCGCTGATAATGAGGATCCCTACCCCCACCAGCAACCAGCCAAACAACTTCCTTGCGCGAGCGCCGATACCAGCCATCCGCTCACGCCGTCTGGCCATTACCTCGCGGGAGGCGTAGGCGATGGCAAGGAAGATCGTTGCCATCCCGGCGCCGAAGACGGCCATCGTCACCGTTGTTTGGGCCAAGCTCTCGCGTTGCGCCGCCAAGCCAACCGCGGCCCCGAGGGTCGGTCCGACGCAGGGCGACCAGACGGCACCGAGCACAAGACCGAGCAAGAACTGGCCTCGGTTCCCTTCAAGCGACAGCCGATCGAGGGTCGCAT
The DNA here is from genome assembly GCA_029262155.1 of Gemmatimonadota bacterium. Classification (GTDB taxonomy): domain Bacteria; phylum Gemmatimonadota; class Gemmatimonadetes; order Gemmatimonadales; family GWC2-71-9; genus OFTM291. Next base: position 6,821 of record JAJCZW010000185.1, read on the forward strand.
TCGCCTTGCCCGCCAACGGGGTGAGCAACCTTGCGAAAAGGGCTTGGGTCGGTGCGTGAACCAGAAGCAGGCCGCTCCCGAGTAGGAGGACGGCGGCGAGGGTCCGTACCACCCCGGTGTCGAGTCCAACCGCTTGCCCGAAGGCCGCCAACCCAACACCGAGCACGGTGAAGGACAACACCAGCCCACCGGCGAGGGCGACTGGACCCCACTTCCCCTGGGCAAAGGCACCGGTGAGTACCAGGGGCAACATCGGGAGGACACAGGGGTTAAGGGTAGTAAGAATTCCGGCCAGGAAGGCCAAGAGAAGGGTAGTCAGAAGCCGGAATCCCCGCCGACGCTCAGGGCGTGATCGACCTGTGAATGGATCGGACCTGCGGCCGTCAGGCCAGAGGACCGAGAAACCTCTTCTTCTCCGCGGAACATGATAATCGTGGATTGGACCCGGACCTGGTGGGATCGCACAAAATCACGATCGCCTTCATAGTCGACCCGGAATCCCTTGATCTCAGAGTAGCGCGGCACTTGGAGCAAGGTGTCCAACACTTTGTGCTGGGCCATGCAGGTCGGACACCAACTGGCGTAGACATCGACAATGATCGTCGCCCCGCTGGTCTGCGCGGCGGCGAACGCATCCGGTGTGTACTTCTCGAATCCGGCCGGAAGGGGGTCATCTGGCCTGATGTTCATCCATAGGCGCTGGCCACCCACGGCCACTCCGATCAAGATCGGAATGGTCAGCGACGACCCGACTACTCTCTTCCAAAGACGTCTCAACAGACTTTCTCTCCCGCGCACATGCGATGTATCGAAGGCAGGCAACCATTTCGGTAACGCGCGGTAAGCCGGATCGGTTTTGTGGATCAACCTTATGGCGTGCCCCCCGACCCTTACCCCCCCTTGAGAATCCTGGCGAAAAGCTCTGGATCGATATTGCCACCCGAGACGATGCATACCATCTGTCCGCCCCTTACCCGACGCTGCAATACCGGAGCTAATGAGGCCGCGCCGGCTCCTTCAGCCACGAGTTGATTCCTCGCAAAGAGATAGCGAATGGCGCCCCCAATCTCCTCCAACGACGAGACGAGGGCTTCAGGAACCCGCGCCTCGACCAAAGGCCACATCTCAGGCAAGAGACCTCCACCGCCAATTCCATCCACCCAACTCGGCTGGTGCTCTACCGAGACAGGTTTCTTCGCCTCAAGCGACGCCCGGAGCGGGGCAGCCGTCTCCACCTCACACCCCACGACCCGTGCTTTGCCGTCCAGCGCCACCGCGATACCAGAAGCCAGCCCACCACCACCGAACGGCACCAAGACGGTGTCGACATCGGGGAGGGTGTCGAGCAGTTCGAGTCCCAGGGTACCGTTGCCCGCCACGACGTTGGAGTCGGCGACTGGATGGAGAAAAAACCCAGTGACATCGGGGTGCCCCCGGTCGGTGAGCGTCTGCCACCATTCATCGAAGGGCACTCTGACCACTCGGCCCCCCATCCGCTCGAACGGACCCAGCTTGGCGGCCGGGGCATAGTCGGGCACAATAGCCGTGCACCGAAGGCCCAGGCGTCGAGTCCACCAGGCAACGCCCTGCGCCATATTCCCAGCGCTTGCTGTAACAACACCCTGTTGCAGCTCCGCCGGGTCAGCCATGAGGAGAGCGTTCCCTGCCCCACGCAGTTTGAACGAGCCAATCGGGAACAGGTTTTCACACTTGAGAAACACCTATCCCACCCCATCGACGTCGAGCGGGAGCAAGGGGGTTGGCGAAAGCGCGGGGCGGAGTCGCTCCCTTGCATCGTGTACGGCATCCAAGGTGACCTGATCCAGAAGACTCACGACGATACCTCCCCCCCCAGATTGACTACGGTACCAACTCCCTGACGGGCTCCTTCCTCGACGAGGAATCGTCCGACCGCGGCATCTTGGATGGCGAGACCTAGCGACTTGAACACCGTCACATCTTCGGGCGCTCTCGGTTCGGGATGCGCACCTTGGTCAGTGAGAAGCTCACCGATTTCACCAGCGATATGATCTGGACCGATGGCCCCTTCTTGGAGCGGGATGAGATAGTCACCCGCCTCATGCTCGGCGGACTCTCGTCGGTCAACCCACAGCTTGGCCCGCGCCACAAGGGCAGACGGGAGTTCGCGCGCCTCCTTGAGCGATGCCCCAACCGCATTGATATGCGTCCCGGGAGCCACCCAACTGTCCTCCAGCACAGGTGTGGAAGACGAGGTGATCGTGCAGATGATGTCGGACCCCCACACCGCCTCTCGGGCGGAGGCCACTCCTTCGACCGAGCAGGAGAAGGCTTCGGAGGCCCAATCGACAAACCCCCGGCGTCGGGATTCCGATGGGCTATACACCTTCACCGAGCGCAATGGGCGAACAGCGTGCATGGCGGCGAGGTGGGTGCGTGCCTGCACTCCCGACCCGATCAGTCCCAGCGTATCGGCCGTTTCGGCGGCCAGAAGCCGAGTGGCGACTGCGGAAACGGCAGCGGTTCTGAGTGCGGTAATCCGACTGGCATCGAGGATGCCTACCAGACTCCCGTGGTCAGGTTCGAAGACCAGCACCACGCCCTGATGAGAATCGAGCCCGGTTCCATGATTCGCAGGGAACACCGTGATCGCCTTGAGACCGATGGTTTGGAGTGGTGCTCCGAGCGCGGACGGCATGAGACCGAACGCCCCCTTGCCCGGGAGGCGCATCACCATTCGGAGTGGGAGGATCGCCTCACCGCGCGCCAGCATGGCGAGAGCTTCTTCCATGAGAGCGATGCACTGCGGCATGGGGAGCAATCGATCGACCTGATCTCCACTCAGCAATCGGATCGGCATGGGAGGCTCGCAGCAAAGGTGTGGAAGACTGTGGAAGGTAATGGTACCTCGAGAACGGATAACCCCGAAGGGGCCTGACCTCCTCCGTCCCAAGAGAATATGCTACACTGTGGGTTCGACCTGTCCACTTCTCTAAGGACCGAACCGTGATGCACACTTGGCTTCGCCTTTCCTGTCTCATGCTCACGCTGGCCTTGGTCAGTTGCGGTGGCAAGAGCAGCTCGAGCCGGGCCGACTCACCGATTGGGGGAAGTGGCTCGGTCGGATCGCTCCGGATCAGTCAGGTGGTGATTCCAGCACCTCCGCCTGGCGCGGACGCGACATCGGCTTTCCTTGTGGTGGAAAACGCGGGTGACACCTCAGTGGTGATCGACGGAGTGAGCGCGGATGGGGTTCGAGCGGTACGAATCCACGAGACCATCGGCGGGCAGATGCAACGCCTGGATCAGGTGGCGGTACCCCCAGGCACGAGGATTCGCTTTGCACCAGGCGGGATCCATCTCATGATGGAAGGATTGGCCGGGGTACTCTCACGGGGGGATACCGTCGCGCTCTCACTCACGCTCACGACCGGCGAGACGATGACAATCCTCGCACCGGTATTGCGCTATGGGGAAGCCGTCAGGGCGGTCCAATAGGTCGGCCTCGCTCACAGGGGGCATCCTCCCTGTGCGACATCACACCGTACAGACGTCACTATCGCCATACCCTGACTCCGGAATCCCATTCCATGTCTCTCGCACCCGCCTCTGCGAACCTGCCCGGTCGAGCACTCATCGCTCTTGCCCTCTTGAGCGCCGCCGCTGGGTGCGGCGACGACCTCCCCGTCACTCCAGAGGAAGCCACCTTCGAACTGGTCGGTACCGGACGCGTCACTGACCGGTTCACCGCCGACATCTGGGTCCATGGCACCCATGCATATACCGGCTCCGTGTTTCTTGGAAACAGTCGGGCCATCGGCAACATTCTCTACGCATGGGACATCAGCGACCCGAGTGCACCGCGCATTACCGATTCCGTGGTGGTCGTGGCCAACCGAGTCAACGACATCAAAGTGAATGCATCCGGAACCGTGGGAGTCATGACCCATGAATCGTCCGCCGATGGCTTGAACGGTGTCACCCTGCTCGACCTTGCCGACCCAGCCCACCCAACGGTCATCACGCGCTATACGGCTGGCCTCGAGCGCGGGGTCCACAATGTGTGGATCGACGGAACCACGCTCTACGTTGCGCAAGACGGCCCGGTGGGGGTGGGACACCTCCACATCGTCGACATCTCGACCCCGGCCGCACCGGTCACCATTGCAGAGTACAGCAATCCTGCAGGGTTCATTCACGACGTTCTGGTCAGGGATGGGCTGGCCTTCCTCTCCTTTTGGGATGCGGGGCTCATCATCCTCGACGTGGGGAACGGCATGGCGGGCGGGAGTCCCGGCAACCCGCAGGAGGTTTCCAGCATCCTTCTGGATGGGCAAACCCACAACGCCTGGTACTGGCCCGAGCGCGCCCTCGTCTTCGTGGGGGAAGAAGAGTTCGCAGGAAACGCTCCCGCCGCACCTGGAATCCTGCATGTAGTGGATGTGAGCGACCTGACCCAACCCCGCCAGATAGCGACTTATCGGACGGAGGTCAACTCCGAGCCCCCGCATAATTTCTGGATGGATGAGGCACGCGGGATTCTCTATGTCGCCTGGTATGGGGAGGGATTGCTCGCCCTCGATGTCACCGGGGAATTGAGTGGTCAATTGGAACGCCAGCCCCGACTCATTGCCAAGGCCTTCCCGTTTGGGGTGGGAGCTCAAACCGGCGGAACCCGGGTCTGGGCGCCGCAACTCCACAACGGGTTGATCTACGTCTCCGACCTGAACAACGGAATCGCGGTCCTCCGGCCTACGTTCTAACGGGCGCGGACCGTCCGGCTCCCCCTCGGGCGGCGGCGGCACTATGTTTCTCCCTCCCGATGAACCCCGCGCCACGACCGGCAGCGGAGCAGACGGGGCGGTAGCTCAGTTGGGAGAGCACCTGCTTTGCAAGCAGGGGGTC
>JAJCZW010000186.1 GCA_029262155.1 Gemmatimonadota bacterium
AGAACTCGTCAATGCTCGCCGGCTCGACCACCGGGGACCATTCCTGAAGGACCGCTGCAACCTCCCTGCTCTTTTCGCCACAGGCCTTCCGGGGAACCTGGACCACACTCGATCCCGGACAGAGTTGCAGTGCCCGCGCCATTGGCATTCCCGAGCGCACGCCGAATCGGCGGGTCTCGTAGGAGGCAGAGCACACGACTCCCCGTCCCTCGGCCGATCCACCCACCAGCAGGAACTTGGCTTTTCCCGCTCCCAGAGGATCCACCAGCCGGGCAACGGCGCAGAACATGGCGTCACAATCAGCAAGAAGGATTCTGGGATTGGGATCCATTGGGCAACCAGTGGGGGAATGGGGCTATCACAATCTCGCACATTCGGCTTTTGTTCGGAAGGAGGCCTTCGCTGAGGGTAGGGAGTCTAGCCAGGGGAGGAGAACCATTCTAACTTGCTTGACGTATAGCAAGTGAGGACTTATGGCATATCCAACCATCAACGGCCAGACTCGATCCCGCAACGCTGCCCGAACCAAGCAGCGCATCCTCGATGCTGCTGAGCATCTCTTCGCGGAGCACGGGTTTGAGCAGACGAGCCTAGCCGATGTAGGTGAACGGGCGGGCGTTTCGCGCGCGACTCCTGGGTATTTTTTTGGATCCAAGGATGAGCTTTATCAAGCGGTCTTGGCTGAGTGTTTCGCCCAGGTTCGTACTGCAGTTCAACAGGGCCGAGCTCGAACCGAGGCCAGTAACGCCCCACCCGAGGCGATCCTTGCCGGCGCGGTGGGTGATTACTATGACTTTCTGGCCAGCCATCCGACCTTCGTTAGACTCATTGAGCGAGAAGCTCTTACCGCTGGTCCTCTCCCTGAGGCCATTCCGCCTCGCTTGGCCGCGGGTCAAGATGCCTTAGCGGCCATCATTGACGACCTTGGAATCGCGGACCACAACCCCGATCGGGCGGCGCACTTTCTCGTGAGCCTTGTGGCCTTGTGTTGGTTTCCGATTGTTCACTCGAACACCCTGCTTCAGGCGGTCGGTCTTGATCCAGAGGCCAAGGGGTTTGACGCCCGCCGTCGTAACCATGTGATTGACCTCGTCCTTCACGGTGTCCGCGGCTCCTTACCCGTAGACACCAAGTCAGTGATGCCCACACGCGCTGCCTCGCTTGGAGATGACACATGACCCATACAGCCCCCTCCCCTGTTCGCGCCACACCGACCCCTGCCCCGCTCGCCACCGAGTCTGAGGCCCGCGAAGTGGCCGAGGCGGCCCGCGAAACCGAGTGGAAGGCACCGTCCTTCGTCCGTCAGATGTTCGAAGGCTCATTTCGCCTCGAGTTGATCCATCCCTATCCGCAACCGGACCCCGAGGATCTGGCCCGTGCGGCGCCGTTCATGGACAAGCTCCGAACCTTGATGAAGGATGTCGATAGCGATGCGATCGATCGGGAGGGACAAGTTCCGCCCGGCGTCGTGGAGGCGCTCCGCCAGATCGGAGCGTTCGGGATCAAGATCCCGCGTGAATTTAGCGGTCTTGGCCTGAGCCAGTTGAGCTATACCCGGGCGATCGGCCTTGTGACGAGTCAGGATGGCAACCTGACGGCACTCTTATCTGCCAGCCAATCGATAGGAGTTCCGGTTCCGCTCAAGCTCTTCGGCACTCCCGAACAGAAGGCCAAGTACCTTCCCCGCCTGGCCCGCGGAGCTATCTCAGCGTTCGCTCTCACCGAAACGAACGTCGGGTCGGACCCCGCCGGTCTGCAGACCACCGCCACGCTGAGTGAGGATGGATCCCACTATCTCCTCAGCGGCGAAAAACTCTGGTGCACCAATGGCACCGTGGCCGAACTGATGGTGGTCATGGCGCGCACTGGGCCCAAGGGAATTACGGCATTTATCGTCGAGGCCGATTGGCCCGGTGTGGAAGTCGTGCAGCGATTGCACTTCCTTGGCCTCCGGGCCATTGAGAATGCTGTCCTCCGATTCACCAATGTGAAGGTCCCGGTGGAGAATGTGTTGTGGGGTGAAGGCAAGGGCCTCAAACTGGCGCTCATCACGCTCAACACAGGCCGGCTAACGTTACCCGCCAGCTGTGTCGCTGGGTCGAAGCGTTGCCTTGAGATCTCGCGTCGATGGGCGAACGAACGCATCCAGTGGGGCCAACCGATCGGGAAGCATGAGGCCATTGCCCAGATGATCGGACAGATGGCCGCCGACACGTTCGCCATGGAAGCGGTGTCCGATCTCGCCTCCCTCCTCGCCGATCAAGGCGATACCGATATCCGGCTCGAAGCGGCGATGGCGAAGTTGTGGAACAGCGAAGTGGGGTGGCGTATTGCCGATGATACGCTCCAGATCAAGGGTGGGCGGGGATACGAGACCGCCGATAGTCTTCGGAGCCGGGGAGAGCGACCGGACCCCGTCGAACGTATTCTCAGGGACTTTCGCATCAATCGGATCTTCGAGGGATCAACGGAAATCATGCGACTCTTCATCGCGCGAGAAGCGGTCGACACGCACCTGAAGGTGGCAGGAGATCTGATCAACCCCAAGAGTTCTACGGGGAAGAAAATCAGGACCCTCGGTCGGGCCGCCGCCTTCTACGGGGTCTGGTATCCCCGGCTCTGGCTTGGATGGGGACGATGGCCCCGCTACAGAGAGTTCGGAGAACTCGCCCCACACCTCCGCTTCGTCGAACGATCAAGCCGCCGGCTCGCACGGGCACTGTTTCACGCCATGATCCGGTTTGGGCCTAGCCTTGAAAAGCGACAGGCTGTGCTCGGTCGACTCGTGGATATCGGAGCTGAATTACTCGCCATCAGTGCCAGTTGTTCCCGGGCGGTATCTCTGGTGCGATCCGATCCCTCCAATCGAGGGCCGATTGCCCTCGCCGATCTCTTCAGTCGGCAGGCTCGGCGTCGGATTCGAACTCTCTTCGGCGGACTCCGCAGAAATGACGATCCACGAACCTATCGCACCGCGCAGGATGTCTTGGCGGGGACACACCGCTGGCTCGAAGAGGGGATTCTCCCCTCCCCTGAGGAAGCACCCGGGGGGAAGACCTGATAGTTTGTGGGTGACGCACCAGGCTGAACCCGGGAGCAACAAATGCCACACGCCGAGGGCCGAACGATTCCCTTCGTCGGCCCTGAAGAGATCGACACGGCAGTATTGGAAGCCTTTTCGTACGCCGGCCCCGATCAGGAGATCGTCACCGATACCTCGGAGTTCAGTGCCGTGTGCCCCTTCAGTGGGCTCCCGGACTTCGGACGTCTGACGGTCACCTACGTCCCTCTCCAATCGTGCGTGGAGCTCAAGAGCCTCAAGTACTACATGATGAGCTATCGGAACGTCGGCATCTTCCAGGAGCATGCCACCGCCAGAATCGCGGAGGATCTCTTCCAGTTGTTAGCCCCGAAATCCCTCACCGTGCGCACGATCTATCAAGTTCGGGGAGGCTTCGAAACCACATGCACCGTCTCCTTCCCCTCCGATTGAGATTCTTAGGGATCCTTGTTCCGAGGCTGAATCAGCGCCTTGGCTACCGATCTGACATGCACAATCCTGGACACCTGCCGTAAGCGGTCATCAGGGAGAGACTGCTCTCCTTCCCGACTCCCCAACAGCCCATAGATCAGCGCGGCGAGCCACGGGTGACTCGGCGCTTCGTTCAGCCATTCCCGTACCCCGTTGGCATTCCCAAATCGAGACAGCACCCAGAGCGCCGCTTCCATACAGTGAACCGGCGCGTCTGCTTGGCCAAGCCGTAGATCCTCTTGGCGAAGGACTGGAATGCGGCGGAGCGTGGAGCGAACCGTATCCGAGGCGTCATTCGCATCCAAGACCTCGATGATGTCCGGAAGGATGTCTCGATACCCAGAGAGCAGCTGCCGAGCCGCAACGACCGTGGCGACACTGCACCACGCGGCCACAGGATCCGGGTGCACAAGAAGGGCGACGTGGTAGGAGCCGGACACCATGGAGGCTCGCGCCTCGCGTGCCGCCAAGGCCACGGGGAGCGTGGCGGCGAGGGTGGCGCTCTCGGGCGGAAGGTCCAGGGCACGAGGCGGAGCCTTCCACTGGGCCAAATGAGCGAAGCCCGAAGCCGTGGATGGCCCGACCCCCCAGGCACCGTCCTCCGACCATTCGACCCATCGTTTGGCCACCCGAGCGAGGTCCACTGGCTCGCGGGCGAGTTCCTCCGCAAGGATCACCGCCCGACCCAGCGGATCGGGCCATGCGTCAGGGTCTGGCACCCCACAGGCGATTCCCAAGAGCAGGCCCCGGGCACGTTCGCTGGCGTTGGGCTGTGGTCGTGACATGACTCCCTCCCGGCGGGCGAGACACGAACCCCAGTGGGTTCATCGGACCAAGCAAGGCCGCTATCTTACACGGTAGTCACTCTGAACGACAACGCACTGCCCAAGGGACCCCCATCGTGTCAAACACTTTGAGCATAACCGATAATCGGACCGGCAAGAACTACGAGGTTCCCGTGACAGACGGGACCGTACGGGCCATGGATCTCCGGCAGATCAAAACATCCGACGATGACTTCGGGCTGATGACCTATGACCCGGCCTACACGAATACGGCTTCGTGTCGAAGTGCGATCACTTTTATCGATGGGGACCGTGGGATTCTGCGGTATCGGGGGTATCCCATCGAACAGGTCGCCGAAGAAGCGAGCTTCCTGGAGGTCGCCTACCTGCTGAGCGAGGGTGAGTTGCCTTCTCAGGATCAGCTGGGCCAGTGGACCCTCGATGTGAGGAATCACACCTATGTCCACACGAACATCATCAAGTTCCTGGGTGGTTTCCGGTATGATGCCCACCCGATGGGCATGCTCCTCGGCGCCATCGGAGCGTTGTCCACGTTCTATCCCGACGCGAAGCACATCCAGTCGCCCGAGAACCGCTATACCCAACGCGTGCGGCTCATGGCCAAGCTCCCCACCATCGCAGCCTTCCTCTTCCGGCACTCTCGGGGACTCCCCTATGAGTTCCCGCGCAACGATCTGGGCTATATCGCCAACTTTGTCAACATGACCTTTAGTATCGGCGGGAAACACGAGCCCAACCCCGTCTTACAGCGGGCTTTGGAAATTCTCCTGATCCTTCACGCCGACCAC